>JBCBRD010000135.1:0-8733 GCA_039819885.1 Pseudomonadota bacterium
CTGGGTGCTGTTGCACCCTGACAGGCCCGTGAGCGATAGACCATCGAGCTGCGACCAGCAGCACGGGGAGCAAGGCGACCCGAAGCCTTTGCTGCGCGCCCGCGCAGGGCCCCAGGGTGCAACAGCACCCGGACAGGCCCGTGAGCGATAGACCATCGAGCTGCGACCAGCAGCTCGGGGAGCAAGGCGACCCGCAGCCTGCTCAATCAGGCCCTTGGGCCTGTTGACAAGCAAATGTGCTGCGCGCCCGCGCAGGGCCAGGGTGCGACAGCACCCGGACAGGCCCGTGAGCGAACTAAAGCCTTCGCACCTTCGGCTTCACCGTGTTGCTCAACATCAAATCCGTCACCGCCCAAACAAGTGCATCCAGCCGATCTGGACTATGTCCGTTTGCTTTCCCGTCACTGCCAAACACACACATCTCGTCTTCTAACTCCTCGAACACACCTGCATGCCTGATGCGACCTTCCGCATAAAGCGCGGCCACCGGCTCTGCCCGCAACCACTTGCCCCGCGTGGCCCGCACAGATCGCACCGGCACCCGCGCATCAATCTGCTGCAAGACCGTGCGCACCAAATCGCCACCCTGGTTCACCTCGGCAACAACCCGGTCCGCCTCAAAATCGTGATACGCCGCAATCACAGCCCGCGCCCACGTCGCTGGTTCGCGACCCTGCACAGAACGGTCCGCAAGAACCATGGCAGCACCATTGCCATCCAAGCCCGCCACAACAATCCCGCACGCATCAGACCGCACCGTTGCGGTGACCGGCGGATCAACCGCCACCACGATCGCCGTCAGATCAGGCACCACCTTGACCCGCGCATCATCAATCCAATCGCGCCGCCACAAGCTACCGCTGACATCCTCAATCAGCTCGCCATTCAGCTCCTGACGACCCAATGCCGTTCCTGCGTACCTACGCCGCATCTCATCGATGAACGTCGGCGCCAGGTTCTCCGCATTGTCCGTCGTCGACGCCCGGCTAACCACCGTGCGCTCATCGCCTATCAAGCTCTTTAAGACCGGCACCGGCTTTGGCGTCGTCGTCACCACAACTTGAGGACATTGCCCCAACCGAAGCGCAAACTGCAGCATGTCCCAGGCATGCGTTGCATTGGCCCATTTCGCGATTTCATCACACCATGCGGCTCCAAACTGCGGACCACGCAAACCCTCAGCACCTTCGGCTGAAAACATCTGCGCCACTGCCCCATTCCACCAGGTCAATCTGTTTTTCGACGGCTCAAATACCGGTCGGTCTTCTGCTCGGTGGATCGCCAGCAAACCCGATACGCCTTCCACCATGACAGACCGCACATCGGCCATCGTCTCACCAACCAGAGCAATCCGCTCAACCGGGGCGTTGGCAAACGGCGCTTCACCCAGCGCCATAGCCTTCACCCATTCAGCGCCTGCCCGCGTTTTGCCGGCCCCACGCCCACCGAGCACCAGCCAAACCCGCCAATCACCGCCATCAACAGCTTTGGTAGGCGGCAACTGCGAGTCGTGCGCCCAAACCTGCCAATCTGCCTGCAGGGCTTCCAATTCAGTCGGACTGAGCGCCGCCAGCGCCTCGCTCAGACGCCCCTTTCGTGAATAGCTTCTCAAGACGTTCCGCAATTTCAAGGCGCATGCGCTCCGCATCGGCAACGCCGCCTCTTGGCTGATCGCCTTTTGCCTTGCCCCGTTTGCTGCGTTTTGTATTGAGGTCTGCCGCACACGCCGTCACCTTTTCAAAGCTCCTGATCATGCTGGAAAGCTCCCGTGTTTCCCGCTCACTGTCAGCACACGAGAGGTCAGAGTTCGTCCGCATGCGGTCCTCCAAGCGGCTCAATTTCATATCAATTGCGTTGTAGAGGCGCCTCAAAAGCGCAGGCTTCTCATTTGTCGATTTCACCTTCGACGCAGGTTTAGTCTTGCGGCCATCAGCATGGTCCTGCTGAGCAACACCATCTGAGGATGGCAAACCATTCTGGCGGCGCTGGACGGCTGCAGCCTCTTGAGTTTCGGTTCCAGCAGCACGACCGGCACGCACCGTACGCCGCGCCCAACCACACGTCCTGGCGCGGCGGTAAAGCGTCGACACTGAGATCCCGTGAGACCGCGCGACATCGCCGACAGAAACGTCCCCACTTTCATAGGCGCGCCGGACAGCGGCCCACGTCGCTTCGTCGACCGCCATAGTCCTCGCTTTCGCCACCCCAACAAAAAAGCCGGATCAGCTCCGAGAGGGTTACTCCCGTGCTTCTCCAGCCATAACAAGAACCTACACGAGGACCGTCACACCGTCAACAGCTAAAAGTGAATTAAATCAATGTTTTCAATGAATTGCGAAGGAAGAACCAGTCAACACTCCAGTATCTCACACGCACTCAGCGCGGGCATATCTTCAGCCAACATCAGACCCTTACAAATCATTCATCGTCGAAGTCGGAAATCACATATCGTGCCCAGTCATCATCCAGTACATGATCTTCATTCCGCACCCATCCTCGCACCGAGATCCCCGCTTGATGCACAGTCTCTGGATCTCCCGACACCAACGGATGCCACCAGCTCAACTCCCGCCCCTCAGCAACCTTGCGATATCCGCACGTTGGCGGCAGCCAGCTCAGCGACCTTACAGTCTTGGGATCTATTGACAGGCAATCAGACACCCGCACATGTCGGTTCGCATAGTCTTCACAGCGGCAGGTCCCGACATTCAGTAGCCGACACGACAACTTGGTCAGATGGATCTCACCCGTATCCTCATCTTCCAGCTTCAACAAACAGCATCGCCCACACCCGTCACACAGCGATTCCCACTGCTCAGGCGACATGGCTTCCAGCTTCACGTGGCGCCAGAACGGTTCCCCATCGCCACACTCATTGTCTTTCGCCAAAAGCGCCTCACAATTCCGTCGTATTTGATGCTACGCCTTCTGGTATGGCGAGTGATCGTGAAAACAACAATCCCATGGCAAATCTCTAATGCCCATGATGACCGTCTTGGACCACTCGGCTATACTTACGCGTTCGCAAGCTCCTCTGCATTGATTGCAAAGCTTCGGACCGAGTAATAGCAGCGTTTTTCGACAACCAACTGAGATGTTAGGCTCTTGAGCGACTGGTTTTTCAAACAGGGCGGGCGTGACCGCATCATCGACTGGATGGGGCTCGATTCAAAAATCGATTCCACCCTGTCCGAGATATGGCAACGGCTGGCCAATGCCTGGAACGCCAGCGCGAGCTTCTTTGCGCGCTTTCGGCTGACAGGTTGGAAGAGGCTCGCCAACGAGGCCGCATGTGAATGCTTGACCTTGGGAGCTGGTGGCCTGATCATCCTTTATGCGTTGGCATTGCCTGCATTTATGGAATTTGACGAAGACAGATTTCTGACCGGTCGCTACTCAGTCAAATTCCTTGACCAGAACGGCAACGAGATCGGCAAACGCGGCATCCTGCATAACGATGCCGTTCCACTGGAAGAGATCCCCGAATCCGTCATCAAAGCGACGCTCGCCACAGAAGATAGGCGGTTCTTCGAGCATATCGGCGTCGATTTTGTGGGCACCACCCGCGCACTTATTGAAAACGTGCGCGCCAACTCTGTCGTGCAGGGTGGCTCAACACTGACGCAACAGCTCGCAAAGAACCTCTTTCTTTCGTCCGAGCGCTCCATCACACGAAAGATCAAGGAAGTCTTCCTGGCCTTCCTGCTTGAATCACGGTTGACCAAGCGCGAAATACTGAAGCTCTATCTCGACCGTGCCTACATGGGTGGTGGAGCATTTGGTGTTGAAGCCGCAGCGCAGTTCTATTTTGGCAAAACTGTCCGAGACGTGAGTCTCGCCGAAGCGGCTTTGCTCGCGGGCCTTTACAAGGCCCCCACGAGTTTTGCGCCACACGTCAACCTACCAAGATCACGCGCTCGCACGAATGAGGTGCTTTCCAACCTCGTGGAAGCTGGTTTCTACACAGCCGGACAGGTGCACGAAGCACGTATCCGGCCAGCGGTGACCAAGCCGGCTGATACACTGACCAGCCCGGATTGGTTCCTGGATTGGGCCTTCGAGGAAGTGAAACGGATCGCCAAGGGCAAGAACGAATATGTCCTAACCGCCCGTACGACCATCGACCTTGGCCTACAACGCATGGCGGAAGAAGCCTTGATATCTACAATTAAGAACAAAGGGCGTTACAAGCGCGTTCGCTCAGGAGCCCTCGTTTCGATGGAAACCGATGGCGCTGTTCGCGCCATCGTCGGCGGCACGGACTACGGCGAAAGCCAATTCAACCGTGCAACAAACGCCCGCCGGCAACCAGGGTCATCATTCAAGCCCTACATCTACGCTCTGGCGCTCCATAAGGGCGGCCTAAGACCGACATCGACTGTTCGAGATTCATCACCAAGTTGCGGCCGATGGCGACCAAAAAACTACAACGGCAGCTACGGGAGCGGACGGCGGATCAATCTAAGCTACGCGCTCGCAAAATCCTTAAACACAACAGCGGTCTCCTTGTCATTTAAGCTTGGGCGCAAGAATGTGGTCGAGTTTACGAAATCGCTTGGCGTAAACGGCATTCGCCCAAGCTGCTCAATGGCACTCGGCGATGGCGCAGTCACGGTCCTCGAACACACAGGCGGTTTTGCAACGTTTGCCAACGGCGGCAAGCTCGCCAAACCCTATGCCATCCTCGAACTCGTCAACAACAAGGGTGAACTGCTTTTCTCGCACGAAGCAGATGCACCCGAAGCACCACAGATCGTGCCCCGCAAGGTCGCGCAAGGCTTGAACCAGATGATGCATCAAGTTGTTGAAGGAGGAACCGGAGGGCGTGCCAAACTTGAGTTTACGCATGCCGTCGGGAAGACAGGAACCAGTTCTAGCTACCGCGACGCATGGTTCATGGGTTTCACAGGCAAATACGTAACCGGCGTCTGGCTCGGAAATGATGACTTCCGCCCGACCGGTCGTGTCACCGGCGGCAGCCTTCCTGCTCAAACATGGCAGGCCTACATGTCTGTTGCACACCGCGACATGAACATTCCAAACATCCCAGGACTCAAAACCCATCCAACGCAGCTCGCAGAACGCGACAGACTGGCCGCACTGCGCTTATCCGATCCAGCCTTTGCCCAACGTAGCCTAGCACCCAAACGCGCAGTCAGTTTGATGCCAAAACGGACGCGAAACGCGCTCCAAAAGCTCGTCTCCAAACTTCGCGAGGCTGGTGGCCTACCAGCACCTCAGAAACCTGATGGCACGCCGAAGACCGATGATGCCAAGTCGAAAGATCAAAACACTCCGGACACAAGCACCCCTCGTGATCGGCGTGCGTCTCTAAGGTCGGGGCAGTAGTCCGCAATGAAGCTGAAGCTACCACAAAAGCACCTGCTCCTTCACAAGATCAAGCGGCGCATTCTCAATACCCTGACAACCGCATCGGACATCGCATTGTTTGTCGGAATTGTCTTGATCGGCGGCTTAGGGTCCAGCTGGTACATGGTGTCAGCGGGCTCAACGCTCTCAACACACACGCTTGGACCGTGGGTTGCCTGGACCAGCGAGGGCCGCGCCGACGCCGACCCATACACGCGTGCACATTTTGCCCGCGAAGGACGGCTCAACCTATCCAGCGATATCGCAGCAACCTATACAGCGACATCTGACCAAGATGGCATTCGCCTACACTCCTCATGCGAGTACCGCATCGCCGGCAAGGACCTGGACGCCAACTGGTGGAGCGTTTCCGTCTTCGACCAAAACGGACGCCTAATCCCAAACTCTGCGAACCGTTATGCCTACACGCGCGACACGATCGCCCTAAGACCAACAGGCGACTTCGTAATCACCCTGGCCCGAGACGCAAGGCCAGGCAACTGGTTGCCAACGGGTGGGGCTGGACGCATCGCGGTTGTCCTCCATCTGCTTGAACCGTCAAACGATTTCGACCCAAACACCACGGCCAATACAGCAGCCCTTCTGCCAGCGATTGAACAGGTGAGGTGCCGATGATCGCCCGCCATCCAATGGTAGATCGAGCAATCTCGCTACTTCTCTGGCCTTTAAACAGGTGGCGCATCATCGCCGCTGCACTCACGTGCATTGGGATATTGCACATTGCGACAACGCTCGCTGTTTCGAATGTTGTGAATTCTACAGCCATCAATCGGCTAAAATCAGATCTGCCGGCAAACCAAATGGCCTACTTGCCAGCCATCACACCGGAACAACAGCCATTGCCCTTCATGGGGGCTGACACGCTTTATGCAATGTGCGTGTTCGACAGCAGCAAATCTCCTGTCCAACTCACCGCCTACCTACCTGGGGCTGGATGGTCGCTCGCCGTGCACAGCCGAAGCGGCGTCAGCCTTTACACGGCCGCTGGACAAGAAGAACTGCCAATCACTTTGAATCTGAAGCTTATCCCGTCAACCTCACAGTTTTCAGGTCTGACCCCAGAAGCCCTCGGTCTAACCTCGCGGCAAGTGAAGCAACAGATTGTGGAGAGCCGCAGCGGCATAGCGATTATTAGGGCACCCGATCGCGGCAACGCCTACCGACGGAAAACCGAAATCGACATTGAAAAATCCAATTGCTACCCAATCGACAGGTAGGTCGTTGTGGTGCCGCATGAACGAGTTCAAGCGCAGCGGGAACCTGAGAACCTAACCGTCAACTTTCGAAGCTAAATCGTTGGAAAGGATGCTAGCCTTCGGAGGCGGTCTCAAGCGCTTCATCCGCTTCAGCATGACATTCAGACACCGTAACGCCCTCATCCTGCCGCTCATAACGAATACCGGTGAACAGCAATATCTCAGCGCTGCCCGCTTCGTCTCTCATCGCATCATCTGCTGATGCCGCACGACGTTCCATCCGATCTTCGATCTTCGGAAACCCTACGATTTGCCCCATCGCCCCATTCTCTCCCGCTCTTCGATCCGCCACCAGACAATCCCTGTTGGATCCGCCTGCTCGTTTGATTGGGACACGTTTCGTGTAAACGAAGTCTTAACACGCAACGATAGCAAGCGCTCATGTTTCGACATCATCACAGCAGGACTAGATTCTGTCTGGTTTTGGTGGAAGCAAAACCAGCGGGAGCAAGGCGACCCGGCGCGTTGTGCCGCCCTCGCGGAGGCAGGCCGTCAGGCCGAACAGCCGTGAGCGAAAAAACCTAGAGCGATTCCGTCCACAGAGAACGCGCTTTAGGTCTTCAATGCATCGTCAAGCAGGTGCCGACCTTGTCGATCTTCCGTTTCAACAACCCATAGATCCGGATCGAATGACAACGTCCTTTCAATCATCTGATCCACCTCGTCATCGCTTTGCCCCTCAAGTCCGGTGCGTGCAGCAAAGCGATGGCCACCGCGATCATCGTCCAACGAGGCGGGCGCTGGAACAAACAGAATTGATCGACCATCTAGCCGGTTAACACGGATAAGGATGGAACCTGCGTCGGCATCACCCCGTTTGATCACAAAGCCCGCGATATCGTTCACTTGGCACAGGCGCAGGTACGCTTTCACCCAGATTTCAGCTTTTAAGCGCATCGAACTCCACGTGTCTGAAATCGAGGAAACAACGGCAGTCAGCCGGGAAAAACATCACCCAGCCAGCCATCATACAAACCACACTGTGGATTGAATGGAAGAGGCAGCATAGCCGTTCCAGCGCTGCCCGTTTGCAGCTAATTCTGTAGCGCCAGTTTGCCCTGGCTGGCCAGCGAAACCAATTTGGCCATCAGTAGCCCAGAAATCCGACCTGTTTCGCTCAGCCCCTGATCGGCTTCAAACTCGGCAATAGCTCTCGCCGTTCTCAAGCTCAAGCCACCGTCAACAATACCGATATTGTATCCAGCCGTCTTCAGTGACCCCTGAACTGTTCGGATGACGTCCTTCGCAATGGGCCCAACGTCAAGGCTCTCACGCGCACTCCGATGCTGTAGGTTTGCAGGAACGCCATAGACCAACATCTCAAGTCGCTTACTCGTGACATCACCGCTCAAATCAAGCCCATTGTCATATTCAAAGGCCATCATTGCAGCTCTTGTCATCAACCCAGGCACACCATCTGCTGGCCCTGGTGAATATCCCTTGGTCTTGAGAGCCACCTGTACAGACCGTGTGATTTCGATGGCTCTCGCGGCCGACATCACATCTTGCCCAGGCGCCCGAACAGGTTGAACGGCTTCCGGCAGTTTCGCTGCCACAACAGATCCACCGGCGCGCGCAGTGGCAGCAACCGGTGCGCGGGACGATTGCGCAATCCGCTTGTCTGCTCCAACCGTTTTTGGCTGAAACAACATGAGGTTGGCCACCAATCCCGCGGTCAAACCAGCTGATAGAAAAAGAGCGGCGAACCGCATCGTCGTTGTCATGCCCATCCGTCCATTTGGAATTAGAGGACGCCTCACCCGCCCCGAATGTGGCAAGGCTTGCTTAACGGCCCATTAACCTCACCAAAAGAACAGCGGACAGATCTTTAGCAATCACAACTTTCACACCTCGAATACGCATAAAAACAAACGCAAATCATATAACACTTTGGAAAGCAAAATTATTCAAATCGCGCTAACTCTACGTAGTTCAGCAACCCTGCATCCAAGTCGCACACAGCAATTCCACGAATGAAGCTCGTATTGCACAAGGGAGCACGAAATCATGTCGGTCATTCGCCTCGTTGCTCTCACAGCAATTGCGGTTGCGATCATTCCACATGATCGGCAAAAACGCGAAGCGA
>JBCBRD010000136.1:0-8525 GCA_039819885.1 Pseudomonadota bacterium
GCCGGTAAACACAAAGGAGCCACCACCACTGTCGACAACCGTTCCACCGCTGAGTGCTTCAAGCGTCACGCCAGTAGACACACCAATTGATCTCAGCGGGCTTTTGACGGCTGCACTCGATGACGCGGAGACAACGAACGGCGCCGAGGTTCTATCGGTCAAGATTGAGAACGTTCCTGATGGCACGTTGTTCTCCGCGGGCTCAAACAACGGTGACAACTCGTGGACAATACCGGTTGCCGCTTTAGCGACGTTGCAAGTGACCACGCCGACCAACTATGCCGGCACGATGACATTGACGTTGACGGCCATCTCCTTGGAGTTGGACAATGGCAGCACCGCCCAATCATCGGTCAACTTTGATCTCCAAGTTGCACCTGTTGCAGATGATGTCGAAGTGCTTCCGCAAAACGCGACCGTGGACGCAACGGGGCGTGCCGCACTAGACCTCGATGTACGCATGATCGATCAACGCGGCGATTTGAGTGGCGAACAAGCACCTGAGCAGGTTGAGATCACATTCACTGGAGTGCCTACTGGCGTGACGCTTGAAGCACTCAGCGGTGGAACGGTTGTCGACGGTGGTGGTGGCTCCTTTGTGTTTACCGGCATTGAGACACAAGCAAATGACTTGGCATTCGCGGCAGGACCGACCGCTACGTCCGGCTCATCAACCATCACCATTGCATCGGTAAGAACAATCGATGGAACGGACATCCTGGACGCCGGGTTCACAGATAGCTTCAGCTTGACCATCCCGAACACGATCTCAGGCAGCGATGTTGTCGATGACGCCCTGACAGGCACGGGCAACACCGACTTGATGTTCGGTCTTGCAGGTTCAGACACGCTCAATGGAGGAAGCGGATCAGACGGTCTGTTCGGCGGTGCAGGTAGTGATGAACTGACCGGTGGCGCTGGCTCAGACACCTTCGGCTGGAATGCCGGTGACTTGGATGGTAACACCGATACTATCACTGACTTTACCGTCGGTGCCTCCGGTGACGCACTCGACATCACCGATCTACTTCAAGGTTTTGACGAAGCAACATCGGTACTGGCTGAATTTGTCCAGGTGACAGAAAACGCCGGCGACACCACGGTCTCGGTCGATGTGAACGGAGGCGGTGACAGCTTCGTCGACGCGGTTGTGCTTGAGGGCGTGACGGGGACCGACGTCGATACCTTACGGACGAATGGCAACCTGATCGTCTAGCGGCCTGATCGTCAAACAGAGTGTAACGAGTTTATCGGTGGGGCTGAGTCACTGATTTCGCCCCACCGGTCAAAACACATATCCGCCGCTGGTGGACGCATTGCCTTCCAAGTGTTGCGCGCAATCTACTTTGTCCCCCGTCACGCGGTGTCATTTCCAGAGAGTAAGTCACTGTAACACATTGCCTTTACCGCACCAGTCGATGTGCAGTTCCAAGCGCAAGGAAAAATCTGTGAACTTTGTATTTTTTTAACTTGCATTTAGCTGGTGGTCTAAAGTTTCCGAATCAAAGATTGTCATCCAATCATCTGGGGCACATGTCCCTGTTAGTGACGAGCCGGTGCTGCGTTTTTCGAACTTCATGACGCTACACCAGGACCAAGTCACCTATGTCTCCAACAAGCTCACTCAAACGGACACTATGGCTGGCTGCTGCAACCCTTGTGGTGAGCGCATCATCCGCTTCAGCGGATACTTTGCGTGAGGTTGTACGCGAGGCTTTAGACACCAATCCCGAACTCGGTGCCATTCGATACAACCGTCAGGCGATTGACCAAGAGCTCCGCGCCGCGCGTGGCCTGGGCTTGCCGACGGTTGATGTAAAAGCCGAGGCGGGACGTAACCGCGACAGCCTTAAGAACAGTCTCGGGCTGAGTACGACCGATGATTGGCGCAGTCGCCGTGAGGTATCACTCTCCGTGTCGCAACGCCTGTTCGATGGCTTTGAACGCGATCACGAAGTTGCTCGCCAGAAGAACAGGGTCGAGTCTGCACGCTGGCGCGTTGCCGACACAGCAAACTCGATCGCACTGAGAGCTGTTCAAGCTTATTTTGAGGTTCAGCGCGCGCAAGCAGTCCTCGAAGCTGGACGAAACAATCTATCATCGTTGAATGGATTGCGCGCTCGCGTCCTTCGTCGGGTCGATTCAGGTCTCGACAACGCAGCAGAAGAATCCGAAGCCGGTTCGCGTGTCGCACAGGCCACCGCCATCGTTGCAGAAGCAGAAGCCCGGCTGCAAGACGCTCGAGCACTCTTCAAGACTGTGGTTGGGCGATTGCCAGGACCACTTGCGCCCGCAGCCGTACCCCGTGCCGCCTTGCCGCCTACGCTCAGCCAGGCTGTTGCAGCAGCACGCGTAGCGGCGCCATCGGTGATTGCCACGCAGCACGATGCAACGGCAGCTCAAGCCTCCATCGGGTCTGCGTATTCCCGCCTATATCCAAAACTCAATCTCGAAGTTTCCACCTTCCACGGCAAAGGCATCGAAGAAGCTGGTGACCGCGACCTGGACGCTAGAGCGATGTTCGTCGTGCGTTGGAACTTATTCAATGGCGGCATCAACCGCGCGCGCATCCATGAAGCCTATGCCCGTGCGAGCGAAGCAGCAGAAATCTCCGCCAACACCGAGCGGGTTGTAGAGCGCGAGACGCGCGTGTCGTGGAACGCCATTCAAGCCGCAGACGTGCGCGTTCCAGCACTTCGTCGCCAGCTACGATTAGCGCGAAAAACACGGTCGACCTACTCAGAACAGTTCGACGTGGGCGCACGTCGTCTACTCGATTTGCTAGATGCACAAAGTGAAGTCTTCGTTGCAGATGCTGCATTAAGAACGGAGGAATTTATTCGTCGGTTCAACACTTTACGTGTTTTGGCAGCCATGGGCCGCATCGTCGAAGCCTTAGAATTGGGCTACCCCGAAGAAGCCGTCGAACCGCACGAACACTGGCGCATTGATTCCTGGAAAGCCAACGTGCACCGCGCACGGGAAACGGCTTCAAAGTAGATCATGTTCAGGAAAAGTGTGCGCGGTTTTCCGCCCGGGACATGGTCCAAAACAAAAGGTTGGAGTGCGCTCTAGGCAGCTGCAACCACGCGATCGGAACGTCACTGATGCATTGGCAAATCGCTAGTAACCGGAGCGGCTCGGGGTGACAAAGCCCGAAACAAACCCCGTGAAAGACTTACAGAACCAGGTTGCTTCCGCGCTGCCTGGTTTGTCGCTTTCGTCCAAAGAGCAAGAGGCCGCCGGCGGTTCGCAAAGGCAGTCCGCATTAGATACCCTTGCTCTAGCGATTGCCGACATTGCAGCTCACTACGGTAAGCCCGTTGTCGCGTCAGCCATCACCGCAGGGCTGCCGCTTGTCGATGGACGTCTGCCGATCGAGTACGGCGAAGATGCTTCCGCACGCGCTGGCCTGACATTTGATGTGACGAAGGCATCTCCGCTGAAGCTAGATGCTTCAAGCCTCCCAGTCTTGGTCATCACGAAAGACAATGAAGTTGAAATTCTGTGGGATATTCAAAAGGATGACAGCGGCAATCCAAAAACTGCGCGACTGAGCCTCCCGGGTAATCCGCAACAGCGGATTGACGTGCCTGCAGACGAATTCGGGTCTGCCGTATCAGATCAGATCATCCAGCTTCGACCAACCAAGGGAGGCGATGACCGGGCAGATGAAGCGATTGAGGCCGGACAAGCCGGGTGGTTCCTGTCTGCTTTCAAAGATAGCCGCCGGATCTACGCTGAAGCTATAGCAGCAACGCTCGCGGTCAACGTATTAGGCTTGGCTGTCCCACTGTTTTCGATGAACGTCTATGATCGCGTCTTGCCTAATGCGGCAGAGACAACGCTCTGGGCGCTCGCACTCGGCGTCGCCATCGCCATCTTATTTGATTTCATCATACGCACGTTGCGTGCAACCGCCGTTGATGCTGCAAGTCGTCGTGGGGACGCGAGACTTTCGGCTCTGATTTTTGGACGCCTGTTGGGGGCAAAGCAGACAACAGAACCAGCGTCCACCGGTGTACGTGCAAACACCCTGCGTGAGTTCGAAACACTCCGCGATTTCTTCAACTCAGCGACACTCACAGCATTTGGCGACCTCCCGTTTTTGGCGCTCTTCCTCGTAGTCCTGTGGGTCGTCGCAGGTCCCCTTGTCTGGATCGTTGTGGCCTGCATTCCCATCCTTCTCGGCGTTGGGTTCCTGACCCAGCGTGCACTTGGGAAACTGATTGAAGAGGCTTTTCGGGAAGCCGCTCAGAAGAACGCGGTGGCAACCGAAGCAATCTCGGGTCTGGAGACGATCAAGGCATCAGGTGCTGAGAGCTGGGCCGCGTTGAAGTGGGAAAAGGCGGTTGCCGACCACATTCGAACCGGAATTGCCATCCGGCACACGACAAACCTCGGTCAGCACATCATTCACGGCATTCAGACCTCGGTGCAGGTTCTGATCGTCGTGTTCGGTTTCTACATAGTGGTTGCCGGTGACCTGACCATGGGTGGCCTGATCGCCGCAACAATCCTATCTGGCCGCGCCCTTCAACCACTCGCACAAGCCGCCCAGTTGCTGACTAGGCTAAACCAGGCCCGGATAGCGTACGCGTCGCTGAGTCAGATCGTAAATGCACCGCAAGAGCGCGCACAGACCACCACCTATCTTGCCAAAACGGACATTGCCGGCAGCATCAAACTCGAAGACGCCTCCTTCGTTTATGCGCCCATGACACCACCCGCGATCAACAAGGTCCGGCTTGATTTGGTGGCTGGTGAAAACACCGCGATCATCGGTGGCATCGGCTCTGGCAAAACAACCATGCTGAAGTTGATGCAAGGCCTTCATGAACCAACGTCCGGTCGGGTTTTGATAGACGATGTCTCTGTCAGCCAAATCGAACCAGCACTTCTTCGAAGGCAGGTTGCCCTCCTCCTACAAGACGCCGTTTTGTTTCATGGGACTCTGCGTGAAAACATTGCCATGGCCGATCCAACGATAACCGATGAGGCTATGTTGAATGCGGCGCGTATTTCAGGTGCCATTAAATGGATCTCAAGACTACCGCTAGGCTTTGACACGCCGATCCATGAGCGGGGCGTCGGCCTATCGGGAGGACAGCGCCAGTCAGTTGTTCTGGCGAGAGCACTTGCAGCAGATCCGAAGGTTTTGCTGCTCGATGAGCCGACCAGCGAAATGGATGGCCAGTCAGAGAACGACGTCATTAAAGCTCTGATGGCTTGGTCAAACGATCGCACCTTAATCGTCGTCACTCACCGGCCAGCCTTGCTCGAACTCGCATCGCGGTTGATCGTGATGGACCAGGGACGGATCGCACACAACGGTGCGAAAGACGACGTTTTGGCCACGTTGCGCGCGCGCTCAAGCAACGTGACATCACCATCGACCGTCGCCTCAAAAGATCAGAAGTCAAAGGCCAGAAAGTCTGGATCTAAAGTTGCGCGCGTGAGTATGACACGCACCGGTAAGGCTCAAACCCAAACCGTCAAGAAGGAGGCGTCCCATGACTGAGCGCGACACCTCCCAGACAACAACCAATGCGCTTCCAACGGCTGTGAGCGCAGACCTGCTGCGCCCGCATCCAGCCGGGCCAAGCATTCTCCTGTTAAGTCTCGTTGGATTGGTTGGTGCATTCATTACCTGGGCCGCATTCGCCCAGATCGAGGAAGCAACACGCGGAGAAGGTCGCGTTATTCCAGCCAGCAAGATCCAACTGGTTCAGAACCTGGAAGGCGGGATTGTCCGTGAGATCGGCGTGCGCGAGGGTGATCGGATCAAGGTTGGTGATATCATCTTGCGGATCGATCCGACGCAGGCCGACGCATCGCATGGTGAAACCCAAGAGCGCATTCTTGGTCTCACCGCATTGAGTACGCGCCTTGATGCAGAACTGGAGGGTAAGCCGCTTGTCTTCACAAGTGATTTGGAGAAAACCGCACCAGCTTTGGTCAAGCGGCAACGAGAGACCTATCAGGCACGTAAGCGCGAACTTGATGCCTCATTGGCAGCGCTCCAGTCGCAGTTCCAGCAGCGCCAACAAGAGCTGATCGAACTGAATGGCAAGGTCGATATCCTGAAGAGGTCATTGGAAATCGCAAAGTCGCAACAGGCTATTTTAGCGCCACTCGCAAAATCACGCGCAGCATCGCGGTCTGAATTGTTGGCAGCCGATGCCAAGGTCAACGACACCTTAGGCGCACTCCGCGCCGCGGAACTCGCAATCCCGCGCGTGAAGCTCCAAGCAGATGAGGCGAAGCAGCGCCGCGCCGAAAAGGTCTCAGCCTACCGTGCCGAAGCCCTCGAAAAGTTAAACGAAGCACGTGTTGAATTGGGCGCGTTACAAGAGGTCAACAAACGCAGCGCGGACAAACTCGCCAGAACAGTGATCCGCGCACCAGCGACAGGCATTGTTAAAACCGTTCACGTCACCACCATCGGCCAAGTCGTCCAACCTGGCATAGACTTGATTGAGATTGTGCCGCTGAACGATACGCTTCTGATTGAAACACGCATTCGCCCTCAAGACATCGCGTTTCTCAGACCCGGCCAGCTCGCTCGGGTCAAACTGACAGCCTATGATTTCGCGCTCTACGGTGGCCTCGATGGCGAAGTGGAAAACATCGGTGCCGATAGCGTGACCGATGACAAGGGCGAGACTTACTACCTGATCCAGATCCGAACCAACGGTGTGCAGTTGGAACACGGTGGCAAAGACCTACCGGTCATCCCCGGAATGGTCGCACAAGTCGACGTTCTAACCGGCAAGAAAACGGTTTTGGCCTATCTCACCAAACCACTGACACGAATGCGCGACGAAGCCCTCCGTGAACGCTGACTGCCGCCCCGCACCTGCCAACAGTCCAGCTAACCGCTACTCACGTGAGTGTGGTCTAGCTACAGCCGCGAGTCGGGCCTCAGCTTCCTCATCAATATCGAATGTACCTTCATCCAATGCGCCTGCATCCGGGTCATTAAAGACATCCATGTCGAGCTTGCCTTCGGACTTGGCCACGATCACAGACACAACCGCATCGCCCGTCACGTTGACCGCGGTGCGTATCATATCCATCAGCCTGTCCACGCCAAGGATCAACGCGATACCTTCAATCGGCAGCCCGACCTGTCCGAGCACCATCGTCAGCATCACCAGTCCAACACCTGGCACGCCCGCCGTCCCGATCGAAGCAAGGACTGCCATACCAATCACAGTCAGGTAGCCCACAATGCCAAGGTCGATGCCGTAGACGTTGGCAAGGAACACCGTCGCCACGCCCTGCATGATGGCGGTGCCATCCATGTTAATGGTGGCTCCAAACGGCACCGTAAACGACGCCACTGAGTTATCCGCACCAATGCGCTGCGTGACAGATCGGAAGGTGATGGGGATCGTCGCATTTGAGCTTGCTGTCGAGAATGCGAAGATCTGCGCAGGCCGGATCTTCTGCATAAACGTCACTGGATTGAGCCCCGACAGGACTTTGAGCAAAATCATCAGTGTCACGAAGAGATGAAGGAACAAGGCTGTGACCAACGTCACCACATAGGCCAGCACGGGAAAAAACAGTTCAATGCCCTGCTCTGCAAAAGTTTTGGCAATCAGACAAAAAACGCCATAAGGCGCGAACATCATGACGATCTCAACGACCTTCATCATGAGTTCGTTCATGTATTCGCAGGCTTCGACGAAACCCCTTGATTGATCTCCAAGCATCAATGCGGCGATGCCAATGACAATCACATAGAAGATGATTTGCAACATCTCGCCTTGGGCAAAGGCGGCAATCGGGTTGGTTGGCACAATCCCGGCAAAAACGTCCCAGACCGTTGGAGCACTCTTGGCGGCAATTTCACCCACTTCGACACCTGCCATATCGAAACCAGCCCCCGGACCGATAATAATTGCAAGTGTGATCGCAACGCTGATCGCGATAGCGGTTGTCGCCAGATAAAGAACAAAAGACTTTCCACCCACACGGCCAAGCAACCGAATGTCGCCTATTCCGGTCACGCCGCAGATCAGTGAGAAGATCACAAGTGGAACAACAAGCATCTTGAGTGCATTGACGAACATCTTGCCAACCATGGCCAGAAATCCACCGACAACATGCTCATTGATGAAGGGCTGGTCGATTGCATTAAAAACCAGACCAACCAACAGGCCGGCTGCCATTCCAATCACGATTTTGGTCGTCAAAGACATCCCACCACCGGACCGCTCGCTCACAGATGTCACGTCCACGCTGTCTCCAATCTGATGTTCAGTATCAACGCTTCAGTTCAGAGACTAATTTAGTCGAGCGCATATGCCTAGCCGTAACCAGTCACCTGGAGCGACCGCCTGCACCGTGCACATCTGCACCATCAGTTTGCTTGAAGAATTTGGTAGCGGAGGAGAGACTTGAACTCCCGACACGCGGATTATGATTCCGCTGCTCTAACCAGCTGAGCTACTCCGCCAAACCATCGCGAATGGGCGCTACCGTTCGGAAGACGCAGTCATAGGGACCGCCTGTGT
>JBCBRD010000137.1:0-8444 GCA_039819885.1 Pseudomonadota bacterium
GGAGATCGCAGAGGCGATCCGCGAAGGGGCGCAGGCCTATCTCAACCGCCAGTACACAACGGTTGCCATCGTCGGTGCAGTGATCTGCGTTGTGGCCTTCTTGGTGCTTGGCCCTGCAGTCGCCATCGGCTTTCTGATCGGCGCTATCCTATCGGGTGCAGCCGGATACATCGGCATGAACGTCTCCGTTACGGCTAACGTGCGGACTGCTCAAGCCGCGTCTCAGTCGCTTGCAGGCGGTCTTGACATCGCCTTCAAATCTGGTGCTGTCACGGGCATGTTGGTCGCCGGCCTCGCGCTGCTCGGCGTATCCGTCTACTATTACGTTTTGATCGGTCCTATGGGGCTTGAGCCAGCCGATCGCACGGTGATCGATGCTCTCGTCGCACTCGGTTTTGGCGCTTCGCTGATATCCATCTTTGCCCGTCTCGGCGGCGGCATCTTCACCAAGGGTGCAGACGTCGGCGGTGACCTCGTCGGCAAGGTGGAAGCCGGTATCCCAGAAGACGACCCACGCAACCCTGCGACCATCGCGGACAACGTCGGCGACAACGTCGGTGACTGCGCCGGTATGGCTGCTGACCTGTTCGAGACCTATGCCGTGACCGTCGTTGCAACGATGGTGCTGGCTGCGATCTTCTTCGTCGGTCAGCCTGAACTCGGCGCGATGATGGTCTATCCGCTGGCCATTTGTGCCGCCTGCATCGTCACGTCGATCATTGGTACGTTTTTCGTCAAGCTCGGTTCCAACAACTCCATCATGGGCGCGCTCTACCGGGGACTGTTCGTCACTGCGATCCTGTCAGTCGCAGGCCTTGCAGCCGCCAACTATGTGGTGTTCGGTCAGTACGACAATGGCTTCGGCGTGATCGCAACCACCTCAACGGGTGTCGAAATCACCGGCATGAACCTGTTCTTATGCGGGCTGGTCGGGCTGGCCGTCACTGGTCTGATCGTCTGGATCACGGAGTTCTACACGGGCATCGGGTTCCGCCCCGTCCGCTCCATCTCGCAAGCCTCTGTCACCGGACACGGCACCAACGTCATCCAGGGGCTCGCGGTCTCATTGGAAGCCTGTGCCCTGCCAACGCTGGCTATCGTGTTCGGCATCCTGGCCACGTTTAATCTGGCTGGTCTGTTCGGTACTGCAATCGCAACCACGACCATGCTGGGTGTTGCTGGCATGATCGTCGCACTGGATGCTTTTGGCCCTGTCACCGACAACGCCGGTGGCATCGCTGAGATGTCGGGTCTACCTGCAGAGGTACGCCGCTCGACGGACGCACTCGATGCCGTGGGCAACACGACGAAAGCCGTCACGAAGGGCTATGCAATCGGATCAGCCGGCCTAGGTGCGCTGGTGCTGTTTGCCGCGTACAACTACGACCTGCAGTACTTTATCGCGCAGGCCAACGAAGCCGGCTCGACGTCTTACCAGTTCTTCAAGGGCGTCGAACTCGACTTCGGTCTGTCCAATCCATATGTCGTCGTCGGCCTGCTTATCGGCGGTTTGCTTCCCTATCTATTCAGCGGCATGGCCATGACGGCCGTCGGCCGCGCAGGTGGCGCAATCGTTGAGGAAGTCCGCCGTCAGTTCCGTGAAAAACCTGGCATCATGGAAGGCAAGGACAAGCCTGACTATGCGGCAGCCGTTGACCTTCTGACCAAGGCAGCAATCCGGGAAATGGTTGTTCCATCGCTGATCCCAGTGCTAGCGCCAATCGTCATGTTTGGTTTCATCTACCTTGTTGCCGGTGGCGGCGATGGTGGTAAGTCGGCCGCCTTCTCGGCCGTCGGCGCGATGCTTCTGGGCGTGATCGTGACAGGCCTGTTTGTTGCCATCTCGATGACATCAGGGGGCGGAGCCTGGGACAACGCCAAGAAGTCCTTCGAAGATGGTTTCGTCGACAAGGATGGCGTCAAGCACGAGAAGGGGTCTGAGGCGCACAAGGCATCCGTCACAGGCGACACCGTCGGCGACCCCTACAAGGACACGGCCGGTCCGGCTGTAAACCCAGTCATCAAGATCACAAACATCGTGGCCTTGCTACTGCTCGCCGTACTCGCGCACTGACCAGCAACAAGCAACGACAGATATGAAGAAGCCCGGCTCCTGCAGTCGGGCTTTTTTCTTAAGAGCATCCAACTGTTCCAGGCGAGACAGCGTTCAAAAGTGCCAGCTTGCTAACTTTACGAGCATCAGCGACGGGCGTCACAAATCCAAGGCGTCCACGATCCGAAACCGAGTGATAAGGAAACCCCGCAATGCTCTCTCACATGGTCCTTTTCCGAGAAGGCACCCAGCCTCGCCAAACGCACGTGCCAGTTGAAAGCAATGGCGCTCCGTACCATCAGATGTCGAACGGCACGCACGCCATGCCATTTCAGCCTCCAATCGTTGACGAGAAAGCCAACCCCAATCAGCTAAACAGCACACGTTTGTAAAGCGATTGCCGTGCAAAGCAGGGATCAAGTTGACTGCCTGCTCAATCACCGACTTGTCGCGCGTTGGCAGACCGCGAGTGCCTGTTGACGACCCTGCTCAATCAGGCCGCCCAACGCCGGCTTGCCGCGTGTTGGCAGGACGTAAGTGCGCCTGTTGACCACCCTGCTCAATCAGGCCCTTGGGCCTGTTGACTACTGAATGCTCAGGCTTACTCGCCGAAGATCTGCCGTGAACCAAGGTTGCGGAACAGCTGTTTCAGCAGTCCTTCGTCCTTGCCGCCAGGCGCTGGCGTTGTCCGCGAGATGAAGTCAAAGACTTTGCCGTCCTTGATGCCGTAATTGGCAACACGATCCACGCTGCCAAGCTGGTTGAAGTAAACCGCAACCACTTTCCGATCGACTTCGGTCGGTTTGAAGAAAGCCGCCTGCGTCGCCGTACTTGAAATGTAGTAGTAGGTCTCTCCACCGTCGGAGGTGGCCGTCGTGGTGGTCGATGGCGACCCTAACGAGAGCTTCACCTGTTCTCGGCTCATCCCCACTTGCACTTGCTGAATGTCACCGTCGCTGAATTGCTGACCGTGCTTAAGAACCTGCCCGCCACATCCAGCAAGTGCGACGACAGCGACAACAATCACCAACGTCCAAGCTAGGCTCAGTTGACGTAAATGATTATATGTCAGGTTCGGCATCGTCGCCTCTCAAGCAGTCTGTTTAGAGCGAATCATGGTGGTCCCACCTTCTAGGTCCGGATAACCATGGCCACACTCGAATGCAATGCAGTTAAGTGCATCAACGGTGGATGTTGTTCGAACCAGACGTATCAAGCTAAAGCCTGTCGATAAAAGGGCAAACAGGACCTCGCATGTTAAAATGGTGGAAGAGCCGAACGTCTCAATCCAATAAGGCTGATGCTGTTTACACTGCAGTCATCGAGCAAGCACGTCATCCTGATTTCTACACAAAGTTTGGCGTGCCCGACACAATGGACGGTCGTTACGAACTCATTGTGCTCCATTTGTTCCTTGTCATGGAGCGACTGCGCGGGGCCGATGACGAGACATCCGAAATCGCGCGCAGAACACTCGAACGCTTTGTCGAAGACATGGATGATTGCATGCGTGAACAAGGAGTTAGCGATCTGCGAGTCCCGAAAAAGGTGCAGCAGGCCGCCACCGGTTTTTACGATCGCGCCAAAATGTTGCGCGAACACATCAGTCCCGATGCAGAGCTTGGAATGGACGCGTACTTCTCTAAAGTCTTCGATGCAGGCAGCGATATGGCCCTTTCTGCAGACGCGGGAAGCAGCAGTGTCTTCATTGATGCGCTTGAGCGTTACACCATCGCGGCCTCAGAGTTGATAGACAAACAAGCAGAAGCAGCTTTGATCGAAAATGGTCCGGATTTCCCCGTGCCAGCAGACCATTTGGCCGTTTGATCTGCACTTGATCATGTTCCGTCTAAAGTGAACGCGCTTTAAGCCTGGCTTCGATAGGCTTGGTATATCGATGAAGGATGAAAGCAACGATGTCTGACCAGCATCCCGAGAACACAGACGCTATGGTCCCCAGCCCGCTAGACTGGAAGATACCTGTTGTGAAGGCCGCAGATGGGGACTTCAAAGATCAATGGCAGGCGACGAGCGACGAGTTAGAGCGCTTGGTGGCAACCCTTCCCGTCAACGGGATCAGGAATCTGGTCGTCACCTTTCAACTATCATCGATCCTGGGCGGCAAACGAGACATGCGCTTAGAAGGCACTGTTCGTGCAGACATTGAACAGACGTGTTCTGTAACTCTGGACCCGATGTCGACGAAATTGTCAGAGTCGATCACCGTGCGAATGTCGCCGTTCGTCCCTGATGCTCCAACCGAATCGAGCGAAGAAGACGAACTATCAATCCTCGACATCGAAGACATTGAAGCATTTGAAGACGAATGTGTCCCACTGGGTCGGATCGTCTATGAGACGCTGACCGCAGCAATTGATCCCTTTCCGCGCGAAACAACCGAAAGCGGCACTTGGGCTTCCGGATGGGCGGCCGATGGGTCCAAGGACACCCCATTTGCGGCGTTGGCCGCCATGAAAGCGCCAAAACCGGGTAACAGCTAAACGTTCGTCGTGCGGCGCAAAGCAGCATCAACAAACCGGTTGTACTGAAGCGGCAACGGGCTATTGTCCGCCCCATTCGCCAGCGCTGTTCAGCCCATGCGCGATGCCTAAAAAACGATGCCACAAGTGACGACAACGGGGGCTTTGACCGCACACATGCTTTCGCAACGTACGATTGCGCTCGACTGCATGGGCGGAGACCATGGCCCACATGTTGTCATCCCCGGCGCAGCCCTCTCATTGAAGCGCCACCCAGCCCTCGATTTCGTTTTGTGCGGTGATGAAAAGGCAATCGGCGCCGAGCTTGAAAACCATGCTGCACTCGCCGAGCGGTCTAAGATCATCCACACAGAAACTGCGGTTTCGATGACCGCCAAGCCCAGTCAGGCTTTGCGCCGCGGCAAGGGTACGAGCATGTGGATGGCTATTGAGGCTGTCAAAAACGGTGAAGCACACGTGGCAGTTTCTGCCGGTAACACCGGCGCGCTGATGGCCATGTCCAAGCTGATACTCAGGCCAATGTCGGCGATTGAGCGACCTGCGATTGCAGCACTTTGGCCGACTGTCTCAGCAGAATGCATTGTCCTTGATGTCGGCGCAAACATCGGGGCAAACGCGCGGCAGTTGGCTGATTTCGCGGTTATGGGCGCAGCTATGGCGCGCGCGCTATTTCACACGGACAGACCAACCGTCGGGCTGCTGAATGTCGGCACAGAAGAGATAAAAGGCGACGAAGAGGTCAAGCAAGCCAACCAATGGTTGAAAGATGCATCAGGCTTGCCGCTCGACTATCGAGGTTTTGTTGAAGGTGATCAGATTGGCCACGGCGTGGCTGACGTCGTGGTAGTGGAAGGTTTTGCCGGCAACATCGCATTAAAAACCGCCGAAGGAACCGCGCGACAGATCTCGCATTACATCAAGTCGGCACTGACCCGCACCATGATGGCAAAGGCGGGGGCATTTCTGGCTAGAGGCGGACTTAAGGTTCTGCGCCATAAAATGGACCCCCGCCGGATCAATGGCGGGACGTTCCTTGGCCTCAACGGGATCGTTATAAAAAGCCATGGTGGAACAGATGCCCTGGGTTTCGCCAGCGCAGTAGATTTAAGCTATGAGATGACACAAAGCGGTTTGATCGACCGACTTGCGGGCGATCTTGACGCATTCCACAGTTCCATCGGAGAGGCCATAGCGTCCTGAGCTATGACGGGCCGGCCTTGGAACACAACCAAACTGTAGGTGCCAAACACCAGATTTTGGCGTATGCGTTCCCGCCCAGGGGCGCGCTCAAGACTATTATCCAGCTGGTAGGGTGACCAGAAGCGCGCAGCTCCAAGGTGCGATGCGCCAGCATTGCCTATAGATAAAGAGGAATTCCGAAGTGGCCGTAGTCAGGTCGATTGTCAGGGGCGTCGGAGCGCATGTTCCAAACAACGTGATGACCAACGACGACCTCGCCAAGATCGTCGACACAAGCGACGAGTGGATCGTTGAGCGCTCCGGAATTCGATCACGTCATATTGCCGAAGACCATGACACAACCGCCAGTCTCGGCGCCGCAGCCGCCAAGAAAGCGCTTGTTCGCGCTGGGATTGATCCCGTAGACATCGATCTCGTCATATGTGCCACTGCAACGCCGGATCGCACATTTCCAGCAACGGCTGTACGCATCCAACGCGAGCTCGGCGCTCGCAATGGCTGCGCCTTCGATGTTCAGGCCGTCTGCTCAGGTTTTGTCTATGGAGTGACGATAGCCAATAGCTTCCTGACAAGTGGCCAGGCAAAGCGCGCTGTCGTGATTGGGGCTGAAACGTTCTCGCGCATCCTGGACTGGACCGATCGATCAACGTGCGTTCTCTTCGGTGATGGAGCAGGCGCGGTGGTCCTCGAAGCCATGCCACAATCTGGTGCGCGCGATGATCGCGGAATTCTTGCAACACGGTTGCGATCCGATGGGCGATATGAGGACTTACTCTACGTCGACGGCGGCCCGAGCTCGACCAAGACCGTCGGCCATCTCCGCATGAACGGGCGAGAGGTGTTCCGCCACGCCGTCCAGAAGATTTCATCTGTCATCGAAGAAACGCTTGTCGAAGCAGACTACACATCCTCTGAAATCGATCTCTTTGTGCCGCACCAGGCAAACAAGCGGATTCTGGATGGTGTTGCCAAAAAGCTCAAAGTCCCACCGGAAAAGGTGGTGATGACACTGGAACATCACGGAAACACATCAGCAGCCTCGATTCCGTTGGCGCTTAATCATGCATTTGAGCAACATCGCATCTCCGAAGGCGATCTCGTGCTTCTAGAAGCGATGGGCGGCGGCTTTACCTGGGGCGCTGTCCTGCTTCGCTGGTAGGCGCCGAAACTAAATTGCCTGAAGAAGCGGCAAGGAACTGGTGCGTACTCTCAATTGTTCTCGCTATTTCAGCAGGTTGTCGTGATCGGTCATTGACCAAACACTACAACACAACTAGTGTCCGGCATCTGCGGCGTGCTGGGGAGACGGCAATGATGGGCAATAAGACTTTGACACGGGCCGATTTGGCCGAAGCTGTTGTGCGCAATGTAGGTTTGCCGCGCAACGAGAGCCAGGAACTCGTTGAGTTGGTCCTGGGAGAGATCTCGGATTGTTTGTCAAAGGGCGAGCAGGTGAAGCTGTCGTCTTTTGGGTCTTTCGGGATCCGCGAAAAGGGTGAGCGCGTCGGGCGCAACCCAAAAACCGGCGAAGAAGTGCCGATCACGCCGCGCCGTGTTCTGATTTTCCGTCCTTCAAGCATCATGAAGGATCGGATCAACGACGGCATGCTTGAATTAAGCGGCAAGAAGTAATCAACAACTTACAAGCGTTCTGCGGAAAAACATGGCGCTTCTTAAGTGCTATGGACGTGCGGCTGCGGCAATATAGGTAAGCTGCGAACGCAGATTGGTTTGTGTGCTGTTCAGCGTGTATTTAACCAACATCGATTAAACGAGCGCGGCAAATGTGCCATGTTTTCCATCTAAGCATCTGTAATTGAATAGTTGTTTTAAAATGCAAACGGCACTGCGCAATGGCACCAGCCATCGCGGCACAGGCATCTAGGCTAGCCAGTGTCGGCGCGCCGAGAGGGTAGAACAATCGATGAGCAAATCAGCCACAGCCTTTCGCACCATCAGCGAAGTCGCCAATCTCCTCGAAGTGCCCAAGCACGTGCTCCGATTTTGGGAACTCAAATTCCCACAAATCAAACCCATGAAGCGAGGCGGCGGTCGTCGTTACTATCGACCTGAGGATTTGGAATTACTCCGCGGCATCCGACATTTGCTCCACGCTGAAGGCTACACAATCAAAGGCGTGCAGAAGATCCTGCGCGAGCAAGGCGTCGACGCAGTGAAAACAGCTCCTCCAGACGCGCAGGTGGACTTGGCCCAGCCAGATACAGCGTCGGCGGTAAAAGTTGACAAATCAACACGCGGAGGGCCCCGCGCCGTCAAAAAAAGTGCAGCCAGTACAGCCTTGGCCACACGCGGCTCAGCAGCGCAGCAGTCCTCACCGAAATCCTCTGCGGTATCCAAACGCAAGGCATTAGCGGCCAACAAGGCTGCACCCTCGAGAACCTCTGAGAACGAACATCTATCGAACCGCGCAATCGAAGCATTGCAACACGCCATCAAAGAGCTTGAAGCGTGCCGCTCAGCACTCACGGCCGTGCATCAACCTGCCAAAGGCGCTGCAAAACCAACGTCGTCGGGTATGAGAAAAAGGCAATCATCAAAAGCCGCTCGGGCCTGAGTATTCCAACGCGAGACCAACGCGGCGAACGCCGGTGAATAGACAAGAGTGTTCAACACTCTGCGGTTGACCCAGCTCGACGGATTGGGCACTAATCACAGGTCGTCGGAGCGTG
>JBCBRD010000138.1:0-8422 GCA_039819885.1 Pseudomonadota bacterium
CTGCCATTCCAGGGTTGATGGAGGGCGCGAATGAAGGTGCCGGATTGGGCACACGCTTCCTAGGGCACCTGGAACGCACGCGCGTTCTTCTGCACCTGGTCGATGCCACTCAAGAGGACGTTGTGGGCGCCTATGAGACTGTGCGGGGAGAGCTGGCTGCTTACGGTGCTGATCTAGAAGACAAAGCTGAGATCGTTGCATTGTCGAAAGCCGATGCCGTCTTGCCAGAAGACGTGGAAGACCGTCGAAAGGCCCTAGAACTCGCATGTGGACAACAATGCCTACTGCTCTCTGCGGTTTCGAAAAACGGTGTTGATGAGGCCTTGTACGCGCTGACCCATTCGATTGAGTCCGCGAAAGTCGTGGAAGCGCGCGAGAACGCACCGGCTGTACCGTGGTCACCATAGCGGCCTGCTCTTGTTTGCGCGTTTAGCCGAACCTGCTAGGCGTGAGCGCATCTGACCTGCAACACTTCGATTCAGCCGAAGACCCATGCGATGACCACCCAACCCGGAATTAATCCTCACGCGACATCCGCAGCTGTTTCTCCGCGCCCGGAGTGGGACGCGGCGAAGAGGATCGTCATCAAGATCGGGTCGGCGCTGCTGGTTGATACGGAGACGGGTCAACTCAAACGAGACTGGCTGTCATCTCTGCTTGATGACATTTCCGCACTTCGAAAGCGAGGCGTTGATGTCGTGCTTGTCTCGTCAGGCGCGATCGGACTTGGCCGTCATGCGCTTCATCTCCCTGCTGGAGCGCTTTCGTTGGAAGATAGCCAAGCTGCGGCCGCCGTCGGACAGATTAACCTGGCGCATGCTTACCGTGACCTGGCAGCGGTGCACGATATCCAGATTGCGCAAATTCTTGTCACCTTGCAGGACACCGAGCAGCGTCGACGCTATCTGAACGCGCGCCAGACGATTGATACGTTGCTGCGGTTGAACGCCCTTCCTGTTGTGAACGAGAACGATACTGTTGCGACGAATGAAATCCGATACGGTGACAACGATCGCTTGTCTGCGCGGGTGGCCTCGATGACCTCGGCCGACTGCCTCATCCTGCTGTCAGATGTGGATGGATTTTACTCCGCACCACCTGACAGCTCGTCTGATGGCAAGAGGTTTGATGTCATATCAGAGATCACGCCCGAGATTGAAGCCATGGCGGGTGATGCTGGGACGGCTTTATCGAAAGGCGGTATGAAAACCAAGCTTGAAGCTGCACGGGTGGCGACGTCGGCTGGCTGCCATATGGTGATTGCCAGCGGTTTGATTGCCAATCCCTTGCGCGCAATCGGTGAAGGTGCACCGTGCACGTGGTTCCTTGCGCCATCTGATCCTGTCACCGCCAAGAAACGTTGGCTCTCCGGCCAGCTTGACCCCTTGGGCGATGTCACCGTCGATGAGGGTGCGAAACGCGCTTTGCAATCCGGCAAAAGCCTGTTGCCGGCAGGCGTCGTAACCGTGTCAGGTTGTTTTGACCGTGGTGATGCTGTCATCGTCCGCGACCAAAGCGGTGTGGAACTTGGCCGCGGCCTCATCGCCTATGCCCACCGCGATGCCGTTCGGATTATTGGCAAGCAGTCCCATGAGATTGCCGAGATCCTTGGCTTTGAAGGCCGAGCGGCGCTCATTCACCGTGATGACCTGGCATTAATCCGGCGATAGCAGCTTATTAGCTTAAACTGGGAGTTGTGCCTTCCACTTTAGATATGCGGCCTGGTATTTGGGCTGCAGACTTTTCAACGCGTGGTCGGGAGATTATTGTCTCCACACGCTTCAGAACAAACCCAGGTTAAAGAGAGCGCGACCGGCCATGTCCTTTCCCGCAAGCGAACACGCGGCACCATTTGATCCTATGATCGGCGACCTAGCCAGCGACCTTGCGGCGATGGGTGCACGTGCCAAGGAGGCTGCCCGCAAAATCGCGACGGCGGCTCGGGCTGACAAAGATGCTGCGCTCAGAGCTGCGGCTGACCTGCTTGAGGCGCGTTCCGATGCCATTATGACTGCCAACGAAATCGATGTGCGCGCCGCAAAGCTGGCACAGAAGAACGACGCCTTCATCGACCGACTGGCCCTGGACGCAAAACGCATCTCGCAAATGGCCGACGGGCTGCGCGCGATTGCCGAGCTTGACGATCCCGTTGGCCAGACGATGGCTGCTTGGGACCGGCCCAATGGTTTGAAAATTGCGCGCGTGCGGACGCCAATTGGTGTTATCGGCGTGATCTTCGAGAGCCGCCCGAACGTCACGGCCGATGCCGGAGCCTTGTGCCTAAAAAGCGGGAATGCTGCCATTCTACGCTGCGGGTCCGATAGTTTGAATTCGAGCCTTGCAATCTTGGACTGTCTTGTTGGCGGGTTACGGGAGGCTGGTTTGCCTGAAGCAGTGGTGCAGGTCATCCCAACTGGCGACCGGAATGCGGTTGGGCATCTTCTGAGCGGGCTCAACGGGACGGTCGATGTGATTGTTCCGCGCGGAGGTCGATCGTTAGTGGAGCGCGTACAGACAGAAGCTCGCGTTCCGGTCTTTGCTCATCTTGAGGGTATTTGCCACACGTATATTGATGGTGCAGCCGATCTGGAGATGGCACGCGCGATCGTGCTCAATGCCAAGCTGAGACGCACGGGTGTCTGCGGTGCCACTGAGGCCGTGCTCGTTGATCAGAGATGTGCCGAGACGCACCTAAAGCCGATTGTGACGGATCTTTTGGAAGCAGGGTGCGAAGTGCGTGGCGATGCTGCGACCCAGGCCGTTGATCCACGCGTGGAGGCCGCGAAGGACGACGACTGGGGCCATGAATTTCTCGATACGATCATCGCGGTTAAGATCGTTGATGGTGTCGATGCTGCCGTCGATCATATCGCGCAGTATGGTTCCAACCACACAGACGCCATCGTCACCGATTGTTTTGCAACGTCGACACTGTTCTTATCACGTGTCGACTCCGCCATCGTGATGCACAATGCTTCGACCCAATTCGCAGATGGTGGTGAGTTTGGAATGGGCGCTGAGATCGGAATCGCAACGGGCAAAATGCATGCGCGCGGTCCCGTTGGTGTCGAACAGCTGACCAGCTTCAAGTACGTGGTGCGCGGCTCCGGCCAGGTGCGTCCAAAGTGATGGTCATAAAGCCTCGGTCTGCAGCTCCAAGGACTTTTCAGAATGCATCAATGGTGGATCGCGGCCATTGAGATCGCGTGGGACAAGCTTTGGGCGGATTGCCGTCAAAACACCGCCTGTTCCTATTGGCGTTCGCATTGGCGTTATGGGGGGGTCGTTTAACCCACCGCACGTCGGCCATGTGACTGTGGCCAAAACGGCTGTACGACGACTGGGGCTTCAAAAACTCTGGTGGCTGGTCACGCCGGGCAATCCGCTGAAATCGCATGATGGTCTGCCCTCGCAGGATGCACGGATGGCGGCGGCGCGTGCGTTGGCCCGCGATAGCCGGATGGTCATGACTGGTTTTGAAGACGAGCTGAAGTCACCATTCACTGCTGAAACACTCACCTTCTTGAGACGACGACATCCGACGGCGCAGTTCGTTTGGGTGATGGGTGCAGATAACCTTGCCGGTTTCCACCGTTGGCAGAACTGGCGTGACATTGCGGAAGCGATGCCGTTCGTGGTGGTGGATCGACCGGGCTGGCGGTTCCCAGCGCTATCATCTCCAGCGGCGCGGGCGCTTGCCTCGTTCCGCATACCGGAGGAACGCGCGGCCCTTGTTCCAGGTCATGATGCGCCGTGTTGGACGTTTCTGTCCACGCGGCTTTGCCCAATGTCTTCAACGCAGTTGAGGGGATGACACGCCCAATTGTTGTCAAAAGGCAACACTTTTCTCTGCTTTTTTGACAGTATTTGGACATAGCAGCTGCGTTAAAGTCTTGCGGACGGCGCCAAGTCGGGTCACCTTGGCGCTGTGGAGCTCCGTAAATGCGTTTCAGTTCACTGTCGCTGGGTCAGACTTGATCTTGCGATCCTTGACAGCAGGGCGCATTCGGGACGTGTCCATGCGCTCAATATTAGGGAACGAACACACAAACATGCCAGCCGCAAACGAGGCAGCCTTGAACGGTGGACCTCAGGCCGATCCGAAATCCAGCACGGATTCATCGGCGCAAATCGTGGAACAGATCTCTCTTTGGCTCGATGATGCAAAGGCCGAAGATATCGTCACGATCAACCTGGAGGGTAAATCCTCCATCGGCGACTACATGATCATCGCGACAGGGCGAACAGATCGCCATGTCGGAGCGGTGGCCGACCAAATCCGCACAAAACTCAAAGAAAACGGTGTCGGGCAGGTTCGGGTCGAGGGAACTGATCAGTGCGATTGGGTTTTGATCGATACCGGAGACATCATTGTTCACCTGTTCCGTCCAGAGGTCCGCGAGTTCTATAATTTGGAACGGATGTGGTCGACGGATCGTCCACCAGATCAGTCTTCGCACTGATCTGACGGGGCCCGCGACTTTGAGAATGGAGAGGTACGCGATTTCGCGATCTCTCAACGGTGAACGTGTGCCGATCACTTAAGCGGTCACTTGCCCTGCACCAATTTCGGACCGTCTTATGAGGCTAGTTGTTGCGGCTGTCGGCAAGCTCAAATCTGGCGCCGATAAAGATCTCTATGAGCGCTACGCGGGCCGATGCGCGGCTGGACGACAAATTGGCGTGACAGATTTCTCACTGATCGAAATCCAGGAATCGCGCGCGGAACGACGCGCGGACCGGATGGCGCAAGAGGCCGATGGCCTGTTGTCAAAACTAAAGCCGGACAGTTCTGATGCTTTCGTCTTGCTTGATGAAGGCGGAGCACAGCTCTCCAGTGACGCCCTGGCGCAGTTTGTTCAAGCGCGGCTGGACGTCGGCACGGCCCGTCTCATTTTCGCGATTGGCGGACCTGATGGACACGGCGATGCCATTCGGTTGGCTGCAGCAAAGTCACTGTCCCTTTCCAAAATGACGCTACCGCATGGGCTGGCTAGGATTGTTCTGGCGGAACAGATTTATCGAGCCATCACGATCCTGACCGGTCATCCCTATCACAGGGCATAACCGCCTCGCATGGTGTTGGGATGCTGTTCCGTTAAAAACCTGGCTCTGCTTTCGAGCGGTTGACCTGTTAGAGGCGATGAACGATTCGGTCGAGCATTCGTGTTGGTAGTACGCGACGAAGGCTGTCGGCGACATAAGTGGGCGTTGTCACGAAGTAGCGCGGTTTCGGCGTTAGGCTTTCCAACGCGTCCTGTACTTTGTCGGCGACTGCCTCTGGTTCCATCTTGAACCGCTCGTTGCCGCCTGCTTCCATCTTGGCGAGTCTTTGCTTGTAGACCTCTCTATGGGGTGACGCTTCCTGGTCGATCGTTTTCTTGAAAGTGTCGATGGCGGTTTGCAAAAACTTGGTACGGATTGGACCTGGCTCGATCAGACAGACGGAGACACCGCTTCCTTGCAGTTCCAGGCGCATGGCATCGGAAATCGCTTCCAGTGCATACTTCGAGGCAGAATAAGCGCCGCGGTATGGCCCTGAAACTAATCCGAGAACGGACGAACACTGAACGATGCGGCCGCGTCCTGCGTCACGCATGGCTGGTAGAACTCGGCATGTGAGATCGTGTGCTCCAAAAACATTGACCTCGAACTGATTTCTCAAGTCATCGACTGAGATGTCTTCTATCGCGCCGACTTGGCCGTATGCAGCGTTGTTGAATAGCCCATCAATTCGACCGCCAGTCAGCTCTAAAGCACGTTCAGCACACGCAGCTATCGAGTTTTTGTCTGTTAATTCAAGCGTTAGACCTTCGACCCCGTGTCGTTCTGCCAGTCGCGCAGCATCTTCAGGTCGTCTAACCGTCCCCAATACGCGCCAACCACGCTTTTTCAGTCGAATTGCTGAGGCTAGGCCGATCCCAGAAGAGCAACCTGTTATCAAAACCGAGCGTTTCATATGGAATCCTTCATGATCATTCGTCTGGGACGCCTTTTGAACCTGACTGGCGTAGTATAGGATTGTCGGTGAGATTGGCTTGAGTATCAGAGGGCCTACGACGAATTCCTTATTTCGCATATCGGCGCTTGCCGATCCTATGGTGTGTAGGCACGCATCTTATCAACCGAGGGTACTCGATGATCGCTGACATCTCGTCAAGGACCCTCAAACGGTTCTTTGCGACATCACCTATTCCCCTTACGCTGTCGTCACCTGTTTTCGACGACTGCCCGCTCGTGCTCGTTAACCAAGCATTCGAAGAGCTTACTGGTTACGAGTCTGAGGAAATCGTTGGACGGAATTGCCGGTTCATGCAGGGTCCAGAGACCGATCCTGGCTCACGTACGGAGCTGCGCGATGCCGTGGAGAAGCGCACGGAACGTCTCGTCTCCATTATTAACTATCGCAAAAACGGCGCAAAATTCGAGAATTACGTCTTCATTCTTCCAATTTTTGGGGAGAACGGATCGCTCCTCTACTATCTCGGCTCACAGTGCGATGTTTCCCAGCGCAACCTGCGTATGTCGCCTCTAGAGCATGCGCGGCTGCTTGATGACGGCATTGATGTTTCAAACCAGCGACTGGCATCGCAAGAGCGGCTGCAGATTCTACGGTCGCGCGCCTGCACACAATCAGTGCTGGATCTGAACCCAGTTAGTGCCTAACTCGCGTTTTTGGATCAGCTTTGGGCTGCTCAGTCGGTTGATCGGGTGAGGGCAGTTTGCTGTTCGTGGCGCAGGTGTCATGACTGTGACGTTCTGGACAGATGTGCTGGGACATTCAGGCTGCGATTAAAAAAGCCCGCAGATCTTGCTCGATCCGCGGGCTTTGTGTATCTGGAGGTCTGGTGCAGCAGGCCTTACTTAGCCCTTGGTGTCGAGCAACCGGCGTGCAACCACTTGAGCCTGGATCTCAGCAGCACCTTCGAAGATGTTCAAGATCCGGCTATCGCAAAGGACCCGGCTGACCGGATACTCCAGCGCAAAGCCGTTTCCGCCATGTACCTGAAGAGCATTATCAGCAGCGGCCCACGCCACGCGCGCGCCGATAAGCTTGGCCATGCCTGCTTCCAGATCGCAACGATGCCCGCTGTCTTTCTGACGTGCTGAGAAGTACGTCAACTGACGTGCCATCATGATCTCAACGGCCATCATGACGATCTTGTTGGCGACACGCGGGAAGTTGTAAATCGCTTGACCGAACTGCTGCCGGTCAAGCGCGTACTTCAACGCCAGGTCCATCGCGCATTGAGCAACACCAACGGCACGTGCAGCCGTTTGAATGCGAGCGCCTTCGAAGGTCGCCATCAGCTGCTTGAAGCCCTGACCTTCTTCACCACCCAAGAGCTGGCTTTCCGGCACGCCAAACTCATCGAAGGAGATGTCATATTCCTTCATTCCGCGGTAACCCAGCACCTCGATCTCACCGCCGGTCATGCCTTCCGCTGGGAAGGGATTTTCGTCGGTGCCACGTGGTTTCTCGACGAGGAACATGGAGAGGCCACGATATCCTTTTTCGTCGGGGTTGGTCCGTGCCAATACGGTCATCACATCTGCGCGTACCGGGTGCGTGATCCAGGTTTTCTGACCCGTAATCGTGTACCCATCGTCGGTTTTTTCCGCGCGGGTCTTAAGCGATGCCAGATCCGAGCCGGTGTTTGGTTCGGTGAAGACGGCGGTTGGAAGAATCTCTCCGGCAGAGATGCCTGGCAAGTACTTCTGTTTTTGTTCATCGGTGCCGTTGTGAAGGATCAGTTCACCGGCGATTTCAGAGCGCGTGCCAAGCGAACCCACGCCAATGTAGCCGCGTGAAAGTTCTTCTGACACGACGCACATGGCTTCTTTGCCAAGGCCAAGGCCACCGAGCTCTTCAGGGATGGTCAGCCCGAACACACCCAACTCGGCCAATTTCTCGATCATCTCAAGTGGGATGTATTCGTTTTTCAAATGCCATTCATGGGCGTGTGGCACGACCTCCGCTTCAGAGAACTTCCGCATCTGTTCGTGCATTTCGGCATGCATTTCGTCCAGGCCGGAATCGCCGAACGTCGTGGCATTTGGCTGGTCGGAAATAAACTTTGCGATGCGTGCCTTGATGCCGTCATCGGACCCACCGTCGACCAATTCAACCACGGCATCTTCGAAGCGACGCACATCCGCCCGGGGAATGCCCAACGCAGATGGACGGATCATCTCGCCCTGGCTCATTGGAATGCCGCCGGAGATCTGCGCAAGGTACTCGGCAAATGCTGCAGCCAGGATGAGCTGCTCAAACTCACCAAAACGGTCTTCCGTTTTTAAGTTAGCCCCCCAAGTGTGCATCTGGCGGAGACCTTCAACCGTGGTCGCCAGCCAAGCCAAGCCGTGCATCGAGTGTTGAATTTCGGCCTGATCTTCGGTTGCCTGCAACTTGACGCGAACT
>JBCBRD010000139.1:0-8397 GCA_039819885.1 Pseudomonadota bacterium
GTTCTGATTTGGAACCGAAGCTCAGGTTTTCTTAACGCTCTCGCCCTATTGCTTAAGTGTGGTGACAAGGGCCTTCTCGATGGGCCCGTGTTTGAGGGGCGTTCACGAATGAACAGGCGTTTGGCGGCGCTGATGGCTTTGGCCGTTATCAGTCTTGGCGGTTGTGCCCATCACGGTGCAATGCCCGGCGATGCTGTTCATGGACCCTCTGACTTTGGCCCGCGCGGCGATCTTTTGTCTGACATTCAAGGCGCACTCAGCTCACTGGCTCGGCCAGTTCGGGGTGATCAGATTGTCTCCGCCGACGCACAAGAGGTGATCCCTGTGACGCATGAAGCGTCGCATGTCTCCTATGGAGAGCCTGCATTGATCCCGGCTGGGTTGCAGGGACCACAGCGTGTTGCCGACACAGACGGACCCTACCTTCTCGATACAGGTGACCAACTCCGCGTCTTTGTTTATGGCCAACCCAATCTCTCGCGGATTTACGTTGTCGACCATGGCGGTCGGATCTCGGTTCCTTTGATTGGGAACGTAAATGCACGTGGCATGACGACTTACGGAGTCGCGAGCGTCATTCGAGACCTCCTTGGCCGCGACTTTGTCCGTGACCCCCAGGTCACCGTAGATGTGCAGCAGGCACGCCCGTTTTTCATTCTTGGCGAAGTGCGCAATGCCGGCCAGTTCCCCTACGTGTCGGGCATGACAGTCCAAACGGCTATCGCAATCGCCGGTGGATACACGGAACGTGCCAATATGAGACGCTTTAAGATCACCCGGCGCATCAATGGGCTGGTTGAAGTGATCGAGGCGCCTTCCGATTACGTCGTCCAAGCTGGCGACACAGTAACGGTGTTTGAGCGCTTCTTCTGACCTAGAGCACAAGATGGCACGGATCTTCCAGGGGATGGGCCCAGCAGTCCCAATTCGAGAATGGAAGCTCACAACCCGTGTCCAGTTTGCGTATTCTTCATGTCATCCGTGCCCCTGTCGGCGGGCTGTTTCGGCACGTTCGCGATCTTGCGATTGAGCAAAGTGCGCGTGGATATGAGGTGGGGTTGCTCGCCGATGAAAACTGTCGCGATGGACTGACCGCTGAGCGTCTGCTCGCGCTTGAACCGCATCTTGGTCTTGGCGTTCATCTAGCGCCCATGAGCCGCAATCCAGGCTTCATGGATTTTTCAGCCGTCTACCGCGTCAAGGGGCTCGTCGAAGACCTCGGCATTCATGTCGTCCACGGCCATGGAGCGAAAGGCGGGGCTTACGCACGACTAGGCGGGACGCTCGCTGGCGGGCCTCCAGGATCCATTCGCCCTGGTCGTTTTTATACCCCCCATGGCGGCAGCCTTCACTACCGCAACTCCCCGGTTCGAGGAGGACTATACCGCAGTGCTGAGAAAGTTCTCGGCGCAATGACGGATGGTATTCTGTTCGAGAGTGAATTCGCAGCTGCTGCTTATCATGATGCTGTCCGACCCGATGCCACCATTCGAACGCGGGTTGTTTCCAATGGTCTGAGCGCGCACGAATTCGATGACATCTCGATCAACAACGACGCGACCGATTTCCTTTTCATTGGCGAACTACGCCATTTGAAGGGTGTTGATCTGCTGTTGAATGCGCTGGCAAATATAAACTCAAACCGCAGTGGTTCAGTTCGCCCTGTTGGCGCAACAATCGTCGGTGATGGACCGGATGCTAAAACGTTCCATGCGCAAGCCGAAACGTTGGGACTGTCGCAGTTGGTTCGCTTTACGGGTGCGATGCCTGCGCCTCAAGCTTTCCCACTGGGTCGATGCGTCGTGATGCCATCACGCGCCGAGAGCCTGCCCTATATCGCATTGGAGGCAGCTGCTGCCGCACGCCCACTTATCGCAACGGACGTCGGTGGCGTTCCAGAAATCGTACGAGGCGCTGATACCGAATTGGTACGGCCGGATGACGCTGCGGCTCTAAGCGACGCCATGTCAGGTTATCTCAGCAACGAAGGACTTGCCCAACGTCGCGCGCTCACTTTGAGACGGGCGGTTGCTGAACGCTTCTCACTCAAAGAGATGACGGGTGGCATTGAGGATTTCTACTTCGATGTTCTCGGCGGGCAATCAACGCTTGAGCCTGCGCGACCAAGTCTTGCCATTCGCGCAGTAGGCTAAAAGGCGTACTGGCACTATTTGGCTAAGCCTCAATAGGCATTGGGCGATCCGAAATACTCGGGTTATCACTGTGCGACAGCAGGCCTCAACGACCTTAACCTTGTTAAGATGTTACTTTCATTAACCAGTGCTGACGGTCGGTAAATAAACACTTATTATTGGTTGGAACTGGCACGACAACTGCTTTTCGAGTTACACAATCGTCAATGTACCGTTCTCGGATGACCAGAAACCATGTCTCAACCATTTCAAAGAACTGCAGACGCGAAACCAGGTGCGGTATCGCTTCATGTCCCAAGGCTTGCTGACTTCAAGCAAACCGACCGGCGGACTTTGATTTCTCGCGCCGTTGTGCGGGACAGCGTGCGGTTTTTGGATTTCGTCGTTGCTGCACTGTCTGGGGCAATCGTCGCCATGCTCTACGTGCCGGAACAGTCTGTTCTGAGCATGAACTACTTCCTTGCCATTGTGACCGTGCCGGCATGTGCCGTTCTGTTGATGCAGCTGTTTGGGTTGTACCGCGTTGCCGACCTTAGCCGACTTGCGCGACAACTACCCCGGGTCGTGCTGGCTTGGAGCAATGTGTTCGCTGTTAGTGCCGTCGTCTTCTTCCTGTTCAAAGCGGGACCGGATTTCTCGCGGATTTGGATGACGGCGTGGTTCATCGCAGGGGGTATTGCCCTTCTCACGAGCCGCATCATGGTCGCTAATGTTTTGAGCCGTTGGACGCAGCAAGGTCGGCTGTTCCGTCGCGCGGTCGTGTTTGGAACAGGTGAGATCGCCAACGACGTTCTTTCCGAACTCGAAGCGGACCTGTCCAACGATCTGCGGATCTCAGGTGTATTCGACGAGCGCACGGAGCGTGCTCCAGACATGACGCTTGGCTATCCGATGCTGGGCGGCCTTGATGACCTCTTGAACCACGCACGAAATACGCGTCTTGATGTCATCATTCTTGCCGTTCCGATGGCTGCAGAAGATCGACTTGCCAAAATCGTTCGAACCCTGTCGCAACTGCCCGTCGAGATTAAATTGCCTGCCCACGCAACGCCGATTCAATTTGCTCCTGAAACATATTCTCGCATCGGGAATGTGCGCATGATTGATCTTGTTGAGAAGCCGATCACGGCCTGGGGTGGTGTGGCGAAGATCGTGTTTGACAAATTCATTGCAGCACTTGCGCTCCTTGCACTCGCGCCTGTGTTTTTGGCCACAGCGATTGCTATTCGCTGGGAAAGCAAAGGCCCCGTTTTCTTCAAACAGAAACGTTATGGCTTCAACAACGAGCTGATTGAAATTTTCAAGTTCCGCTCGATGTATACGGATCTGTGTGATCAGAACGCTGCCAAGCTCGTTACGAAAGATGACCCTCGCGTCACCGGGATTGGTCGTATCATCCGGAAAACCAGCATTGATGAGCTACCGCAGTTGATCAACGTACTGCGTGGCGAACTCTCACTTGTTGGACCACGGCCTCACGCCATGTCTGCCAAGGCCGGTGCACAGCTCTATGATGAGGTCGTCGACGATTATTTCGCGCGCCATAAGGTCAAACCCGGCATCACCGGCTGGGCGCAGATCAATGGATGGCGCGGTGAAACCGATACGCCGGAAAAGATCAAGAAACGCGTAGAGTGCGATATCTATTATATCGAGAATTGGTCCGTCCTTCTTGACCTGTACATTTTGATCAAGACCCCTCTCGCACTGTTTGAAACAGACAACGCGTATTGAGCGATCGGCTCCTGGATCATATTCACATGTTCGGCGTTCCAATTCTTAGTGGCGGGGCCAGTGGCTGGTCACCCGCATCTGGAGCCTGCGTCCCAGCGCCCGGTTCCCGTCCAGTCAGGCGATCCGCCCGGCTGCTGACATCCGTTGCGCCAGAGGTTCGCCAGAGCTGGGTCCATGCCTTGTCGCTGCTCTGTGTCTGGCTAACGGTTGCCACGAGCGGCATCGTGTTTGCCGAACCTGCACCGGTTGATGTGCTGTCGTGTGGACTGATCTTATTGTTGCCAACGGTCGGCCTCGTGCTGATCACACGGTCGTTGCTAGCTATGCTGGCGGTGTGGCTTGTGATCGCCGCCCTATCGTTTCTTGCGGCAGGGTTCTCAGAGGATCTTCGAGCGACCGTGATTTTCACGGTGATCTCACTCTACCTTTATCTTGCGATGTTTGTGTTCGCAGCCTTCGTGGCGCGGCGCCCATCGGCTCATACTGAGTTACTTTTAAGCGCCTGGCAGGTTGCTGCCCTGGTCGCAGGTGTGGCTGGCATTGTCGGGTATCTCGGACTGATCCCTGGCGCTGAAGCCATGTTTACGAAATTTGGCCGCGCATCCGGGACGTTTAAAGACCCGAATGTATTTGGCCCGTTCCTAGTTGTCCCGGTGCTCTATGCATTGCAACAGGTGCTTTCGCGACCGCTCCGTAAAGCGCTCGTTCCGCTGGTGATTGCGGGCATTCTCACGCTGGCTGTGCTGCTTAGTTTCTCACGAGGTGCGTGGCTAAACCTCTTGATTGCGCTGGCTGCCTTCGCCTACCTCTCGTTTGTGACGGCTCAGACAGCGGGCCATCGAGCCCGGATCGTTTCGCTCTTGATGACAGGCGTCGCCCTGCTATCGCTGGTTGTTGTTGTCGCTGTTCAGGATGACCGCATCGCGTCACTGCTGTCAGAACGGGCCACACTCACGCAGAGCTATGATGTGGGCCCACACGGCCGATTTGGTGGTCAAAGCAAGGCTATCGATCTTGTGTTGGATAACCCGCTGGGTATCGGCGCGCTGGTCTTCGGCACGGCTCACCATCATGAGGGTGTTCACAACGTCTACCTCAACATGATGCTGAATGCAGGCTGGTTGGGTGGTGGACTGTTCACCGTCATGTGCCTGATGACGTTGGGGCTAGGTTTGCAACATCTGCTACGTGCCACACCCACAAGACCTCTTTTTATTGTCCTGTTTTCAGCCTTCCTGGCTCATGTGATCGAAGGCTTGATCATCGACACAGACCATTGGAGACACCTGTATCTCATCATGGGAATGATGTGGGGTCTGATGGCCGTTGGTTGGCACGGTCTTCCCGATGATCGTTTTGGTCTTGTAGGCGGTGTGCCGTCGCCGACGCTGAGGAAGTCTGCGTCAACCGGTGATGTCGCGGCCACGCCTGCCGAGCCCATCCCGCCCCAAAATCGATATCGTCGAGGGCCACGTCTCAGTTAGCTGGCGGCCAATCGACCGTTAGAGAGACTGTTGGGCCAAGGGCACAAAAAAGCCCACCGACGTCACTTTGCGTGACATAGGCAGGCTGGTCTGGCGGAGGCCAATCGAACTTAAGTGATTTTATTAGGTTTCCAGCCCGTCTGGACTGTTCGTGATCATTGGGAATGGCGGCAGGAGGTGGGCGATTTCATCAACCGTGGTTGTGACATGGCCTCGGGGACTGCGCGTCGCGTTTCCCCCACCGTTTTGCATGTCGTCAACAAATTCGGCCATCAAAACCCGTGTGAGGTTGTGCGTGTATTGTCTAAAATATGCGCTGGTCATCGAGCTGCCCTCTGGCTGATTTCTGAGGGGTGTGAAGCAAGTGACGGGCCAACGGACGTTTGGCGTTGTCTATTCGCCCGACGCGCTGGTTTGGCGACGGATGCGCTCGAAACGCCAGCGACATAGGTCAGAACGGGCCAAAACAGCCCGTTTGCCCGGGCTCAAACCAATACCATTTTGATCCAATTCCCGGTTTGAAGCGTCGATCGCGCTTTCGCTTCGTCCCAGAAAGGGGCCGTTTTTCGTATCGGCGCGTACTGGATTTCAGCCATCTGCAGGGTGATCACAATTGTGCACCTGCTCACAAAAAGTTTTTGCATCGCAGCAAAATGGCTGAAAAGATGCTTGCGCAGTGGACCTGGACGCTTGGTGCTCATTCACCTGTCCTTGCTCGGATCCGCATCAGAAGATCGCATTTACGACGACAGGAGCCCAACAATGACAGTTCAAGACACGGTCACGATCGAAGGCTTGAAGATTACTCAGGAACTCCGCGGGCGGTCTGCCATCGTCACTGGGTCGACCAGTGGAATTGGGCTCGGGATTGCCACAGCCTTTGCTGAGGCTGGCATAAACGTCATGATCAACGGCTTTGGCGATCTTGATGATATCGAAGACATTCGACAAGACCTTCAAGAAACCTGCCCGAAAGTCATTGCCGCATGTGATGAGCTGAAGTCGCTTTGCGGCGTCAAGGCCGTTTACTCGCGTGCCGACATGTCTAAGCCCGATGAAGTTCGCGCTATGGTGCAACAAGCGCACGACGAATTTGGGCGGCTTGATATTGTCGTCAACAATGCTGGCATTCAGCATGTTGAAGCGATTGAGACGTTCCCACCGGAAAAGTGGGATGCGATTATGGCGATCAATCTCTCGTCTGCGTTTCACTCAATTTCTGCCGCCATGCCGATTATGAAGGCGCAGAAGTTTGGGCGGATTATCAACGTGGCGTCTGCACACGGCTTGGTGGCCTCACCCTACAAGTCAGCCTACGTCGCAGCCAAGCATGGCATTGTCGGGTTGACCAAGACGGTCGCGCTTGAAGGGGCCGAGTTTGGGATCACGGCGAATGCCATCTGTCCTGGGTATGTTCGCACGCCGCTGGTGGACAAGCAGATTCCGGAGACTGCAAAAGCCAGAGGCATCACCGAAACCGAGGTTGTTCGCGATGTCCTGCTGGAGGCGCAACCGACGAAGGAATTTGTCACGACGGAACAAGTCGGAAGGCTTGCCGTCTTCCTTTGTCGAGACGCGGCTGCCTCGATTACCGGTACATCTTTGCCGATTGACGGGGGTTGGACGGCGCACTGAACATAGCCGCTGGTGATCAATTTGCGTTCGGCGCTGTGTGATTGCCAATCAATGGAGAATTGTCGGAGCCCTTGATGCAACAAAAGACGCCGAAGACAAAGAAGGTCAATGTTGCTTTACAGGGCGGTGGTGCACATGGCGCTTTCACGTGGGGCGTGCTGGACCGTCTTCTCGAGCATGATGGCCTCGAAGTCGGCGCCGTTACCGGAGCATCGGCTGGTGCCATCAACGCCGTCGCGCTCGCTGATGGCCTTGCGGATGGGTGTCCGCATGAAGCGCGCAAACGTCTGCGCTCGTTCTGGGAAAAGATCATCGAGATTGCCCGGACAAGCCCCTTCAAACGCACGCCATTTGATGCGGCGACTGGAACCTGGAACCTTGACCAGTCACCAATGTATCTATGGTTCGACATGCTTTCGCGCGTGATTAGTCCTTACGATTTGAACCCGATGAATTTCAATCCTCTGCTTGAGACCATCTGCGAATTGATTGACTTCGAACGCGTTCAAAAAAGCCCGACCCAGGCGTTTATCGCTGCAACAAGTGTCGAAACCGGTCGTTCCAAGGTTTTCAAAGGTCCTGAACTCACCGCCAAACATATTATGGCTTCTGCATGCCTGCCGTTTCTCTATCAAGCTGTTGAGATCGACGGGACGCCGTATTGGGATGGCGGCTATATGGGGAACCCACCACTTTGGCCGCTGTTTGATGATGCGGAAAGCGATGATGTGATCATCGTGCAAATCAATCCGTTCAAACGCGAAGGCTCTCCGAAGTCTGCGCGCGATATTGCAAACCGGCTCAACGAGATCACATTCAACGCCTCACTCATGCGCGAATTACGGGCGGTCGACTTCGTGTCCCGATTGATTTCGGATCACCGGCTGGATGGTACAGGCTACCGCAATGTGCATGTCCATATCGTTGAAGACGAACCGTTCATGGAAACGTTGGGTGCCTCGTCTAAGTTGAACACAGAGCGCGCGTTTATCACGTTGTTGTTCGATAAGGGGCGGGAGGCGGCTGACCGTTGGTTGGCTGAAAACTGGGATGACGTCGGCGTTCGGTCCACGATGAACCTGCGTGACCTGTTTGACAGTCACGATGATGCGCTTGATGGTAACCGGCTTTCGCGATTGGCGAACTTCCAGCAGGACGATATTGCTGAGGTCGGTCATGCGCCCGGCCTGCGGAATGGTCGCGATCCTAATGACTGCTCCTGAGAGGGGCCGGAGCTTTTCGAAAGTCAGCTTCCGCTTTGGTCTACGCCGGTGGTTCCGTTTGTCACCGCGGGCGCCAAATCGAAGAGCACCTCGTTACGGCGCAGTGGTCCTGGTGTGAACGGATCATTGTAGTAGGCATAAGTAGGCGGCCCGACGCTCTCCAGCCCC
>JBCBRD010000140.1:0-8340 GCA_039819885.1 Pseudomonadota bacterium
TGCAGGGATACAGATCAATGCGTTTGTCGGGACGGCTCATCGCAATCAATTTCATTTGTCTGGGCAGAGCGTTGTCTATTCGGGTCCGTCTGAATGGTCCTATCGCAGAATGGTTCTCCATCTTGCGTGGCTGGCCAAAGCGGCTGGTGGGGTTGATAGCTTTCTCATTGGGTCTGAGTTGCGCGGTCTGACTGGAGTGCGATCTGGAGCTGCGACATTTCCATTTGTTGATGCATTGGTTGCTTTGGCGACTGATGTGAAAGCAATCCTCGGGTCGGGCATGCGCGTGTCCTATGCGGCAGACTGGAGTGAATACTTTGGGTACCAGCCGAGTGATGGAAGTGGAGATGTTTACTTCCATCTCGATCCACTCTGGGCCTCCAGCCATATTGATGCGGTTGGCATCGATTGTTATTGGCCACTGAGTGATTGGCGGGATGGCGTTCAGCACCTGGATGCGCTGGGCGGTGCGCAATCGATTTACGACCTGGAGTATTTGCGCGGCAATTTCGAAGGTGGTGAAGGATACGACTGGTACTACGCGTCAAGCGAAGACCGGTCTGCACAGCAGCGGACCCCAATCACTGATGGTACGGGGAAGCCATGGGTGTTCCGTTACAAGGACATCAAGAGCTGGTGGGGTTCTGCGCACTACAACCGCCCTGGCGGCAATGAAGCATCGCAAGCTACGGCTTGGGTGCCATTTTCAAAGCCGATCTGGTTTACAGAGATCGGGTGCCCTGCGATCGACAAGGGGTCGAACCAGCCGAACGTTTTTGTCGATCCGAAGAGCAGTGAAAACGCGTTTCCTTATCATTCGACGGGTGCGCGGGATGACTTTGCCCAACGGCGGTATTTGCAGGCCTTCATTGAGCATTACGTAGAAGACCAGTCGGATGGTTTTGATGACCGCAATCCGGTGTCTCCAGTTTATGGGGGGCGGATGGTCGATGCGGATCGGCTCTATTGCTACTGCTGGGATGCGAGACCGTTTCCAGCTTTCCCCAGTCAACTTGAGGTGTGGGGCGATGGTGGCAACTGGTCACTTGGCCACTGGCTGAACGGCAGAGTCAGTGCAGTGTCGTTGGACCGGGCTGTTGAGACGCTCGTCGAAGGGGCTGACGCTGCTTTCCAAGCAACGGATGTGTCCCAACTTGAGGGGCTGGTGCCGGGGTATGTTGTGGATCGCGTGATGAGCCCGCGTGATTCCTTGCAACCGCTGAGCCTTAGCTACTTCTTTGATGCGATCGAAAGCGGTGGCACACTTCGGTTTCAACACCGGTTTGGTTTCAGGAATGTTCCGGCGGTCAACCAAGACGAGTTGGTGGAGACCCAACCGGATAGTCCTCTTGTGTCGCTTTCCCGGCGTCAAGAAACAGAATTGCCGGCCAGTGCGAAGCTTTCCTACATCTCAAGTGATGGGTCGTATGGCCAAGCGGTTGCGGAGGCGCGACGACTTACAGGGGCAAGTGGCCGAGTTTCGAAAGCTGAGTTGCCGATCGTTTTGGAACCGCACCAAGCGCGTTCAATGGCTGAAAGTTGGCTGCACGAAGCCTGGGCCGCGCGAGAGACCGCGCGGTTTAGTGTGGCCCCCAGTCGGCTAGAGCTTGAGCCCGGCGACCTTGTCAGGGTCGGCAACTCCGGGCTTTTCGATACCTATCGGATTATGGAAATCCGTGACCGCGGCGCACGTGAAGTCGAGGCTATGCGTCTCGATACGCAGGTCTACGGCAGTGTTGTTTCAGCGTGGGAGGCGCCCGTTGTTGATGCCCCGATTGCTGTTGGTTCTCCGGATTTTGTGTTTGTCGATTTGCCTTTGCTCCATGGGGCTGAAGATCCAAACCAGGGGTACATTGCTGCGTATCAGAATCCCTGGCCGGGTGGGGTCGCAGTCTATTCGTCACCGGAAACGTCTGGGTTTGAACTCAGGCGTGTCGTGTCTTCTCGGTCCAGTGTTGGGGAATTGCTACAGCCCCTAAGCGCTGGTGTGGCTTGGCGGCTCGATCACTCGCAAGCTTTACGGATCGCGTTTCGTGGTGGCGAACTTCAATCGCAATCGCGAGCACAAGTGTTAGGCGGCAGCAACCGTATTGCTGCACAGCATGCCGACGGACGTTGGGAAGTTATTCAATTTGGAGGTGCAAACCTTGAAGCGCCTGGTGTCTACAGCTTGACGGGGTTGCTCCGCGGGCAAGCCGGAACTGACGTGGTGATGCGGGAGAACGCGTCTGTGCCAGAAGGTGCACGTGTTGTTCAAATCGACAGCGGGCTAGCGTCGATCTTCGTGTCGATAGATGAGGTGCGATTGCCATTGCAATGGCAGGTTGGCCCCGCGAACAGGGCGCTGGGGGACGATGCGTACATTTCTGGTGTGCACGCCTACCAGGGCATTGGACATCGACCATATGCGCCTGTTCATCTTCGCGCAAAAGCTGTGGCGCATGGTTTTGAGATATCCTGGGTGAGGCAGACGCGCCTGGGCGGGGACGGTTGGGAGACCGAGGAGGTCCCGCTCGGTGAAGATCTCGAATGCTATGAAATTGACATCATGAATTCGAGCGAAGTTGTACGATCCGAACGTTCTGAGGTGCCGACTTATCTGTACGAGACTGCATCCATCGTTGAGGATTTTGGTGCGATGCCAGAGTTCATTGATGTTCGTGTTTTTCAAAAAAACGCGTTCTGGGGGCGTGGTGCTGCTGGAACGGCACGTATTCCTCTTGGGTAATGGGCGTGTTCATCTTGTTGGCTGCACGCGCGTGGTCGCCGGCGGGATTGCAATTGACTATTGCTTTGACTGTTTCTGACTATGCAGACCAGCCAAACTATTTTCTAAATATCTCTCAAGAATTCGATAGCGAATGACGTCACCTGCTTTGATTTTTCAAAGAGGTTTTTGACGTTTTTATTAGGGGTGTGTGCTGTGGCCGATGAAAAATGGATGGCCGAAGGTTGGGGCGAATTGGGTCAGCGTGAAATATCCGGCAGTAGAGATAATGACAGAATTGCCGCGTTTATTCGTGAGGTTGGTCACTCTAGGCATGCCCGAGATGAAACGCCGTGGTGTGCGGCCTTTGTTGGTGCATGCCTTGAACGCGCTGGTTACTCGAGTACGCGGAGCCTTATGGCCCGGTCCTATCTGACGTGGGGGCAGCCGACCCAACGACCTCAGCTGGGGGCTATTGCGGTTCTGACGCGTGGCGAGAATCCGGCGCATGGGCATGTCGGATTTGTTGTGGGTTCTGACAATGCTCGGATCTGGCTTCTAGGCGGAAACCAGAGCAACTCGGTCAATGTCACGTCGTTCGCTCGGCAGCGTCTGCTTGGATGTCGGTGGCCGGTTGAGGTCGATGCTACTTCAGATGACGTATTCGAACGTGCCCTGCTGCACGTGTTGAAAATGGAAGGTGGCTACACGAATGATCCTGTTGATCCTGGTGGGCCAACGAACAAAGGAATTACTCTGGCCGTCTTTGCAAAGTTTAAAGGCGAGAGAGTGCGACCTGATAATCGGTCGCAACTTATTTCTGAATTGAAGTCAATTGATGCCGCTTCACTGGCGTCGATTTATCGCCGAGGCTATTGGGATGAAGCGGATTGTATCCAAATGCCCCCCGCATTGGCTTTAATGCATTTCGACACAGCAGTGAATCACGGTGTAACCGGCGCGGCACGGATACTTCAAGAGGCCGTAAGTGTGGAAGTGGATGGTGAAATAGGTCCCAAAACTTTCGCGGGAGTACGCAAAATGCCAATTCTGGAATTAATTCGAATTTATGCCCGCGTCCGGGAAGGAAAGTACCGTTCCATGAGCCATTTCTGGAGGTTTGGAAAAGGCTGGTTGAATAGAGTGCGGAAAACCGTGAAGGCGGCTGAAGGTATTGATGCTGCGATGGAGCGTGATCGACAGTCTGTTCAGCGTGAAGCAAATCTGAATGCCGAGTTCAAGGAGCGGGACATGGAAACGATTTCTCGGGACACTGAAGCAGGCGGTAGCGGGAATCCTGAACTGAAGTGGTGGGGCCGATCGATGACGATCTGGGGCGCTTTGATAACTGCTGCTGCAACGGTTCTGCCAACGATCGGACCTTTGTTGGGCCTGGATGTATCCGAAGCATTCATCCGAGAGTTGGGGCAAGAGGTCGTTCGCGTCGCGCAGGCCATGGCTGGTCTCCTGGGAACGATGATGACGATCTATGGTCGGGTGCGTGCGGATCAACCGCTCCGATTGGCCCGGTGAAGCTGGGAAGGGATAGGGCTCCCACGCGCTGGTTTTGGTCAAATTTCATTCAGTCATCATTCAGGTCGGTTGCCGCAAATTTGCTCGATGAAAACAAAAGATTTGAAACGGGTGGCTGATGACGATTTTCGCCAGCGGATTGTGATTGGGCTCATGGCGGTGCTTTTGGCGTCAACTTTCGGAGATCATTTGGTTCCGAACGTCTTGGCAGGTGAGCGCCTCCAACGGGGGGCGAAATGTCTTTCCGATTGGTCCAGCGCCTCGCAGATCGTGCGACGGGAGAAGCTCGCAAAGATTGACGAAGTTGCCCGTCACGTCGGAAGGAAGGGGACTCGCGGGGTCCTCAAAACGCGTCTTTGCCAAGACGTTGGTGCCAATGGTAAACCCATTTTTGTCTACGAACTTGTGGTGCGTGGGCAGAGCGGACGCTTGAAGCGCATGCGTCTCGATGCCAAAACACTGAAGCGCCTGGGTGAATGATCGCCCGGTGAGCGATTGGCCATCGAGCTACAAGAAGGGCGGCGGGTTTTGCGCATATTGGTTGTCGAAGATGATGCCGACTTGAACGCTCAGCTAGTGACGGCGCTGAGCGAAGCTGGATATGCGGTTGATACGGCGCTCGACGGCGAAGAAGGGTTTTACCTCGGTGAAACGGAGCCGTATGACTTGATCGTTCTTGATATCGGGCTGCCGAAACTGGATGGCATCTCGGTTCTTGAGGGTTGGCGGCGTGCAGAATTGAAGATGCCGGTGATCCTCCTGACGGCGCGCGATCGTTGGAGCGACAAAGTTGCGGGGATTGATGCTGGGGCTGATGATTATGTTGCCAAGCCGTTTCATATGGAAGAGCTGTTAGCGCGTGCTCGTGCGCAACTTCGACGTGCGGCGGGTCACGCTAAGAGCGAGATCGAATGCGGTTCGGTCTGTTTGGACACGAACTCGGCGAAGGTCACGTGCGATGGCCAGGCCATCAAGCTCACGTCGCATGAGTTCAGATTGCTGTCCTATATGATGCATCACCAGGGGCGTGTGGTTTCGAGGACAGAACTGGTTGAGCACCTATATGATCAGGACTTCGACAGGGATTCAAATACCATCGAAGTCTTCATCGGACGCTTGCGCAAAAAAATCCCCGCAGATGTCATTGAGACCGTACGTGGGCTTGGCTATCGGATGAGTGATGGGAATGCTGAGAGCTAACTCGCTCGCATTTCGATTGTTCGTGGTGTCGGCCTTGTGGACGCTTATCGTACTTCCGATCGCGGGCTTTCTAATCTTCCGGTTGTATAAAGACGACTTCCAGACAAGCTTTGACATTCAGCTGAAGAAGCTCGTGATTGCGTTGACAATTGACAGCATGAGCGAGGCAACCGAAAGACCGGTTGCGCCCACAAACCGATATGAGCCCCTTTTTGAGGTCACGCTGTCGGGTTGGTATTGGCAGATTAAACCGCTTGATGGCCCGACGGACAATGCGCTTGTGTCGGCATCGCTCGCGAGTTCAACTCTGCCATCTCCGTTTGAACGTAAGTTTCCAAGTGATGCAACGGGTACGCGGTGGATGAATGTTACCGGACCGAACGGTGACAAAATCCGCATCGTCGAAGTGATTGATACGCTGGGGCATGAACCAGGAACGCCTCGCTACTCGATCATTGTTGCTGGCCCGTTGGATTGGTTTGAGGCGTCGGTTTCCGGCTTTACGACGCGTCTGGCGACGGCGCTTTTTCTCGCTGGCCTTGGGTTGGTTTTGGCAACCTTGTTCCAGATCCAATTTGCTCTCCGACCACTGCGCGAGATTGAAAAAGGACTTGGGGCCATTCGGTCGGGTGAAGCTGAGCGTTTGGATGGTCGTTTGCCAGTGGAAATCGAGCCATTGCAACGCGAGTTGAATGCGTTGCTACAGTCTAACCATGACATCATTGAAAGGGCTCGGACGCAGGTGGGAAATCTGGCCCACGGGTTAAAGACGCCTCTGGCGGTCATCGTCAATGAGGCTCGTGATGCCAAATCCCCATTTGCCAAAAAGGTGTCGCAGCAAGCTGACGTGATGCGTGACCAGATCAATCATTATCTTGATCGCGCCCGGGTTGCGGCACGTGTGAATGTGATCGGCGGTGTTACGGACGTGCGGCCGGTTGTCGACCCGTTGGTGCGTGCACTTGGGAAGATCCATCAGGAAAAAGGGATCGAAATTGATGTGTTCTGCCCCGCGGACTTGAGGTTTCGGGGTGACCGGCAGGACTTTGAAGAGGTTCTTGGAAACGTGCTTGATAATGCCTGTAAGTGGGCAAACAGCCGGGTGCGTTTGACGATTGAGCGCTTGGGGCAAGATCAGCTGAAGGCTCGCGGTGCGGAGCAAGCCTCGTTCCAAGTCATTGTCGAAGATGATGGGCCTGGGCTGTCTGAAGATCAGCGCGCCAAGCTTGGTAAGCGCGGCCTTCGCCTAGACGAGTCAAAACCTGGCTCGGGTTTAGGCTTGTCGATCGTAACCGACCTTGTCGGGCTGTATCGGGGAACCTTCCGATTGGAGGCTTCTGAAATGGGCGGATTGAAAGCTATTGTAACGTTACCGACTGGCTGACCGATTTTTAGTGACATTTCCACAGGAGGGGTATCGGTTGAGCCCTTCAGTTGACCGAGATTGGTCGTAGTTCGGCCCGAATCCCGGTGCACGAGCTAGGCCCATGATAAACAGGGGGTCTTGGTTATATGAACGGCCGGGACATACGGGGATGATGAAACTCAAACTCCTAGCTGCAAGCCTTATTGCTGCAGTTGCCGTTAGCGGCTGTGGACCAGATGGGCCAACAAAAGCAGACACCGGTACGCTGGTTGGCGCCGTTGCAGGCGGCATCCTGGGTAATCAAGTTGGCAATGGAACGGGCCGGGTGCTCGCGACAGCGGCTGGCGCGTTCGTTGGTGGGATCGTCGGCCATAGCATCGGCCAATCGCTCGATGAGCAGGACCGTCGGTACGCCCAGACGGCGGAGTACTCCGCGCTCGAAAAAGGTGAATCTGGCCGACCTGTGTCGTGGCGAAACCCAGATAGTGGGCACTACGGTGAAGTTGTGCCACGCGAGTCCTACAATCGTGGTGGGCGCCCATGTCGAAACTTCGAACATACTGTCTATATCGGCGGGCGGCCTGAGACGATGCGTGGTCGAGCTTGTCGCAATGCAGATGGAACTTGGACCAATGTGAGCTGAGCGAGCAGCTCGATGCACGGTTGAGACTTGATTCACTGGTGCGGGTTGTCGCACTTGAGAGGATATTTTCCCTTAGATCGCGGCTAGGTCTTGTTCTGGTCGCTGTGCCCTCTTAATCCAATGGTACCGAAATCATTGGACAGCAAATGCTTCTCTGGATTTTCCTCGCCACACTGACTGCCGTCGTGGTTACGCCCGTACTTCGCCCCATTTCCCTTGGCGCTGGGGCGGTTCGGGACGCATCATCTGCGGACATTGCGGTCTACAAAGACCAGTTGGCTGAGATCGACAGTGATCTTGATCGTGGTCTTATAAACGCCGACGAAGCGGTGTCTGCACGCGCAGAACTGGGCCGGCGACTGCTGAAGAGAGCTGAGGCCGAGGATGTTTCTGCAGTTGCTGTCGAGACTGAGGGTACGTCAACAGTGCCAGAACGGTCGCGGGACATTCTAGGCGTCGTACTTGGCTTTTTACTGCCGCTCTTTGCGATCGCAACTTATCTTTCCATCGGGTCTCCTGGTTTACCGTCTCAGCCGCATGCCGAACGCATGACGGTCTCCCCACAAAATGCCTCAGCTGATGAACTCATTGCGAAAGTTGAAGCACAACTTCGGCAGAACCCTGAAGATGGGCGTGGCTGGGACGTGCTTGCCCCGGTTTATCGGCGTTATGAGCGCTATGGTGACGCGGTGAATGCCTATGCACAGGCCATTCGACTGCTTGGTGAAACGCCTGAGCGACTTGCTGGATTCGCGCAGTCTGAAATCATCGCCCACCACGATTGTAGGACTCGCGTGGCACAACTTCACCGTAATGCCCACTATCTGGGTTTCGCCACGACACAGGTCGGCCAGATTCACCTTTTTCGAGCGCGGAGTACTCCGCCGTCTG
>JBCBRD010000141.1:0-8274 GCA_039819885.1 Pseudomonadota bacterium
TAGTAATTTTCATGCTTGTGCATGTAAATTACTACCCTCTGCGCAATCATCTCATTGAGTTTCTTGTTAACCGGTCGAAGCAGTTCCAGGAGGAGATCTCGTCGAGTTCTTATGATCCGAAGAACCCACCTGTGGTGCGACCGACGTCGGAATCTATGACGATGACCGAGGTCAAGTCAGCTTAGGTAGAGATTTTGGGGCGACATGAACGGGAATTTTTCATGTCGAGTGAGAGTTTGTGAAAAGGGAGCATGCACACGTTCGAGACTGTCGGTTCACAGTTGAAATGACTTCAATTGAATAGTGATGACGTTAGGAGTGTCAGATGACTAGAATTCGGAATGCGATAAAGACTGCCGCGGTAAGTGGTATTGCTACGGCTACCATGGCTATCCCTGCCTTTGCCCACCATCCGATGGGGGGTGAACTTCCGTCGACCTTCATGGCCGGTCTGCTTAGTGGGATTGGACACCCAGTCATTGGGTTCGACCACTTGGCGTTTATCATCGCTGTTGGCGTGGCCAGTGCGTTTCTTGCCAATCGCTTTCTTATGCCGGCGATTTTCGTCGCTGGAACAATGATTGGCTGTGTCCTCTACAGCCTGGGCGGAATTCAACTACCAATGACTGAGTTCGCAATCGCAGCGTCGGTTCTCGTAATCGGTGGTTTGGTTATGTCCGGCCGCGAGATTGCACCCGCAGTCTTTGCAATTCTCTTTGCTATTGCCGGGCTTTTCCATGGCTCTGCCTATGCTGGCGAAATCCTTGGGGCAGAAGCGACACCGCTTGCCGCCTATCTGATGGGCTTCAGCCTTGTGCAGTATGGCCTTGCGGCTCTGGCAATCGTTGTTGTTCGTGAAGTCTGGAATGCAACAAGCTCGCTTGCCACGCAGCCCCGACTGGCTGGTGCCGTGGTTGCGGGCGTTGGAGCCACGTTCCTTATTGAGAACGTTGAATCTGTCCTCTTCGCTGCCGTCTGATTGTTCAAGACCTAGGGATATCGAGGCGCATATCGCGTCTCGATATCCCGACTAAATCATCGTGTCGCGAACCACGCGACCGCCCAAATTCAGTCGTGCGGAGGATAGTATGAGTGACGCTTTAAACGGCGCGGCAAACGATGTTGCTGCAAAGGTGCCGGTTACGCTCCTGACGGGTTATCTCGGAGCTGGAAAGACAACACTTCTCAACCGCATCCTGACCGAAAACCATGGAAAGAAGTATGCGGTAATCGTCAACGAATTTGGCGAAGAAGGCATCGACAACGAGCTCGTCATCGATGCTGATGAAGAGATTTTTGAAATGAACAACGGTTGTATTTGCTGCACCGTTCGTGGCGATCTCATTCGCATTCTTGGTGGGCTCCTAAAGCGTGCCGATCAACTTGACGGCATTCTCATCGAGACAACGGGGCTGGCTGATCCAAGCCCGGTTATTCAAACCTTCTTTGTTGATGATGACCTAAGAGAGAGCCTCGCCCTTGATGCCATCGTGACGATGGTGGACGCGAAACACTTCCTGGGGACCGTCGATCTCGAACACGAGTGCGAAGAGCAGGTTGCGTTTGCGGATATCATTTTGCTGAACAAGACCGACCTCGTCACGGATGCCGAGCACGAAGCCGTTGAGAAAAAGATCCGGTCTCTCAACAAATTTGCCGTCATCCATAAAACTCAGAAGGCCGGGATTGATCTTGATGAAGTCATGGCGAAAGGCTCATTTGATCTCAAGCGCCTGATTGAGATTGAGCCAGGCTTCATGGAGGAAGATCCAGAGGATCACGACCATGACGACACAATTGTTTCGGTTTCGCTGAAGTCGGATAAGCCTGTTCAGCCCGACAAGTTCTCCAATTGGATGCGGACGTTCGTGCAGGATCGCGGCGTTGATCTTCTCCGCACCAAAGGCATCCTCGCGCTTGACGGCCACGATCAGCGCTACGTGTTCCAAGGCGTTCATATGGTTATGGATAGCGATTGGGGAACGTCCTGGACGCCAGAAGAGAAACGCGAAAGCAAGCTTGTATTCATAGGACGCAACCTTGACGCGGCTGAATTGGAGAGCGCCTTTTCGGCGTGTGTGACCCAATGAGTGCTCAATACAAGATTGACCCAAACGACACCGGGGCACAGGTGGTTTCTCCGCTGGTGACACGGCATGTCGTTCCGCTTGCTGCCAACGCTACCGATTGCGCGATCTCGAACGATGGCCGCTCATGTGCAGTTTCGCTCGGCGATGGCACCATCGGTATCTCTCAGCTTGATGCTGATGGTCGGCCAACGGACACACTAACTGTTCAGATGCACCGTGTGGCGGCTGTCGGGCTGGAAAAGCTCGGCGACACGTTCGTCTCGATCGGTCAAGACGGCCGCGCATTCCTGTTTGACGGTGCAGAACCAGAGAGCGGAAAAGAGATTTATGCATTTCCCGATGCCTGGATCGAGGCCGTTGCTGTCAGCGAGACTTCCGGCCTCATTGCGCTGGCGTCGGGCTCAAGTTGTGTGGTGGTTGATACCGCGGGAAAGGTCTTGAGCAAGGCTGATGTCGGCTCGACAATCAGCAGCGTGGCGTTTGACGCAAAAGGAAACCGCGTTGTCGCCAGCCACTATAACGGCGTCACGACCATTACGGCGGCAACAGGTGACGTTGACCTGACTCTCGAATGGAAAGGCTCGCATACTGGTGTGAGCTGGTCGCCGACGGATCGCTACGTCGTTTCAGCGACGCAGGAGAAGGAACTCCACGTCTGGGATCTGATCACCCTGAAGGATTTCCGGATGGGTGGGTATCCGCGCAAGTGCCACCAGATGACCTGGGCCGCTGATGGTGAGACGCTCGCATGCTCTGGTGCCGATGTCGTTACGGCATGGTCCTTTGCTGGCGCTGGCCCATCGGGCCGCCCGCCGGTTGAAATCGGATTTGTCTTCGGTGGAATGGTTTGCGCCGTTGCATCGCACCCCAAAAAGCCACTGATTGCTGGAGGCTTCACCAGTGGCAATGTGCTGATTGGGGGCACCACGAAAGGTGAGGCTGTTGTTGCTCAAGCAGCAACTGGACAACCAATCACCTGCTTGGCGTGGTCGCCAGACGGGAATGTGTTGATCGCTGGAAACTCTGCCGGGACATTGAGTGTTTTCTCAATCGCCGAAGATTTGAGAGTGAGTTGAGCTATGGCACCTCCCGATCTTCTTCCGGGCTTTGGCCCTTCGTCTCCAGATCGGTCGACGGCAACGCGTGCATTGAAGGATCTCGTTCGAAAGGCTTTCGACGTGGATGCAGATGCGCCTGTCTTTGTGGCGGAGGTGTCGTGTGGAGAAGTCGACTGCCCTGACGCTGAAACGGTGATCGCGATCTACCTTGATGAGAACCGAACAGAGTTCCGGTTTGCGAAACCAATTGCGGATGTGACTGGGGCCGACATTGCGCGCATTGCGAACGACCGAACAAAGGCGTCTGGCTGAAACAACCGAATTCCAAGAGACTTTTTGGCCTTACCCGATGTCAGCTGGATAGGGCTTGGATTTGAGATCTGCAAAGTGAGAGAGAAGGACAGAAACGTCATGACCAGGGAAGAACTAACTGAAAAAATTCTTGATATAAAAAGGACGAACGGTTGGTCCTGGAAATACATCACAGATGAGATCGGCGGGATTAGTCCTGTGCTGGTTGTTGGTGCTCTGCTTGGCCAGCAGAAACTGCTCAAGCCTCTAGCCAAAAAAGCCGGTGCGCTTTTCGGCCTCAGCGAAAACGAAATGCGCATGCTCAATGAAGTGCCGATGCGCGGCATCCAAATGCCACCAACTGACCCACTCATTTATCGGTTCTATGAACTGATCATGGTCAATGGTCCGGCTTGGAAAGCCCTGATCGAAGAAGAGTTCGGCGATGGCATTATGTCAGCAATCGACTTTGATTTTGACATGGAGCGCCAGGCCGATCCGAAAGGTGACCGGGTTCGCATTTCGATGTCGGGCAAGTTCCTGCCCTACAAGTATTACGGTGCCGAGCAAGGCATTCAGCCCCTTGGTTTCAAGGAAGAAGAAGACGCCGCTTAGTCGGTTGGACCCAAGGACCGCGCCTGCAACGATGCCTTAGATGAGGCGGGTCGGTTGGGGTGCGATCCTTGGTAGCTTCTGATCAGTGTCGGAGCGCATAAGGCGTGCGTGCTCGAATCGCATTAGTTGATCAGACATGCGCCGATGGCGGTCGCACTCTGCGGGGTATTACAATGTATGATCGCTGGATGCCTTCTGGTTTGTGAGCGGGAGGGTCTACTCGCCATATTGCGTCGACGAGAGAGGAATAGGTCGCTCGTTCAGGTGACGACCAGTCAGCGCCAATTGGTTGTTTGGCGGTGGCAAGCGACCAGCGATTGAAGGTAAAGGAACGAACTCATTGGAAACCGATAGAGTCCAAAACAAAACCGTTTGTTCCTATAGCTGGCTGGTTATTGCAGCGTTGTTTCTTGCAACACCGGCTGCTGCTGCCGATTTTGGAATGACGGGCGACTGCTGTGCCGACCTTGAAGAACGCATTGCTGAGCTTGAAGCCACAACGGCACGGAAGGGGAACCGAAAGGTCTCTTTGACGGTGTCGGGACATTTGCATGCTGCCCTCATGGTCTGGGACGATGGCTTTGAAGACAACGTGTACGTCACAGGCGCCTCGAACGACTCGGTCGACCAGACGAGTTTTCAATTCAACGGTGACGCGCAAATCACACCAGATTGGTCTGCCGGCTATCATATAACCGTTAGGGTCAACTCAAGCCTTTCCGGCGAGGTTAGCCAGGACGATGATGATGTTGGTGGCGAACCACTGACGCTTTGGGAAGCGTATTGGTACGTAGCGAGTAAACAACTTGGACAACTCTCCGTTGGGCAAGGCGCGCGCGCGAGCGATGGAGCACCTGAAAAGGACTTGTCTGGCACCCGTGCCGCTGCTTTTTCCGGAGCGCAGAGTATCGGCGGTGGTTTCTCATTGCGGCGTTCTGACGGCACGCTAACCGGGCTGACCTTTGGTGATCTTATCACGCACTTGAATGGAGATACGGCGAACGTCGTGCGCTATGACGCTCCAAGTTTCGGTGGGTTCACGCTTTCTGCCAGCTATGGGGAAGACGACATCTGGGACGTGGCGCTTGAGTACGAAGGGCAAGGTGTTGGATTTGAGGTCGAGGCGGCGCTGGCCTACACCGAGATCTCTGACGAGACCGGTCTTGACGGCGGTGGTGAACTCGATAGCTCGACTGTCGTTGGTTCGGTTGCTTTGCTCCACACACCCAGCGGATTGAACGCCTTGATCGCAGCTGGTCATCGTTCGTTTGACCAAACCGTCGAGGATGCCGATGGTGCTTTTAGAACGCCAGAAGATGCATACTTCATCTACGGCAAGCTCGGAGTAATTGCCAAATGGAGTGCGCTCGGCCAGACCGCTTTTTATGGCGAGTATGGCCACTTTGAAGACTTCGCAACGGCTGGCGTTGATGCTGATGTCGTCGCGTCGCTTGCGTCAACAGGCGTGTGTTCCGGCGCTGGCAACTGCCGCATTGATGGGGGGCAAACGGATGTCTGGGGCTTTGGGGTTGTCCAGAACATCGATGCAGCGGCAATGCAGCTCTACATCGGATATCGCAATTACGAGACAGACATTGATCTCGTCGATGTCAATGGAACGCGGCTATCTGCTGATGGGATTGAAGACTTCCACACTGTGATGATTGGTTCGCTGATCGCTTTTTGATGCTTCCTTTTTTGTGGGTGCATCAGCGGTCAGTCAGCGTGAAAAGAAAGGTGCTCTCAGATGTCCACTGAACCCCCACGTCAACCGCTGCCACCGTTCACGCTCGAAACCGCAATCCAAAAAGTGCGTATGGCTGAGGACGCGTGGAATACTCGCGACCCCGAACGTGTGGCCGGTGCCTACACGATTGATAGCCAGTGGCGGAACCGATCTGAGTTTCCCGTCGGGCGCGAACAGATCAAAGATTTTCTCACGCGCAAGTGGCAACGGGAAATGGACTATCGCTTAATCAAAGAGATCTGGACGTTTGCCGAGAACCGCATCGCTGTGCGCTTTGCCTATGAGTGGCATGATGCAGCGGGCGATTGGTTTCGGTCATATGGGAATGAAAACTGGGAGTTCGATCCGCACGGTTACATGGCGCGCAGATTTGCAAGCATTAATGACTTGGCGATCAAAGAGGCCGACCGGAAGTACCACTGGCCACAAGGTCCACGCCCGCAGGATCATCCAGGTTTGTCAGACCTGGGCCTGTAACCGGATGACAGCCAAGGGTTGCCAACTGCCAACTCACCCGGTGGATGCGATACTACCGTCATGCTCTGGCTGTTGTTTGCCTTGAGCTTACGGTGGTTGATACGCCCTGATCTTCACCGTTTAATCGCAACGACAAAACCACCGAGATCAAGCCGATGGCTGCTGCGGCCATGGCGTAGAATGCTGGCGCATGCGGACCAACATCGCTGACCAGAACTTGCGCTACCATGGGCGCTGTTCCGCCGAAAATCGCGAACGACACATTGTAGCAAACTGAAAACCCAGACATCCGAATGTTGGCTGGGAAGAGCTGGCCGATGTAATACGCGAACACACCGTTGTAAGGCCCGATCACGAGTGCCAATCCAATTTGCCCGGACAGCGCCATTGCAAAGTTTGGATGATCGATCATCCAGAGTAAGGGATATGCGAGAGCAATCAGTGCGACGGCGCATGCGATCAAAACACGGTGCGCTCCGAAGCGATCTGCTAACCATCCACCGACAACGGCCATCACCAAAACTACGACCATGCTGATCGTGTTGATTTCCAGACTTACGGTTTTTTCCAACCCGGACACACTGACCATGTACGTCGTGAGATAGATGAAGGTCATGTAGAAGTTCACCGCGATCAAGATAGCGATACCGGACCCAATGGCCATCTGCTGCCAATGTGATCTGACTGCTGTGATAAGTGGGGAACGGATTTCTGTTTGCTTAGTGGTGGGCGCATCTTCCGGCATGTGACGACGCAAGACAAATCCTGCGATCCCAACAGCTGCACCCATGACAAATGGGATGCGCCAGCCCCATTCGAGCAACTGATCTGGTGTCAACATAGCGGTGATCAGTGTCGAAACAGCAGACCCAAGCAGGATGCCACTGATGGCGCCTGCGATGGTGAAACTCGCATAGAGGGCGCGGCGGCCCGGAGGGGCATGCTCGAACAGATAGCTGACCGATCCTGTTAACTCACCGCCGACCGAGGCGCCCTGGAGCAGCCGCAAGAGTACCAACAAGACGGGTGCTGCGATCCCGATCGTTTCCCATGTCGGGAGTAGACCGATCAAAGTACAAGGAATTGCCATCATCAAGGTTGAGTAGACAAGGACGGCCTTGCGCCCCATCCGGTCGCCGATATAGCCGAATAAGATTCCACCAAGCGGGCGCGACACGAAACCGACGGCGAATGCGCTTAGCGAAAGCAGCAATGAGGCGGATGCGTTTTCGGTCGGGAAAAAGAGGTGACCGATGGTGGCGGCAAAGTAGCCGTAGACTGCAAAGTCGTACCATTCGAGCGTGTTACCGATGAGGCCACCGGCAATTAGCTTTTTGTTCATCGGCTCTGTTTTCACAACACACCCTCCCAATATACGCGCCGTTTTGACCGGCAGAACCGCAGTATTGCTGAGGACGTTTGAGATATTGCTAAGAGCCGCCAGATGAAGGCAGGGTCACCTGCACGTTGGCCAATCTCGTTGCATCACAGCAGCACTCATTCTTCTCGCATTGCCCCTTGGAAGTGGTCGGTCAGCGGCTTGAGAAGGTAGCTTAGGATTGTGCGGTCGTCGGTCTGGATGAACACGTCGGCGGGCATCCCGGGCAGAAGTGATTTTCCACCCAGTCTCGCGGCCTGGCCATCGTCCAGGGCAACACGCGCGAGGTAGTGAAAATTTTGGTTCTGAGCGTCACTCACTAGGTCCGCTGAGACGTTCGCGACGGTGCCAACCAGCTCTGGTGTTGTACGTTGATTGAAACTTGTCAGTCGAATATTTGCGGATTGGGTTTCGCGCACCTGGTCAATGCGTGTGGGGTCGATGCGGGCTTCCAGGATCAGTTTGGCATCTGATGGGACAATCTGCAGGATCTCCTGCCCCGGCGCGATGACACCACCAACGGTATGAACGGCAAGCTTATGGACGCGGCCTGATATCGGTGCGCGTAACTCCAACTGGGAATTGTCACGAGCCACGACCGACAAATCCCAGTTGGAG
>JBCBRD010000142.1:0-8272 GCA_039819885.1 Pseudomonadota bacterium
GCCGTACTCGTGTTCGATGTCGGGAAGTGCAATATTGAATGATGAAGAACCCGATAAGAAAACATGCGCCATAACAGATGGTATCGCGAGCGGAAGCGGACCTCTCCTTCCGTTCAATTCGCCTGCAATCAAACGATATCGAGCGATGTCCTCAGTCCATTCGATCATCTCTTCGGACTGATAAGCGCGGTAGTCGGGAGCGGCGTCTTGCTCGGCAATTGGAAGGCGCGCCCAAATTTGTAAACCATGCATGATGGCGGCGCGGTCCACGAGGTTGCGTTCCGTATGGAGAACACCGCTTCCTGCCTTCATCCATTGCGCGCCCCCAGCTCCGATTTGACCAACATTCCCCAGGCTATCCGTGTGTTCGTTCGCACCATCGAGAAGATACGTCATGACCTCGATGCCAGCATGGGGGTGAGCCGGCAGTTTTTCTGCGGGCGCCGGGACGGGGCCGAAATGGTCGAGCAGCACAAACGGGCCTATGGAACGCACCGTGGGTGTCGGTAACGGGCGGTTGACGCGCACGGGCCCGACCATTGATGGTTTCGCTTGCCACGCCAACGCTGAGTTGGGGTCAAATGTATTCACGTCGGTTACCTCAATTGGCCATAGCCAGCCTCTATTGTCCGTACTCAACGAAATTGGCTGAAAATCGCTTTAAAATGGACTCAGATTGGAAACGTTTTAGCGACCGTTTTTGGCGTTTCTCGCCACTCGCTTGGTGCATGGCTTTGCATAGCGAATGGGTCCTGACCCTAATCTCTCCAGGAAGGTTTCGTAAGACCTACCCCGATGGCGCGTCCTGCGGCGATACCATTGCAATCACGAAGCGCCCGGTTGCCACGCTCAGAGACTACAGCTTTTTATCGCCAGCCAGCATCCGGGCCTCATGGTTGGCGAGTATGGCTTTCGCTTTTGCCGCATGGTCGTCATCGTTAACTGTGACAAACAAGATAGCGCCGCCCATTCCAATTTGCGTTGCTATCCAGCCAGACTCTTCGCGAGACAATTCGTTTTCGCTAGCTTGACCTAATTTTATGACGCCCGCGCCGCCTGCTGCTGCTGCCACGATTGCGGGAACTGCGGCCCCTCCTGTCGCGATTGCACCAACGGCGCCTGCCGCCAACGCGGCCACGGTGCCGGTGAGGCTTCTGACCAATACGGCAATCTGTTGCTTGTCGTCGTCCAGCGTCAACGCAACACTTTCTGCATACGCATCGTCTACTGTGCCTGGTGAGTCCTCTCGTTTTGCAATAACCCCAAGTTGAGCTCTATTAAAGCCACCCACGAGCAAGTCATCTACGGCCTTCTTGATTTGCTCTTCCGATGGAAAAGCAGCTGCTAAATAGTTGAGTTCCATGATCCGCTCCTTGGTTTTTCTCGACACCCTCGTTGGTTATCACAAGCGTTAAGCCGTGTGAATGAACGAAGTTAAAGGTGGCTGACGGCGAATGGCGGCGAGAGCGCCATTTGAGCGTCCGCGCCTGATGAGTTGAAGGTCGCAAATAACGCTAAAACCCGACGTAAAAGCTGCGACGTCCAATGTTGCCTTTGCGCCAAGCCCGGTCGCCCGGATTAAGAATAGTCCCTAGCTTACCCGTTTGGCGGTGGCGGTGGCGGCTTTGGGCACGGGTTGGGTTTTGGGCCAGGTTCGTTTGGTGGGCGTTGCGGACACGGCTTCGGTTTGGGGTCCGGTTTTGGCTGTGGTCTGGTGGGAGGCCTTGGCGGCGGCGGAGGCTGTACACCCGCGACCGCAGCCACGACGGTATCTCTAAGACTATCCAGGTCCCCGTCTATCGGTTCTGCGGTCGCGGCGAGATTAGCGCCGATGAATATGATCGAACTTGTCGCAATCAAGCTGCAGGTTCGCGCAAAATTAGGTCTTCGCATAAGGTTAGGCTCCAAGATGCGCGTCGGACGATGAAGGGTTTTGCGGCGACTTTCGCAATGAACCGACCGTGTTATCGTTTCTCCGGGTACAGAAAGGACACGGGTTCGGATGAAATTTTGTTCGGTCTGTTTTCGTTTTTGAACTTAAACAGCTGGCGCGCGACCCTTGCCACGAGCTTTGGATCTTCGGTGTGGACGAAGTGATTGGCGTCCACTAAAACGACACGGCCGTTGGGAAGCAGATCCGGCGCGTCATAGTATTCTTCCGCATGCTGACCAGGGTCTCTAATGCCTTGCATGATGACAACCGGCATTGTCATTTTAGGAATTGTATTGGCTACTCTGAACTTGCGTTCGATTTCGAAGCTCGTCCCTTGAAAGGCGCGCGCAGCGGCTTCGGGCGTGCCGGGAAATTGAAACTCCCATTCAAGGCGCGCAAGTTCGTCTTCGGGCACTTTCACCGATACATAGCTACTATCGTATATACCCCGAACGACATTTCCAGCTTGCCACTCTGCGGTCGCCATCTGCTCGTGGGCGGGGCGCGGAAACCCGTGGGGTTTATCGAACGACTGCTGCATGCGCAGGAAAGCTAGAATGCGGTCCGACATGCCATCAGCAGCAATGAGATGATCGCTGATAACACTGCCGCGATCGTGCGTAATCAAATTGAAGGTGTCGACGCCAAGTTGGTCGAGAAGCAAGATCAAGCTTTTCGCGACGGCACTGTAGCTGACGTCGACTTCAGCCCGCTTGTCGGATTGACCGTAACCCAACGTATCAACCGCGATGACGTAATATTCATCGGCCAGTTCTGCCATAACTTTGCTATACGCGTACCAGGTGTCCGGATGACCGTGGACGAACAAAACGACGTCGTTTGACGGATCGCCCGCCGTTACGAAGTGCCATACGGCATTGTCGGCGCTCACAAACCAATGCGCGCCAAAGGCGCCATTACCAATATACTCTAGTTCGCCGTGACGGTTTACGGCGCCATCTGGCGGGGGCGCAGCTGGATAGCGATCAATGTCAGCTACGTAGTGGGGTAGCGGATACGGTTCATAAGAAAATTGTACCCAAGACTGAGCTTTCCCATCACCCTGGTGTTGGGCTTGCGCAGAAAGCGAAGCTGCAGCAGTTACGCACAGGACGGCGGATACGCTTATTAATCTCAAAATCGAAATGCCCATCGTAAAGCGTTGCCTTTATTGCCGTCATGGTATCGTTAGTAGACTGAATTTATCTATGTTCAGTCTTGGTGTCCGAACGAGACCAATGTTTGATGTTGTGAACATGTTTTGCAAAGAGTGCTCGGCCTCGATACCGTCCAGAACGCGCATATGGTGTGCATTCTCCGATGCTTCCAATTGTCAGTCGCGTGTGCAACGATGCTCGGCAATGCGTTCCTGCAAATCAGAAAAGAGTGAAAAATGTCAAAAGTGAGACTCACCGCACTCCTGTTCGGCGTTTTGTCGATGCAGTCAGCATGTAGCGAAGCGCCATCCAACACGAACCAAGCGACCGATGCCTTGGAATCGCCTGCTAGCGCCAGCGTTCTGGAATTCGGATCAGAGAACACGTTGTTCGTTGCCGACAGCGTCTCGGGAAAGATCTTTGCCTATGATATGTCGGATGCTGGTCCAGCGCCGAGCGACGAAAAGGCCTACAATTTACTGAGCATTGAAGAGGCTATTTCTCGCACAGTTTCAGCGGATCAGGGGAGCCTAACTTACAATGATCTGGCCGTGCACCCGGTGACAAGAGAAGCGTATTTATCATTAGGATATGCACTCGACGGCGTCGATCAAGCCGCCATCGTGACAATTTCTCATGACGGCAGTGTCGAGCGCCTCGATATCGCAGAACGGTCGGCAAGCGTCTTTACGCTGGAAGACACAGCGGATGAAGCCGTGACCTTTTGGCGGGATATTCCAGCGCCGACGCTTACCATTACTGACCTTGATTACGCTGATGGGGAGCTGTTCGTATCTGGCATCTCAACTGGCGAATTTGCCTCGACTTTGCGTCGGGTTCCTTTCCCATTCGATGCCTCGTCGACCTCAACATCGATCGAAATATTCCATACTGCCCATGCGCAGATGGAAACGAGAGCGCCCATTCGCGCGATGACGGTTCTTGATCTCGATGGCGTTCAAACGGTTATTGCCGCATACACCTGCACACCTCTCGTCACGATTGACGCGTCCGCATTACAAGACGAAACGAACATCACCGGCAAAACGATCGCTGAACTCGGTTACGGCAACACGCCCCTCGACGTCATCGATTTTGAGGCTCGCGATAGGGAGGGGAACGCTCAGAGTTTTGTTTTGGTCGTCAATCGAGAGATGGACGCGGATTTGATCGCTATCGATGACCTTACCGAAGCGGCCGCGGCTGACGGTCTCTCCGCGCCCGTTCCTTACTTAGGAGCCACCGCTGGCGTTAAAACGACGCCACTGCCGCTTTCAGGCGTGTTGCACGCTGCTGACCAAAACAATCAATTCATCTTGGCGATGCGCCGAAATTTGGAGACAGGCGCGATGGAATTGGTTTCATTCCGCAAAGGATCGTTCTTTAGGCTGAGTGGTTTTATCAGCGAGTACAATTTCCCCGACTACAAATATCAGGACGACCAGTTTGCCCAGGGTGTTCGGATGTTCCAGAACTTGCTGAAAACTGACGAAGGATTCCCCGACCAAGTTCGATGACATGTAATCTACGTTGGCTCTTCGCAGGCCTCATTTTGATGTCATGGCTAACAGAAGCCGCAGCTTCTTGTGAGCATTCGGGTAACGCGGATCAGATAGAAATATACCCATCGGCGCCGGAGCTACCGTCAAATCTCCTACGGATTTACTTGTATTTTCCGTATCCGGTCAGGTCTGCGAACATCCTTGAACATATTTCCTTGAGAGATTCAGAAGGCCAAACCGTCGACGGCGTCTTTCTGTCAAACCGATACGACCTTTGGTCGCCCGATCGTCGAAGACTAACGCTGCTTCTTGATCCGGGTAGGGTCAAAACTGGTCTTCGGGCGCATGAAACTCTCGGGAGAGCCCTAATCCCTGGAGAAAAGTATTCTCTCTTGATCAATAAGACATGGAATAGTGACCTTGAGTGTGAGCTGGGGCGTGACGCCGTATTTGAGTTTTTAGCCATCGCCCCGGACTACAGCCCCCCTAAACCCAGTGAATGGAAGATTACGGCGCCAAGGGCGGGGACGCTTGATCCGCTAATCGTCGATTTGGGCAGCCCACACGATCATATTTCGCTGGCGTATCGACTCCGGATAAAAGATGCTCAGGGCGTCATCGTGCCCGGCACAATTGATTTGGGTCCTGATGAGGCCATCTGGAAGTTTACGCCGCTTGTCCCCTGGCCAAGCGCTACGCATCTTCTGATGATCGATGGACAGCTTGAAGACCTGGCTGGGAACAGGCCAGGCGGACTTTTTGACCGACCGTCAGAAGATTCGCCTTTGACGTGGACTGATGAACTCCGCTGGCACCCTGGTTAGGCGGCTTGCGACGGATCAGAAGTCAAAACGTCCAACAAATTCAATCCGAACACCTTCCCCCTCGGAGCCGTCAAACGTCTCGATGTTGTTGTAAATGCCTTCAAGGCCGAATGTGGCACCGTCAATGGGGGTGTAAAACAAGTTCAGGCTAAAACGCTCTGCGTTGTCGAAAGAGAGAGGATCAGCGCCAAGCGGTTGGTCCAAGTCGAAAAAACTCGCCGTGACCGTAGAACGCCAGCGATCAGTCCAGAAGTGCTGATAGCCGAGATACGCGCCGCGAATCTCCGTCGGGTCAACCTCTCCGTCCTCTGCGATAATGCCGCCGAGGTCACCGACGAACGAAGAATAAAAGTGTGTAAAGCCGGCGCCATACACCCCTCCAAAGGCGATATTATTGAGGCTAGACCCTGTGAACGGCGTGTATACACGGCCCGTGATTTGAGCCCCGCCGGTAAAGTCTGAGTCCGTATCCGACCTCAGCTGCAGCCCGATGGCCGAGAAACGAACATAACCCCAATTTCGGTTAAGTCGGGTAAAACCAACTATCGTAGGGATTGATTCCGACGCTTGAAGATCTGTGTTTCCTCCTAAATCGGCCGCCGGATTCTCTATGCCTATCCCCCAATTCGTCCCATCAAGGGGGCCTTTAACATAATAGATGCCAGGTTGCCGCAAGGCAGGGGCCGCCAACGGCCCGCCCGGGTCAGCGGTTTCTGGAAGCGAGAAAATATCGGTGAACCCGGACCAGAATTGGCCAATTTTAAGCGGCCCTAATTCCGCGGCTGCGTGGCGTAGACGAAGATCGAAGTCATTAGTGAACTCGTCCCCGTCACCAAAAAAATCGAATTCAACAAAAGTTCGAAATTGCCCAAAGCGAGTCGGGGCGCGAAAATCGAAATTGACCCGGCTAAAGCGGGCGTGAGCCAGGAACTGGTCCGAACCGTCATCAAAATCGCCGTCCAGAGGGATCGTCGGCGGCGTACTAATAAACTGGAAGCCTAAGTTGTCGGGATCATAGTTAGCGTTGAATTGGACCGAACCGCCGATACGGAAGGAGCCCGAGGTCCCCGGCACGCTGATAGAGCGGTCGAACGTGCCGGCGGTGACGAACGCGTCATCAGGAAATCGGCCGATTGGTTGGCGGGACGTCAATATGCTTTTTGAGGTACCGTCCGCATCGCTGGTTTTTTCATCCGTTTCCGGAGTTGAGCCGGCGGATGGAAGCGTGGCGACTGTGTCTATTGTGTTTACGGGGGCCGCCGGGTCTATTGTGCCGACAGTGTCGATGGTTTCAGGTTGTTGCGCTTGCCGGACGCTCAAGCGCTCGGCGTCTTCTGCTTTTTCGGCGTTCGCGTTCAGAAGCGCCTCAACAACAGCGCGTAGTTCGGCGACCTCTTGTCGAAGCGCTGTAACTTCATCGTTCTGGGATTGCGCAAACGCGGATGTGACGCTTGCCGTAGAAGAAAGCATCAATGAGACCAGAAGCTTCAAGCTTATTCGGCTATTGGAAGGTCTCAACATCCCCGCTCCTGTATCTTTTTGTTAGCCTGCTCGGTTGTCAGTATTTGCAAGAAGCAACCCACGACTAAACGCCATTTCAACCGTCATGGCGTTTTTTGTTAAACCCTGCCGACCAAAAACGCGGTGTACAGCATCTTTCTAATGAAGCTGATGTAACGCCCGAGAACGACGACGCCTTTTTATTGTTGATGGTGCGGTGTCCGTTCTCAAGGCACGCAGACGCGCACATGCTGTGCGTTGCAGTATGTTTTGCGCGACCGGCGCCTGAGCTAGTTTATGGGAGGAGTTTGTGGGCTTCTTATAGTAGCCGTGGAATACAGACAGCTAGATGTGAACAGAGCTCCACAACGTCATCGAAAAGGCTGTAATTATGATAAAACACAACCTAATTATAACTTCTATGCTCGTGGCATCCTTCGTGCCCGGATTGGGCGCGTGTGCTCAGTCCTCAGGTGACGTCGCCGTGCCAACGGTCGAAGATCCGTTCGCACCGCCTACGCGGGCATGGGAGCAGGGCTCGATCTATAGAAATTCCATCCCTCAAGACTTCGAGACACTCATTCTTGCGGACACCGATGAAGAGAAGGAGATCGCGCGGAAAGTCATAAAGATCTATGAGATATTCGCTGAAGGGCCGACCAATGAAAATCTCGCGCCTTACATTTCAGACGAATATATCCAGCACAGCATCTTCTTGCCAAATGGGCGTGCGCCGCTGGCGGAACTCTTTGGGTATTCGGTCGAGGTTAACGCACCCAAAATCGATATTCATCGCATCATCGTGCAGGGCAATTATGCCTTCGCGCACGTGAATTTCCGCGGTCTTGATTTCGACGACCCTCGTGATCTCGGAATCGCTGCCGTCGACATGTATCGCTTCGACGAAGAAACCGGGCTTTTGGAAGAGCACTGGGACGTACTTCAAAACGTACCGTCCCATTCGCCAAATCCGAACGGCATGTTCCTCTTAGCCGAGTGATGGAGATAGATATTATGCGCTTAAAGACGATCCTCGCGACTTCAACGATGTTTGGGGCATTGCTCGCCGCGCCAATGGCGTCAGCTGACGTAGCGCCGAAACCGCCCGAGGCGGACCAGGCGATGAAATATTATGATCGCCACAAGATCGATGTCAGCAATCTGCGAGACTTCTACGAAAGTCTGATGACCGCTGACGCGATGATCCATCGCCCCGCCCTCTTCGACAGCGAGACGAAGTGGAAGCTGACGCTGCGTCAGATGATCTTGGCGGGCAGCGGCCACCATACCGCCCGCAGCGCCTACCAGCTCTCGCTGATGGGCGTGCCGCTGGAGGAGATCCACGCGATCTTCAAC
>JBCBRD010000143.1:0-8269 GCA_039819885.1 Pseudomonadota bacterium
GCAGAAGACTTGAAAGTCATCCTGGGTCAAATGGGGCATCGAGTTTCGCATGTCGCCCGCACACGCGCCGATGCTCTCGTTTCCGCACAACAATTCCAACCAGACCTACTGATTTGCGACATCAATCTCGCAGATGGAAGCAGTGGAATTTCCGCAGCACACGCGATTCTACAAACGCAAGATATCCCAGTTCTCTTTGTCACATCGAATCCAAAACGACTTTTAACTGGCGATGCTCTCGAACCGACCTTCGTGATTGAGAAACCCTACTTGCCAGCGCAAATCAGAGCCATGGTCAGCCAGGTTCTGTTCTTTCAAGAAAGCCAAAGAGACTGTTTTGTCGATGTCGCAATTTGAAGAAATTGCAGCGCAAAAAACTGAATTGAGGGGAGATGATCAAGTGTTTCAGAGCTCGTGGACAATCGCTCAAGTCAGTCGATACATCGTGCCCACGTTTTCCGTCGTGTTCCTGGTCATCGCCGCTTGGAGTTTTGTTTGGCAAAGGATAGAGAGTGACAGGGAGCAGGCTCGCCTTGGCGTATCAGACAACATCAATAATGTGGCCGTAACGATGGCGCACAACATCTCAAGAATCTCTGGCGAGCTCGATAGCTTGCTGCAGTTCATGCGGGCCATTAAGCGCTCAAAAAGCATTGAAACCCCATGGCAAGACGTCGTCACCGAAGACTTCACACTCAATAGACATACGGTTCAGATCGCGATCATCGCCGCCGATGGCATGATGGTGACCAGTACGAAAATGCTTCATCCACCAAAGCCGGTGGACTTAAGCGATCGGGAACACTACCGCATCCACCTTGGAAGCTCATCAGACGAACTCTTCATCAGCAAACCGGTTTTGGGGCGCGCGTCCAATCGCTGGAGCGTTCAATACACCCGACCACTGTTTACATCGTCAGGTGAGTTTGACGGCGCAATCGTCGTGTCATTGGACCCTTCGAAACTAACACAGGTGTACGGTGCGCTTGACCTCGGCGGGCAAGGTGGAGTTGCAATCGTCGGCGACGACAACATCATCCGCGCGGGCACCGGCTCTTTTGCAAACAAACTCGGCCGTGAGCTCGACTCGCTCCTGCTGAACGAAAAACAGCTCCAGGTTGGAAGTAATTCAGAAGCTGTCGCCATAGACGATACGATTTCAATAAGCCGTGCCGTCGAAGGCTACCCCTTGCGGGTTATCGTTCAGGCAGCCGACCCCTGGGCAGCGCAAGGAGTCAGACTGGCAACGCCCTACGTCGGCGGCGGGATTGTTTTCACGGCCCTGGCCTTTTTCGTGTTCATCATGTCGACACGAGCCCGACTCAGGGAACAGGCATTGATGGACGAGCAGAACCGTTTTGAGGTTGAAAAAACGGTTGCAGAAGAATCCAGTCGCGCCAAAGGCGAATTTCTAGCTGTGATGAGTCACGAAATTAGGACGCCGCTAAATGGCGTGCTTGGTGCCCTCGAACTGCTGCAGCTCGAAAAGATGAGTGTGGCGGCCGATAAGAACCTCGAACTTGCCACGAGCTCAGGTGAACATCTTCTATCCCTTATTGACGACATTCTCATCTACTCAAAACTCGAACAGGGCGAATTGAAGCTTGAACCCTCGAGTTACAATCTGGTTCGCTTTGCGAACGAGCTTAAAATGATGATCGATCCGCTAGCACACAAATCAAAGAACAAATTCACAGTCGAGATACCAGCCAACCTTAACGAACCATTCAAGTTCGACTCTGTCCGGCTTCGTCAAGTCCTGTTGAACCTCATCGGGAACGCCAACAAGTTTACCCGAGCAGGTTCGGTAAAACTAACCGTGAGAGAGATCGAGACAAACGGCCATAATCCAACCATTCGTTTTGCTGTCGAGGATACTGGCGTGGGCATCCCATTGGACAAGCAAAAGACGATTTTTGAAAAGTTCAACTCTCTCGATTCGTCTTTCTCAAGGCGAACAGACGGTACCGGCCTTGGATTAGCCATCAGCCTGAAAATTGTACAAGCCATGGGCGGCAATATCGAGCTAGCGAGCGAATATGGCGTGGGAAGTTGCTTCTCCTTCCAAATTCAATTGCCAAGATGCGATGAAGAGATCATCGCTGCACCAACACGACCAAAAACCTGCTCAAGCGCGGAGAGAAATCTCAATATTCTAATGGCAGAGGACAATCCCACCAATGCCTACATCACCAAACAGTTCTTGATCGAAGATGGACACGCCGTCACCCATGTCGAAGACGGATTGGCTGCCGTGGATGCCTCAAACAGCGACCCATTCGACATCATTTTGATGGACATATCGATGCCGAACATGGATGGCCTCACCGCGGCCGCCATGATCAGAGAAAGCGGCGGTCTAAACGCAAGCACCCCGATCATTGCGCTAACAGCCCACGCCATTCAGGGAACAAAAGAACGGATCGAAGCAAGCGGTATGGATGACTATGTCACCAAACCCATCCGTCGCGTGACGCTACTCGAAACGTTGGCAAGATTGAGCGATCCCAAAGTTGATACCGCACCACTCATTGCACCTGTAGAGTCTGATGCCGACCGCGTGACTGAAGAACCAAGCCTTGCAAGCGCAATCGACTTTTTCTTTGCGTCTCGATCATCAGACCATGCGAGTGCATTGGCTAAAGTGTTTGTGCTCGAGATGGAAGCTCGTCGAAGGGCCCTACTCAAAGGATTGGACGAGCGCGACGCAGAATTGATTGGCCAAACCACCCACGCCATTTGTGGCAGTACATCAATGCTAGGCGCACAGGATATAGCCAACCAATGCCGAGTCATCGAAGAAGAGATTCAGCTTGAAAACACGTTCGCTGATGCCGCCGTTCGCAGAGTCATCGAAGAAATCGACCAACTGATCGTTTTGGTGAAGCCCCGCATGTCCGACGAATACCACTGCTCTGACGCACAACTCTCCGAATGTGCGTAACAACGATGTAAAGTTGGCGCACCAAACATGCTAAGCCGCGTGACCAGCTTCCGCAGTTTCGCGAACGTCCATAAACCATGGCTTGACGCTCGTTCCTTTCTTAACGGAGTACATGTAGAAAATTGGCAGGTCGGGCGGAAAAATCTCTCGAAAATCGCTGCCGTTGAACGTAACAAAAATAGATTCTGGGAACTGTGTTTGGATAGCCAAGCGCTCAATCATATTCATCTTGAGATAGTCTGCCGCCCCAACCTCAAAACCACCCTCGCCGCGGTACCAGCGGCGTGCACATTTCTCCAGACTTGCCATCAACTCACAACCCTCTTCCGAGGATGTCAGGTCATCAAGCGTCGGTTGGTATTTAACGTTGGCAACCCGACAAACTTCACTCAGTCTCACAAGACGAAAGTACTCAAAGTGGGTGAGCACAGCGCGCTCTAACCCCTGCCGGTAAGACTCAATGTTATCAGCAGAGTGACCATTGAGATTTGCATGGGTATCAGTGTAGACAATCTGCATTGTTGCCCCAGGGGCGTATGCAGACTGAATGCGTTCCATCATAGACCGCAAATACTTGAGGCAATCACGTTCTGGCTCCCCGATAGAGTTACGTAGACCCTTGCCCCAGTACATGACGAATTTGATTTTCGCGCAGCTCTCAATTTGCGCAACGATCATGGCTTTCAACAATTCAATGTCCGAAGGCTGCTCTCGTTTAAAACGCCACGTATTGAATGCCTTTAGCACCTCTTCGCACAACGCTTTCGCCTGGTTTGCGGACCTAATCTGAGGTGTCACTTGGACGCTTGTCATACCAACTCCACGAGCAATGCACACGTGCAAAATATGTTTCAATATGGCCTAGCCCGATTACAGAACCCAAAAAAGAGATGCCGGTCACATTGAAAAATACGCGAATTGCCGAAAAATTATCACTCTTAGGAATTTTAAGCATGCCGTCAGTTTTGGGGATGGCGGTGCATCGTTCAACTGTCGATTCTCTTTGCACCATTCGCATCACGAAATGAGTGTGTTTGATGTACGAGGCCCCCAGGATTATTCCGTGCGGAGATTCCGCAGCGTCGGTTGAATTTGGACAGGAGATCGAGACAGCGGCGAGCGATCTCGTCCTTGGCCTGGATCGAGAAGTTTCCCGACATCGGATACACGGCGTGTTGGAAACCGTCCCAACGTACCGATCACTGCTCGTCCACTATGATCCGCTGAAGACCTCGTTCGACACATTGGTCTCCGAACTCCTGGAGCATTGCGATCTGAACACGGGCCCGGTTACAACAAACCGCGTGTGGGAAGTACCAGTCTTTTATGGCGGCGAACACGGAGTTGATCTTCACGATCTTGCCGACCTTCACGGCATCTCTCCCGAGGCCCTTGTGGAACGGCACACGTTTGCGGACTATCGGGTCTGCATGATCGGTTTTATGCCCGGCTTTGCCTACCTTTCCGGACTCGACGAAAAGCTGCATACACCGCGCCGACGCGATCCACGTCCCAACGCACCACCTGGAACAATCTCCATTGGCGGGCAACAAACAGCCTTGCAATCTGTCGAAGGACCCAGTGGCTGGCATTGGATTGGTCGCACACCACTCGAAGTATTCAGTCCAACGCGTCGCCCAATGTGTTTGATGGAGCCAGGCGACATCATCCGCTTTTCAGCAATCTCGGCGGGCGCATGGAATGCAGCGCATGACCGATGCGTTAGCCTCGTCGAAGATGCGATCAGATGAGCCAATTAAAGGTGACGAAGCCAGGTCTTTCGTCGGTTCAAGATGCCGGTCGATTTGGGCTGCAGCGATATGGCTTAGCTCCAGCCGGTGCGATGGATTTACGAAGCCTTGAGATCGGCAACCAACTTATAGGCAACGCGCCACATACAGCTGCAATCGAGGTTGCACCGTTACCATTCACAGTACGGTCACTAAGGGGTGGATTCAGATTCGCCATGACTGGCGCGGACAGGTCGGTTCACATAGAGGGCCAATCTGCCGCGATGAACGCAACCCATTGGGTCGAGGAAGGCAAAATCCTTCGCTTTGGTGGATGCCGACACGGTGTGTTTTCGTACCTATGCTTCCAAGGAGGCATAAAGGCAGTACCTCAGTACAAAAGCTTTTCGGTCGACAAAAACGCCGGGCTCGGTCGTCCATACTCGAGGCCGCTTTCAGAAGGCGACCTACTGGACGTGAATGACGCGCCTCAGAACTTTGTAGAACAAAGCATATCGCCCACGGATAACGTGCAAACCAACGGGCCGATACGAGTCATACTCGGGCCTCAGGATGATCACTTCTTTCCCGAATCGATCGCGACTTTCCTACAAACAAGATGGCGAATTGCCCACGCAAGCGACCGTATGAGCTACAAACTCGATGGCCCAAGAATTGCTCATTCGAGAGGATACAACATTGTGTCTGACGGCACCGTCAGAGGATCAGTTCAAATCACAGGCAGCGGCCAACCATTGGTATTGCTAGCAGACAGGGGGACAGTGGGCGGATACCCTAAGATCGCAACGATTTCGTCGTTAGATCTCGACCGGTTTTCCCAGCTCGCTGCTGGCACAGCCTTCTCTTTCAAATTGATTTCCGTGCAAGAATCCCAACGACTGCTGCGGCTTCGTGCCAAATCCTCTGCGCTGCGAATAGCAAAGCGTGATGACCCCGCACGTTGCAACGTGGATCTGTCAAAGGTCATCAACGCCAATGTTGCAGGCGACGCCGTCAGCGCAGTTGATCCACTGTAAAGCGAACATGCACAGGCACTCTATCCATCGCGCGCGTCACTTCAAAACCATAACAAACCCAATGCCGAAAAGTGTGATCAGGACAGCAAACCGAAATTGTGAAACAGAGATCAACTGACGCAGCCAAACCCCGATCGCGACGCCCAACATCGCAGGTACGATTGCAGCAACCGAGCCCATGGCCAATTGCGAGGTCAAGATGCCAGTAACAGCAAGCGTCAGGGCCAGAAATGCAGTCGCTACCAAAACACCGATATTGACGATTTGCACTGTTCGATCAGGATCAAGTCGCATCGCCAAAACGTATGGAACCAGTGGGACAACTTGCGAACCCGTGAGTCCGGTAATGACGCCATTGAAGAATCCAGTGGGCACTTGAAGTGGCTTCCAGAGCCTGGGCGCCAACATGAAATCTGGCTTCCACAGCGTCCACGCAGCATACCAGAGCACGACAATCCCAAGAACCTTGGTTGCGATCGAAACATCGACGAATTGAAGACCATAAGCGCCGGCGACAATGCCCGGAAGCATGGACGCGTACAGTCTTGAGTAATCCTTAGCTATCTCACCAAGGTGGCCGGTCGTCAGCACAAGCGTAATGTTTGTTGCCACTGCAGGGGCCAAGACCAGGGCCATCCCATTTTTTAAACCAACGGTCAGCACGAGAAATGGAAGTGCGCACGACGCATAACCAAGGCCCGTTGCACCCTTGACGATGCCGGACAGGAACAATCCCAAAACGATGGTTGAGAGTGTCAGCGCATCCATCTGCGACTGTCATACTTTCTTTTCGGCCAGAGCGGAAAATGGGTCGTGCACGCGGCCCGCTGACAATTACAAAGATCTGAACGTCTGCAAAGCGTAGCGTACGCGCTCTCAAGAGACCTCGGTTCGCACAACTTCGTTGAAGTAGCCTTCAAGAAGTTCGTACTCCATGGGGCCAACGCTCACGTATTGGTAAGCGATTGAATTCGTCGCTTGATCAATTCTCACAACCCGCGCCGTACATTTGATGCTGACCTGAAGGTTCGGCCTCGGCAGGTACAATGTCAAACAAACAACGTCACCCACCTGCGTCATAGCATAAGGTGGTCTGCTCGTTTTCAACCCTACGAGGCTCCAGTCTTTGGCAAGAGCGCGATAGTTATCTTGCATAACAAACAATGGCGCCCGCGTACGCGGGCTTCGTCGACGATCTTTTGGGTTAGACTGAGCACTCATTTGTGTTTCAACCACATGAGTTATTTGAAATCGGCTCTATGCATTCCGATGGCAAGCGATACATGCTCAGGCTTGCGTCTGGCATTTGAAAACAAACAATGTCGAAAAAATAATACCAACAATAATGCCGTCGATCACACGTCAAAGCAACGTCGAGATCATGCTCATTAAGCAATCATTATTTTTTGGTTATGATTTTCTCCACCCGGTAGGAACTAAATATTCGGGATATTGCCTCATTGTTCACCGACTGAATGGTTCACATAGACTGGAAACGGTTGTCGCGGCACCAACGTCGAAATTTGAAGGTAACGGGTATGCGTTTCGCCGAGTCTGGACAAACACTGGTCATCGGCGATCCGTCCGTTGCACAGACGATACCCTCAAGCATAACGATACAGGTTGCATGCACCCTAGTTTTTGGTGCCATCTGTTGCACACTCTTGCTGATTGATGGAACGGATCCAAACATTAGTCAGCAATTGAAGTTGTTCTTTTTCATCTGCGTGGTCATCGGATGCTGCCTGGTATGGCTGTTGTTAGGATTTCTGAGATCCCTATCGGCAAGTTCTGAGGCAAGGTTTGTTCGTCTAGATCGCACCCGGTCGATGATAGAGGTTTTTGAAGACAGCGGATTTGGCCTCAGAAAATCAGAGGTTCCATTCGATGAGATTTCCGAAATTGACCTTGTCAGGGGCGATTGGGCTGGTCCTAGCGCGTCATGTCTCGGTGTGCTGCGTCGTGCAGGTCACAGCGCAATCGTTCTGCCCCAGTCTCTGGATGACTTTGAGATGCTGATCCTCGCGTCGTTTCTCAGCGATGAAGAATCTTCAGTTATGTTCCACGAAGACTAGCCAGCTCATCTTCCGCAAAAGTGTACGCGGTTTGTCTTGCCGAAGGCGAGCGACATGACGCAGGACCAGGCCCCTGAGCGAAAAAAGCAATATCGAGTCCGCCTTAACCGGAAAGGATCTGGAGGCAACCTCCTTTTAGCATCAGCCAACAAAGTCGCCTCCATCAGTCAAAGTCTACTCAGCTCTCAATTGCTCCTGAAACGTTTTGCCAGTCGCGTTGTCAGATAGTTTCAGAGGTTGGATTTCACCGCTGGAAAGCTGAACAGTCACGCCTTTTTGCGCCGTCGTACCGTCATCTAGTATCGCGATGATCTTCAGGTCGATTGTCCCGCCCTCGGCTGGCGTTTCCGCAAGCAACAGGCCATTGTCAGCTTGCTGCAACCAGCGTGGAAGGGGCAGTCCACTTGCCTGCTGGACCTTGTACTCGACCACGTCTGCATCCTGTGTTTCACTCAATGTGTTGCTGATCTGGACAAAAATCAG
>JBCBRD010000144.1:0-8223 GCA_039819885.1 Pseudomonadota bacterium
CGTTCCGCATCAGAGCCTAAATTTTGTGCGTTTTTGATGTGCGTGCACAGCGCATGCAACCCAGCGTGCTCACCTAAGAAATCGCCTGTTTTGTAGGCGTTATGGTGTGTGTGGGTTGCATTATGATGCAACTTTTGGTGGTTCACCGATCGTTGCAGTGCCTTGGATTGCTTCATTGCTTGCCTAGGCTTTGCGCTTGTTTTGATTGAAAACCTCAAGCACCATCACAGTAACAATAAGACTTGAGGGAAGAACGTCCACGGTCCAACGCCCGCCATTACAGTGGCGAGCTGACAAACGTGGGAGCACTTCATGGTCGAGATTGTCCTGTCTATTTGCCTGATTACTAATCCGGCAACGTGTAAGAACGTGAACCTGACCTATATGGCCGGGAACATTACGCCACAACAGTGCATGTTCCGCGGGCAAGCGGAAATCGCGAAGTACCTTCAGGGTCACCCTAAGTGGCGCGTGGCCAAATGGTCTTGCGGTCGCCCAGGTCAGTTGGCCAAGGCATAATCTGCTTTCACTCCTGTCAGCACGCATCGGTGGCAAGATACCTGTCACGAATGTCGCGTGCGGTGTTGCCATGTGCTGATGCTCTCCTATTGTCCGAACACCTTGGACACTATTGGGAGTATGCGCATATGGCTCACGAGACAGCGGGCGGTGAAACGGGGTTTTCCACCCTTGCCGTGCACGCGGGGGCCGCCCCCGATGCGACGACGGGCGCAAGAGCAACGCCGATCTATCAAACGTCGTCTTATGTGTTCAATGATGCCGATCATGCAGCCTCGCTGTTTGGTCTAGAGGCGTTCGGCAACATTTACACGCGCATCACGAACCCGACCCAGGCGGTTTTGGAAAGTCGGGTTGCAGCACTTGAGGGCGGGACAGCAGCGCTGGCCGTTGCCTCAGGCCATGCTGCACAGCTTCTTACATTCCATTCCCTCTTGGAGCCGGGCGACGAGTTCATTGCTGGGCGGCAGCTCTATGGTGGGTCGGTCAACCAGTTCAACCATGCATTCTCGAAGTTTGACTGGCGGGTACAGTGGGCTGATGCCACTAAGCCCGAAACGTTTGAAGCTGCGATCACCGATAAGACGCGCGCGCTTTATTGCGAGTCGATTGCAAACCCAGGCGGGTTGGTGGTCGATCTTCCGGCGATTGCAGCGGTTGCCAAGAAGGCAGGCGTTCCGTTGATTGTCGATAATACGATGGCAACGCCGTACTTGTGTCGCCCGAAGGACCATGGCGCCGACATCGTTGTTCATTCACTGACGAAGTTCCTTGGTGGGCACGGCAATTCGATCGGCGGTGCGATCGTGGACTGTGGCACGTTCGATTGGTTGGGTGCGAAGCACCGTTATCGGACACTCGTTGAACCCAATGCATCCTACAACGGGATGAAGCTCGCCGAGACGTTTGGTGATTTCGCGTTTGCCATTGCGTGCCGGGTGATGGGTTTGCGCGATCTTGGACCGGCCATTTCGCCGTTCAACGCGTTTATGCTTTTGACAGGCATTGAAACGCTGCCGCTGCGGATGCAAAAGCACTGCGACAACGCTGATGGGGTGGCGCGCTATCTTGAAAGTCACGACAAGGTTGCTTGGGTGAACTACGCCGGCCTTGAGAGCAACGCCTCTCACGATTTGCAAAAGCGGTTGTGCCCTAAGGGCGCCGGTGCCGTGTTTACGTTCGGGTTGAAGGGTGGATATGAGGCCGGTGTGCAGTTTGTTTCTGGATTGGAGCTGTTTTCCCACCTCGCCAACATTGGCGATACGCGGTCGCTCGTTATTCATCCCGCGTCGACAACACATCGGCAGTTGACTGATGAGCAGCGTATTGCGGCTGGTGCCGGGCCCGATGTCGTGCGGTTGTCAATTGGGATCGAAGACCTGGACGATATCATTGCTGATGTCGCTCAATCATTGGACGCTATTCCGGTCACTTAAACTTAAGCTCTCTGATGAGAGATAATGAGAAAGCCGATGGCGCATGGTGCACCATCGGCTCTTTTTTAGTCATTAGTTTGCCGGTTAGCGGATGACGCAAGCTGCGTAAGGGTTCCGACCGCTGGCCTTCCGGTAGCTCAGCTTTTGGCGACATTTACGCATGGCCTTGCGACACGCGTTTCCGCCGCGAGCAATACCCTTGATGCCGATGTTGCGTCCACTGCCGCCACGTGTGCGGGCAACTGCGTGACAAACGTATCGACGTGGGAGACCACGATGTGCATGACGTCGTTTTGGAAAGACACCGGCCGCACGGAGAATGTTTTTCACAAGACGCTTTTGCTTTTGTTTGTTCGTGAGCTTGCGCTTGTTTGTTTTCGCGATGTTGCGTTGCTTAACAACTGTTCGTTTCGTAGCCGCCTTGGGCGCTTTCGCAGCCTTCTTTCCACCGGCCTTTTTCCCGGCTGCTTTCTTGCCGCCGCCATTTCGTTTGCCTTTACCGGCTCTACGGCCTTCGCCGTTTCCACGCGCCTGAACTTTGATGATCGGGCTGCGTTCATCCAGCTGCAGGGCCATCGATTTGGCAACTGAGCCGGTCAATCCAAATCCAGCACCTGGTGCAGCGTTGGCACTGGTCGCAATGGCTAATGTTGCGGCGCAGGCTGAGATCGCTGCCACTGTGTTCTTGAGCGTGGTCATGTTTTGCACTCCTCGTTTCATCCGTTGGGGGCGGCCCTTGTTTGATGCACCCATCAGGTCCGCGCTGGTGATGAAGATCGGTTTACAGGCCACGGGATGAATGAAGCAGGAGGAGTGGCTTCATTTGTCGTTCATGTGTTGGGTCGCCGCTGCTTAAGTCTCTGATAAACAATATTATTGTCTAACATTCAGATTTCGCTCTGGATGTTGGAAAATCTGTTTCTTCGCTTGAGGAAACACAAAAGGAGCCGCTGGACGGCTCCTTTGATCGGTCTCGTGAACTTACTGTGATCTCAGGCCAGGGCTCGGTTGAGCTCGCTGATCAACCACGGACTTTGACGTATGTGCCTGGAGCATCTTCCAGGGTTCCAAGGTTCGCGCCTGGAATGCGAGCCGGGATCTGCTGCCCAGCGTACTGACCGACCCACTCTGCCCAATGTGGCCACCACGAGCCTGGATGCTCATCGGCGTTCTCCACCCATTCTTCAAGTGTCTCGCCGTTAGGGCGGCTTGAGGTCCAATACTGGTACTTCATCTTTTCAGGTGGGTTGATCACACCAGCGATATGTCCGGCGCCGGCTAGAACAAATTCGACGTCGCCGCCAAACAGGTGAGAACCCAAGAACACCGACTCCGCGGGTGCGATGTGGTCTTCTTTTGTTGCGACTTCGAAGATGGGTGTCTTGACCTGTCCAAGATCAAGCCGCTTGCCGGTGATCGTCAGCTCGCCATTCGCAAGTTTGTTCTCATGGTAGAATTCCCGCAGATAGAAGCGGTGGTTGGCCGCCGGCATCCGCGTCGAGTCCTGGTTCCAGTACAGCAGGTCAAACGGAAACGGTTTCTTTCCGAGTAGGTAGTTGTTGACGATGTATGGCCAGATGAGATCGCGAGGGCGCATCATATTGAAGACGTTGGCCATGCGTGATCCATCGAGATAACCGCGTTCGGTCATCATCTCTTCAAGTGACTGCAACTGGCTTTCATCAATGAAGAGCAGCAGATCGCCAGCCTTCTGGAAGTCGACCTGTGTTGTGAGGAACGTCACGGATTTGAAGATGTCTTCATTGGTCGCAGCTGTGTACGCCAAGGTGGTCGCGAGCAGTGTTCCGCCGACGCAGTACCCAATGGCGTTGATTTCAGCCACACCCGTTTCGCGGCGTACGGCGTCAGCAGCCTCCAACACGCCTTCGTGGAGATAGTCTTCGAAGCGTTTGCCTGCCAGTTTCTCGTCGGGATTGACCCATGACACCACGAAGACTGTGTGTCCCCGGTCGACAGCATACTTGATGAAGCTCTTTGGCGGGGTGAGATCCAGGATGTAGTACTTGTTGATCCATGGCGGAATGACGAGCAGCGGTGTTTCTGCGACGGTATCCGTTGTTGGCGAGTACTGGATAAGCTGGAAGACATCGGTTTGGAAGATCACTTTGCCCGGTGTGACGGCAAGGTTCCGGCCGACCTCGAATGCTTCGAGATCCGTCTGCGAAATCTTAAGAAGATCGCCGGAGTGTTCCATGTCGTGAACGAAGTGCTCCATCCCTTTTACAAGGTTTGTCGCGTTGGTGCGGAACGTTTCGCGCATCACTTCGGGATTGGTCATCGGGAAGTTCGATGGTGAGAAGGCGCTCATGTAGAGGCGGAAATAGTACTCTGCCCGGCGGCGTTCGGCTTCGCTCAATCCCGACGTATGGCTTAGCATGTCCTGAGTCCATTGCTGGGTGATCAGGTAGGACTGCTTCCAGAAATCGAAATATGGGTTCGAGTTCCACTCAGGATCTTTAAATCGATTGTCGCCTGGCTCAGGGTCAATCACAGGTTCGACGTCCTGACCCATCATGCGCCGGAGTGTTTGGTTCCAAACGTCCATGTACGATTTTGCCAGCACACCTTGGGCTTCCATGAAGCGTGGTGGGTCGGCCATCCACATGGACATGACGTCTGCCACCGTCTTGGACGCCTCAGTCATTTCATTGGCCGTCGAGTACGGGCTCATGGTGGTGTCGGCACGGTCGAGGTATTCCGACATCGCCTTGCCGCTCTCCTCGAAGAACCGCAACATGTTCTGTGCGAACTGTTCCGGATTCTCGATTTGATAGATGGGATCGGTTTTGAGCTTTTTCTCGTCCACGGCTTTTTGCATAGTTGGCGTCAAACCTCTGATCTCAGGTCGTGGACCTGGGCGCATGTCTGCTACGTTGTGCACATTGCGTGGCTGGTTACTCGGCCACTATTGCGGGTGCTCATTTAGGCGCATTGCGAGAGATCAACCGCTGCTGACCCTTTCTCACGACCCTTAACACCACTCAGTTAGACAAAAAGTAGAAGGTTGCCGCAAGACAACGAAGGGATATGACGCCGGTTTTACCCTCGTGCTGCGGTGCGTCAGAGTGTCATTTTCAGTGGATGTTTTGCCCAGTTTGTTTGGACACACGTCGCCATCTGGACGTTTTGATGTTGAATGCTAGAACTAGATGAAGATGCATGTCCGAGTGTGCGGCGCGAAACTGGCGCCAACCGACACCTCTCAGCCAAGTGAAGAGACCCCGCCGTGATTGAAGAATTCCATCGCGTGAAGCGCCTACCACCTTATGTTTTTGCTGAGGTTAATCGGTTGAAGGCGTCGGCGCGGGCGAAGGGTGCTGACATTATTGATTTGGGGATGGGCAATCCAGATCTGCCAACGCCTCAGCACATCGTCGATAAGCTTGTTGAGGCTGTCGGGCGCCCGCAAACCAACCGCTATTCCGTTTCAAAAGGTATTATTGGTCTCAGGCGTGCTCAGGCTGCCTATTATAAGCGGCGCTTTGGCGTGGAACTCGATCCAGATACGCAGGTTGTTGCGACGTTGGGCTCGAAAGAGGGTTTTGCGAACATGGCCCAGGCTATCACCGCACCAGGTGATGTCATTCTGGTCCCGAACCCGACATACCCGATCCATGAGTTCGGTTTCATTATATCGGGCGCTGCCATCCGTCACATTCCGGCTGGAAATGGCGATGAATTTCTGGAGGCAGTCAAGCGCGCTTGCAGGCACTCGGTGCCTAAACCGCTTGCCTTGGTGTTGTCGTTTCCATCCAACCCGACGGCTATGGTGGCTGATCTTGAGTTCTACACAAAAGCTGTTGAGCTTGCGAAACGGCTTGACCTGATCATCTTGTCGGATGTGGCGTATTCCGAAATCTACTATGAGAACAATCCGCCGCCGTCAGTCTTGCAGGTGCCGGGTGCGATGGATATCGCGGTTGAATTTACGTCGCTATCGAAGACCTACAGCATGCCGGGTTGGCGAATGGGTTTTGCTGTCGGCAACCCGCGTCTGATCGAAGCGCTCGCGCGGGTTAAGTCGTATCTGGACTATGGCGCGTTCACGCCAATTCAGGTGGCTGCTGCTGCGGCACTCAATGGCCCTCAGGAGTGCGTTGCTGAGATCCGTGCAACTTACAAAAAGCGTCGCGACTGCCTGGTCGAGAGTTTTGGTCGGGCTGGATGGGACGTTCCGCCACCACCTGCAACCATGTTCTGCTGGGCGCCTATCCCTGAACCGTTTAGAGCCATGGGGTCGGTGGCATTTGCCAAACTCCTGATTGAGAAAGCCGACTTGGCGGTTTCGCCTGGTCTTGGGTTCGGCGAGTATGGCGAGGGGCATGTGCGGATTGCGCTGGTGGAGAATGAGCACCGCATTCGTCAAGCTGCGCGCAACGTGAAGAAGTTTCTCGCGCACGGTGCTGAACCGTTGCATAACGTGATCCCGCTCAATCAGAGCGCCGGTCGGTAAGACCATTCGCTTGTCTTGCTGCCGTTTTGTTTTTTCTCGTCACTGAAGAGCATCTATGTCCAAGCCCTTGATCCTCGGCGTTGCGGGCCTCGGGACGGTCGGTACCGGCCTGATCGAGCTTTTGACAACGCACGGTTCCCGTCTGCAGAGCCTGCTTGGCCGGCCTATTCAAATCGGTGCTGTCAGCGCGCAGTCCAAGACCAAGGACCGCGGCGTTGATCTAACCGGCTATGCTTGGTTCGATGACCCGGTTGCCCTCGCGCGATCCGATACAATCGACTGTTTCGTTGAGCTGATTGGTGGGGAAGAAGGTCCCGCACGCTTGTCGGTCGAGGCAGCTTTGAAAGCTGGCAAGCCTGTTGTAACGGCCAACAAGGCGCTGCTGGCCAAACATGGTGTCGCTCTTGCTGAGATGGCGGAAGCTAGTGGTGTGGCGCTGAATTTCGAGGCGGCTGTCGCCGGTAGTATCCCGGTCATCAAGTCATTGCGGGAAGCGCTTGTTCCAAACTCTTTCCAACGCGTCTATGGCATTCTCAATGGTACGTGTAACTACATCCTGACTACGATGCAGGAAGAGGGTGCGGCGTTCGACGACGTGCTGAAGGATGCGCAGGAAAAAGGGTACGCTGAAGCTGACCCGACGTTTGATATCGGCGGGTTTGACACGGCACATAAGCTGTCAATCCTAACCAGTCTTGCCTTTGGCACCAAAGTGGCCTTTGACCAAGTCGATGTCGAAGGCATCGAGGGTATTACCAAAGCAGACATCGAGGCAGCTGATGATCTTGGCTATCGGATTAAGCTGCTAGGGGTTGCGATGCAGACGCCATCGGGGATCGAGGCGCGTGTTCATCCGACAATGGTTGCCAAAAATTCAGCGGTCGCCGAAGTGTCCGGCGTGACCAATTGTGTTGCGATCGACAGCGATTTTACTGGGAATGTTTTGCTAGTGGGCCCTGGTGCCGGTGGTCGTCCAACGGCTGCTGCTGTCGCTGGCGATATTGTGGATGTGGCGCGAGGCTGCGTGTTTCCGCCGTTTGTTACTCCGGTTAGTGACCTCAAGGATCATAATCGAGCTGAGCCCGGTGAGCATCGCGGTGCCTACTATGTGCGCTTGAGCGTTTACGATAAACCGGGCGCAATGGGCGTTATCGCAAAGCATATGGGGGATCGCGGGGTTTCGCTGGAAAGCATTGTTCAACGCCGTGAACGGTCTGCCAAAGCCAGCGAGCAGGGTCGGCCGACGCTGGATGGTGAGCCGGCATCCGTCATCATCATTACCCATGAGACCACTGAAGAATCGATCCGTGCAGCGCTTAGCGCTATTCAAGCCGACGACAAGCTTTCCGAAGCCCCACAACTGATCCGGATTGAGCGGCTTTAACCTGAGCCCAAGTGCAGAGGTTTGATCGCAGTTGGCGACCGAGTGGGCGCTTCAACTTAAAGAGGAATATGCACGATGACGTTAGCGCGCGGTTTGGTTTTGGATATCGCCTATGTGACCGAGGTGGCGGCGATTGAGGCGGCCAAGCTCACGGGGCGGGGCGATAAGATGGCGGCCGACAAGGCGGCTGTTGATGCCATGCGCAGCGAATTGGGTCGGATTGATATTGCCGGCAAGGTCGTGATCGGCGAAGGCGAGATGGACGAAGCACCGATGCTTTTCATCGGTGAGGAGGTTGGTTCGGGTAAGGGGCCAGCCGTTGATATCGCAGTGGACCCGCTGGAAGGCACGACGATTTGCGCCAAGGCGATGCCGAATGCGCTGGCTGTCTTGGCCATCTCGGAACGTGG
>JBCBRD010000145.1:0-8152 GCA_039819885.1 Pseudomonadota bacterium
ACTCCTGCGTTGCCGTCATGGAAGGCGGGAAACCGAAAGTTCTAGAAAATGCCGAGGGCGCCAACACGACGCCGTCGATTGTCGCTTTCTCGGACGACAATGAAAAGCTTGTTGGTCTGCCAGCCAAACGTCAGGCGGTCACAAACCCAACCAAAACCTTTTTCGCGATCAAGCGCTTGATCGGCCGCCGCTTTGATGACCCGACGGTTAAGAAGGATATGGACCTCGTCCCTTACCCAATCGTTGAAGGTCCGAACGGTGATGCATGGGTTGAGTGCAACGGCGAAAAGTACTCCCCGCAGCAGATTTCAGCGTTCATCCTTCAAAAAATGAAGGAATCGGCGGAAGCCAAACTTGGCGATACTGTCGAACAGGCCGTCATTACGGTTCCAGCATACTTCAACGACGCGCAGCGCCAAGCAACGAAAGACGCCGGCAAAATCGCTGGGCTCGAAGTCCTGCGCATCATCAACGAGCCAACCGCCGCAGCTTTGGCCTACGGTCTCGACAAGTCCGAAACCGGAAACCGCACCATCGCCGTCTACGACCTCGGTGGCGGTACGTTCGATATTTCCATCCTGGAAATCGGCGACGGCGTTTTCGAAGTGAAGTCGACCAACGGGGACACATTCCTCGGCGGAGAAGACTTTGACATGGAGCTTGTCTCTTACCTCGCAGCCGAGTTCAAAAAGGAAAACGGTATCGACCTGAAGGGCGACAAGCTGGCCCTCCAGCGCCTGAAAGAAGCGGCTGAAAAAGCTAAGATCGAGCTGTCATCCTCATCACAAACCGAGATCAACCTTCCGTTTATTACGGCAGACCAGTCCGGCCCGAAACACCTGACCATGAAGCTGACCCGCGCCAAGCTGGAAAGCCTTGTTGGAAAGTTGATCAACCGGACCAAGTCGCCTTGCGAGCAGGCTCTTAAAGACGCGAACCTGAAAGCAGCCGACATCAACGAAGTCGTTCTCGTTGGCGGCATGACGCGCATGCCCAAAGTGCAAGAAGTCGTCAAAAACCTGTTCGGCCAGGAACCACATAAGGGTGTGAACCCCGATGAGGTTGTTGCTGTCGGTGCCGCGATCCAAGCTGGTGTCCTTAAAGGTGAAGTCAAAGACGTCTTGCTCCTCGACGTAACGCCGCTGTCACTCGGCATCGAAACGCTTGGAGGTGTGTTCACACGCCTGATCGATCGCAACACGACAATCCCGACGAAGAAGTCTCAGGTCTTCTCAACAGCAGAAGACGGTCAGAACGCCGTCACCATTCGCGTCAGCCAGGGTGAACGTGAGATGGCGTCAGACAACAAACTGCTTGGCCAGTTTGATCTAGTCGGCATTCCACCTGCACCGCGCGGCGTACCTCAAGTTGAAGTCACGTTCGACATCGATGCCAACGGCATTGTCAACGTCTCGGCGAAGGATAAGGCGACCAACAAAGAACAGTCGGTCCGCATTCAGGCATCAGGCGGTCTCTCGGATGATGAGATCAACAACATGGTCAAGGACGCCGAAGTCCATGCGGCTGAAGACAAGGTCAAGCGCGAGTTGGTTGAGACCCGCAACCAAGCCGAAGCCATGGTCCATTCAGTTGAGCAGTCGCTGACCGACAATGCTGAGAACCCGAAGGTTGAGGAGATCAAAGGCGAAGTCGAAGCTGCCATTGCCGACACCAAAACGGCACTGGAAGGCGAAGACGTCGAGCAGATCCAGACAGCAGTCGCTGCGTTGACTCAGATTTCGATGAAGATCGGCGAAGCTGTCTATCAGACCGGAGAAGCCGACGCCGCAGCCGACGCGGCACGTGATGCGGCCGAAGATGCTGGCGAGGGACCTGCAGATGACAACGTGGTCGATGCTGATTTCGAAGAAGTCAAAGACGACAAGAAGTCAGCGTAACACGCCACGTCGCACGGCAGGCGACCAGGCAAGACTGAAACAATCAGTTGCTTAAACCGCCTGCAATCCAATACGGCCCGTATTAATGTTCAAACCGGTTTTCGAACCGCTAAAACATTGATGCGGGCCAACTCGGTTCAAGAACGGCATCACCGTCCACTCCAGAGCGGCAGTGAACCGAACGCCATTTTAAAGCGGTTAAACCAAGTCCCGTTCAGTTGGTTGCAGACCCGCCCTTTCGTCCCGACATCCGGGGCAAACAACGACAGAATTGGACGCAGGTCCCATGGCCAAGCGCGATTATTACGAAATTCTTGGCGTCGAACGCGACGCAAACGAACAGGATCTGAAGTCGGCATTCCGCAAACGCGCGATGCAATATCATCCAGACCGGAACCCCGACGATAAAGAAGCCGAAGTCAAATTCAAAGAGCTAGGCGAAGCCTACGAAGCCCTGCGCGACCCTCAAAAACGCGCCGCTTATGACCGGTTCGGACACGCAGCCTTTGAAGGGGGAATGGGTGGCCAGGGCGGCCCCGGCGGACCAGGTTTCGGACCAGACTTTGCAAGCTCGATGTCCGACATTTTCGACGACTTGTTTGGCGAATTCATGGGCGGACGTCGCGCGGGCGGGCCCGGCGGCGCACAGCGCTCTCGCAATGGACGCGAACGCGGTGCCGACCTCCGCTACAACATGGAGATTTCGCTCAAGGAGGCCTACGACGGCAAGCAAGCCGAGATCATGGTCCCAACCAGCGTAGTCTGCGAAGTCTGTTCGGGCAGCGGGGCCAAACCTGGAACGTCACCCGTGACGTGCCAAACGTGCGGTGGCATGGGCAAGGTCCGTGCGAGCCAGGGGTTCTTCACCATTGAACGCACGTGCCCAACCTGCATGGGCCGCGGAGAAATCATTGAGGATCCGTGTAAAAACTGTGGCGGTAGCGGCAGGATCACGAAAGAACGCACCTTATCGGTCAATATTCCAGCGGGCGTGGAGGACGGTACGCGCATTCGGCTTGCCGGCGAAGGCGAAGCTGGCGTACGCGGCGGACCATCCGGCGACCTATATATTTTCCTATCAATCCAGCCGCACACATTCTTCCAGCGCGATGGCGCCGACCTGTTTTGCCGCGTACCAATATCCATGATCACAGCAGCTCTCGGTGGACAGATTGAGGTCCCGACGGTGGAAGGGACGATCACGCGCGTAAAGGTTCCAGAGGGGACGGAGAGCGGCAAACAGTTCCGCCTGAAAAGCAAGGGCATGCCAGTCCTTCGCTCAAAGATCACCGGTGACATGTACATCCAGGTAGAGGTCGAAACGCCGAAAAATCTCACCAGCAAGCAAAAAGATCTTCTAAAGCAATTCGAGGAAGAAAGCCGGAAAGAGACCAACCCAGAAAGCCATGGGTTCTTCTCACGGATGAAGGAATTCTTCGACGGCAAATCGAACGCATAAGCGTCCGATCAACACAGAAGACCGGTGTTTCGCCGCAAGGCCCTCCGCAAGTCAGTCCAATAGACTTGCGGCAATCTCGCACGGATTGATACGCATCAAGTGATAAGCCTGCGTTTTGCCAGATAGCGTTGAGGATCGCACGCAACCGGTCCTAGCTCCGCAAATCGAAGGCATTTCCATGAAACTGAATAGCAGATTGGCTCAAGCGATTTTGCTTGGGTGTACACTCACGTCTTTCGGCACACCAGCGTATGCTGAAATGACCGAGGCTGGAAAGAAGGCAACCATCGCTGCAGGCCAAATTATGTTCGAACAGCGGTGCCGCTCTTGCCACGCGGAAGACCCTGCTGCCCAAAGCTATGGGCCTAGCCTCCTTGGTATTATCGGCCGCATGGCCGGAACACTTGAGGGCTTTGAATACTCAGATGCCATGAAAAAATCCGGGATCGTATGGAACCCTGCCAGCTTGCGCGCTTGGATTGCTGACAACGACGGCTTTATGCCCGGCACACGCATGCGCCATGTCGGCATCAAAGACACAGCAGAACAGGACTTCCTGATCGCCTACATCGGAACGCTGAAGTAATCCCATAACTTGGTGTCAGCGCACGAGCACTACCGAATGGTGGCGATGCTGAAGCTTAGCCGCCATTCCTATGATCGTCCTAGATCATGTCCCGCAAAAGTGAATGCGCTTCGGGAAGTGCCACCACTCAACGTACGCCGGCCAGCTTGGAAACGCCCTTGGACTGATCGTCTTGAGCACCAGCCGCGTAAACCTCCCCAACAAAAAGCAAAAACGGCCAGCCTTGTTAAAATGAGGGCTGGCGAGGGAGTTCCAAAAATGAAGCGAGCAAGAAGCACCGCAAATCCGCAAAACCATACGCGAAACACCACACAGTTGTGGGCGCACGGACTATTGGCAACCCTGGCGATCGCACTGACCATCCTGGGCACACATCCGGTATGGGCGCAGTCATCAACACCCAAACACAATGCCGCCCCTCCGGTAGCACCAACCGACTTTTCAGCAATGGAACCGCTTGAACTCGGTCGCGACGTGACAATCCAGCGGTGCTCCAACTGCCACTCGCTGTCACCCGACAAAAAAGGTTTCGCGGCCCCTCTGCATAACCTCTACGGCCGGACCTCAGGAACAGCGGAAGGCTACTTCTTCTCACCGATCTTGAAAAACCTCGCCGTCGAATGGTCATCCAGCACGCTGAGCAATTGGCTGGCTCAAACCACGTTCGATACGCCCGACATCCGCATGCGTCACGTCGGCATCCAGGATCCGCGCACCCGCCAAGCCCTTATTGCTTACATTGGAACGCTCGAAGGCAACCGGCCAAAGGCGGATTAAATTCCGCTTCCAACGGATTGCATTGGACGCCGAGGATGCGATGCGGCAAAAACCGCAACGAGAACCCTTTTCCAGACGCCTCCGGAGCAATCCGAACGATGACCATCAAACTGTTGTTTCTTGCAGGTTCAGCCCGTGACGGTTCCTTCAATAAGAAACTCGCCAGGCTTGGCCACAAAATAGCCGATGACAAAGGCATCCCGTCAGCTTTTGCAGACCTCGCCGACTACCCAATGCCGCTCTACAACGGCGATGATGAAGTCGCCTCAGGCCCGCCGGAAAACGCCAAGAAGCTCAAAGCCTTGATGGCGCTGCACGACGGCATCCTCATCACGTCACCAGAATACAATGCTTCAATCCCCCCGCTGCTGAAGAATGCACTCGACTGGGTGAGCCGCGTTAAAGGCAATGCCGACACTCCGTTGGACGTGTTCAGGACACGCGTGTTTGCTTTGGGATCAGCATCACCCGGAGGCATGGGCGGGTTGCGCGGCCTAATCGCAGTTCGAACCGTTCTTGAAATGGGCCTTGGCGCATTGGTCCTGCCCGACCAATTTGCCGTCCCTCGCGCTGCAAAGGCATTTGACGACAACGGTAGCTTGAACGACAAGGAAGCCGAAGGTCGTTACACGAGCCTGATCGATCAACTCCACAATGCCGCACGTATCCTGCATGGCCCGGATGCATGACCGCACATAACGCTACAAACCGGTCCACGGGCATGACAGCATCAGACACCAACCGACTGATTATCGCCCTCGACAGACCATCGCGTGCAGAGGCTGAGGATCTGATTGCGCGGATCGGTCCGGGCGTCTCATTTTACAAAGTTGGTTTGGAGCTTTTGTTTTCTGACGGGCTAGGCCTTGCCAAACAACTGAAACGCGACGGCAAAAGCGTCTTTCTCGACCTCAAGTTTCTAGACATCGCAAATACCGTCGAACAAGCCGTTGCCAAGGCATCAGAATTGGACTTCGACTGCTTAACCGTACACGGTCACGACAGCAAAACCATGCAGGCCGCCGTTCGAGGCCGCGACGCTGCTGGAACACAAACAAAATTGCTCGCCGTAACCGTCCTCACCAGCTTGAACGCGGACGACTTACGCGAGCAAACAAACGCGAAGTCACCAGCCGAACTCGTTCTCCACCGCGCACAACTCGCACGCGATTGCGGTTTCGATGGTGTCATCGCTTCAGGCAAAGAGGCGGGCGAAATCCGCGCTCACACTGGCAGCGACTTCCTCATCGTAACACCCGGCATTCGATTGCCGACAGACGATGCAGGCGATCAAGCACGCATCACCACGCCAGCGGATGCCATCAAGGCCGGTGCCAGCCATCTCGTGGTCGGCAGACCCATTACGAATGCCGAAGATCCATCCAAAGCCGCTGAAAAATTCAACCGCGCTATCCTGGAGCAGCTCGCGGCAAGTGGCTAAGTTATCGTAAAACCGCTTCCATCACCGACACAAGAACAAAGGGAAAGCCCGTGCCGAAAGGTTATGTCATCGCCCACGCCAAGGTCACCAATCCAGAGGCCTGGGCCAAGTACGCCGCCAAAACACAAGTTGCGCTAGACAAATTCGGCGGTCAGCCAATCGTTCGAGGCGGCCAATGCGAGATCATCGAGGGCAATGGCACTGCACGCAATGTCGTGCTCGAATTCCCAAGCTACGAGGCCGCAGTCCAATACGCCAAGTCGCCTGAGTACGCCGAAGCAAAAAAGGAGCGTGAAGGTGCAGGCACGATCGACATCACCGTTGTCGAAGGCGTCTGAGCACGGGCGCGATGCGGCGCAGATGGCTAAGGCATCTCAGTCATGACACCTCCCGCGACCACAGCAAACCCGTCGGATCATCCTTGGCGCTCGATCGTCATCACGCTCTTCCCAGAGTTGTTCCCTGGCCCACTTGCTGCGTCAGTCGTAGGCCAAGCGCTTGAAAACGGAACCTGGACGCTCGATACAGTCGCAATCCGCGATCACGGTTTAGGTCGACATCGAGCTGTTGATGACACGCCTGCTGGTGGCGGGGCCGGAATGGTGATGCGCGCAGACGTGCTGGGCGCAGCCATTGATGACGCCCGCGCACTTTATCCAGCCAACTCATCGGACCTCCCACTCCTCATTATGTCCCCCCGGGGCGAGCCGCTAACTCAGAAGATGGTCGAAGACCTTTCAAAAGGACCCGGCGCCATCCTCCTCGCCGGTCGCTTTGAGGGGATTGATGAGCGGATCATCAAAGGTCGCAACGCAAAGGAAGTGTCGATCGGCGACTACGTCCTCTCGGGCGGCGAACTTGCAGCATATGTCTTGATCGACGCCTGTGTTCGCCTGCGCCCCGGTGTGCTCGGTGCAACCGAAAGCCTTGCCCACGAAAGCTTCGAAGACGGCCTTCTGGAATACCCTCAATATACCCGCCCCAGAACCTGGGAGGGTCACGACATCCCCGACATCTTACTGTCAGGCGACCACGCAAAAATCGCAAAATGGCGAGACGACAAGGCACGAGAGCTGACCAAGCACCGCCGACCTGATCTCCTGACCGATAAGTCCACCACCAAATAGGGCCAATACAGGCGTTTTGGCCGCCTTTTTGAGCCAAAACAGGCTCGACAATCGCCCCCATTTCCTGTACCCACTGCGCTTCTCCCAAGATTTGGGTCCCGATAATCGGGCCGCATGAGCCGCGCCGATCAACTTTTCATGGCGTCCAGGCTCCTCTGCCGTTGATGATAAATACGAGCCGAAACCGCGAAACCCTGAGTGTTTCGCGGTTTAAGCTGCTCACAGACAAAGGATGTGACGGACCAGGCGAATATCAAATACGCCCACCAAGTCACAAGTGAACAATGAACATCATCGAACAGATCGAAGCCGAACAAATGCGCGCCATTTCGGCCAAGCGCGGCGTTCCTGAATTCAGCCCAGGCGACACGGTCCGAGTGTCCGTTCGCGTCGTCGAAGGTAAGACAACGCGAAACCAAGCCTATGAGGGTGTCGTCATTGCCCGCTCAGGCGGCGGCTTGAACGAGAACTTCACAGTCCGCAAGATTTCCTACGGCGAAGGCGTCGAGCGGGTCTTCCCGATTTACTCTCCCTTCATCACTGAGATTGAAGTCATCCGCCGCGGCCGTGTGCGCCGCGCGAAACTCTACTACCTCCGTGGTCGCCGTGGTCGTTCAGCTCGGATCCCTGAGCGCACAGATGCACGTGCTCGTCGCCTGAACGCGGCTTGGAAGGGCTTCAAGAAGCAGAAGGGTCAACCAGACGATCTCACACAGATCGCTGGGATCGCGCCAGAGTTGGCAGCGCGCCTCAAGCAGTTGAACTGCGTGAAGCTGGATCAGATTGCAAACTTCTCAGATGATGACATCGGCAACATCGATGACTTCCTGAAGTTGGAAGGCCAGATCGAAAAGCAGGATTGGC
>JBCBRD010000146.1:0-8126 GCA_039819885.1 Pseudomonadota bacterium
ACTCCTGGCCTGGGAACGTTCGCGAATTAGAGAACTTTGTTCGCAGGCTAATGGCACTTTATCCGCAAGACACCTTGAACGTGGATATGGTTGCCCAGGAACTTGAGGAAAATGCCAAGGTCACTGCGGTCCAGACCGAGCAGGATCCGAAGAACTTGTCAGAGCTGGTCGAGCACTATCTCTCGGAGCACTTTGCGGCCTACGGGACATCATTGCCGCCTCCCGGTCTGCACGAGCGGATTATTCGCGACGTGGAGAGGCCGCTGCTTACGGCTGCCTTGGCCGCAACTCGTGGCAACCAAATTCGCGCCGCCGAGCTGCTTGGTTTAAACCGAAATACGCTTCGATCGCGGATCAAATCACTGGATATTTCAGTGTTTAAAGGGCCTCAGAGCTGAGTTTTCAGACGTGACCTTCACGCAACCACGGTGTGGCACACGCTGACACCAGAAATTGCCTGGGGCACACGCCCACACACACGTGTGTGCACATCCCAAGTGGGATAATCGCTTTTCGGACTTGAAACTGAGACCGTGACGGCACAAAATGTCGCGAAAATGTCACAGTTTGGCCGCTAGTAAAGGCACAAGGAAGAGCGCGCGAAAGCAACGACCCACTGTTGCTTTTCGACACGCCCGCTTCCAACAGCAGAAGCCGCGCCGCATCAAACTCAAGGATCGTCACCCAACCATGCGCTGGGCCGGCTCTGGTTTTGAATTGGCCGTAAAGTGAGTAATCGCATGAGTGCTGTCGACCTTATGGGCGCGCAAGCCGGGCAGATTGACGACGAGAGGCATCCTCACCTTGAGCCGAGCGATCGCATGTTCAAGATCGGCTTGGCGACTGTGGTTGCAGCGCTCATTTCTGCGTTTGCTACGTTTTTAATCCTGACGGGTCTCACGCCGCTGCTGCCACGCAACGACGTGGTGCTGATCGCGCTCCTCGCCAATGTTGTGCTGATCATCGCGATGGTTGTTGTGATTGCCCAGCAGGTGATCGGCCTTGTTGCGGCTTGGCGCGAGAAGCTGGCCGGTGCCCGGCTGCACGTTCGCATCGTAGCCCTGTTTTCGATTATCGCGGCACTGCCTGCCATCCTGCTTGCCATGGGTGCGACCGTCAGTTTCTCGCGGTCTCTCGATAGCTGGTTTTCCGATCGCATCCGGACGATCATTGAAAACTCGGTGGACGTGGCGCGCACCTATGTGGAAGAGCACGGTCGCGTCATCCGGACAGATGCTGTGAACATGGCGCGCGACCTAGGTGCTGCTGTTCGGACGAGCAACCGACCAGTCTCTGAAATGCGCGGTCTTATCTTATCGCAGGCCGGCCTTCGCGAATTGCCGTCAGCGTATGTTGTCGATGGCAAAGGCGCTGCGGTGCTTCGCGCGCTGGAAGACAAGCGGCTGCCATTCAAACAACCGACCATTGCTGCCATGGATGAGGCGCGTACCGGGCTCATCCCACTTTCGCTGTCGCGGCAAGACAATCGCATCTCGGCGATTGCGAAACTTGAAACGCCGCAAGAGCGCTACATCTACGTGAGCCGTCCGTTGGACCCGCTCGTCATTCGGCACTTGCAACGTACCGAGCAGAACGCTGCTGAGTACACGCTATTGAGGCGAACGCGCGGGGGGCTGAAGTGGGCGCACGGGTTGATGTATCTGACCATATCCATGACCGGTCTTCTCGCCGCTATATGGGCTGGGATGTGGTTTGCGGGTCGGTTTGTTGCGCCCATTCGACGACTTATCGGAGCGGCACAGGAGGTGTCGCGCGGCAACTTGAAAGTCTCGCTGCCGGAAAAGCGCGGAGAGGGTGATCTTCGCCGACTATCTCAGACCTTCAACACGATGACGGTTGAGCTGGATAGCCAACGTAAGACCTTGATGTCTGCGAATGACCAGCTTCAAGAACGACGGCGGTTCATGGAAGCTGTGCTCTCTGGTGTCACGGCTGGGGTTATCGGGTTGGATGCGGATGACCGGATTACGTTGGTGTCGCGTGCGGCAACCCAACTGCTTGGCTTGGACGAAGCGGCATTGGAGGGCCAGGCCCTCGCCGATGTGCTGCCTGAGTTCACCCACATCCTGGCGGAAGAAACCAATACGGCGTTGAAGCAGCGCAATCAGCACGAGTTGACGCGCACGGTGGACGGTGAGGAACGCACCTTTGCTGTTCGCGTTACGCGGGAAGCAGCCTCAGAAGGTGATGTCGGATCGGTCGTTACTTTTGATGATATTACCGAGTTGGTACTCGCCCAGCGCACCAGTGCCTGGGCTGACGTTGCCCGCCGCATTGCCCATGAGATCAAAAACCCACTGACACCGATACAACTGTCCGCAGAGCGTATCCGCCGGAAGTATGGCAAAGTGATCGTGGACGACCGGGAGACGTTCGATAAACTAACCGAAACCATCGAACGTCAAGCCGGGCACATCAAAGGAATGGTCGACGAGTTCGCATCATTTGCGCGGATGCCCAAACCGGAAATGGCTTTGAGCGATTTGCGCGATGCCGTGCAGGAGCCTGTTGTCCTCTTTCGCGAGGCACATCCAGAGGTCGCTTTCACACTCGACATCCCTGCGCAGGTCGTAAAGTCTTCATTTGACCGTCGGTTGATATCGCAGGCGCTTACGAACCTCGTTAAGAACGCTACGGAGAGCGTTGAGAGTGCAGCTGCCGAAGCAGGGCTCAAGCCGGACGGGTTTAAAGGGAAGGTCACAACGCGGATGCGGGTCGAAGACCGTTGCGTTGCGATTGAGGTCATCGACAACGGCCTGGGCCTACCAAAGCAACAACGTACAAGGCTTTTAGAACCCTACGTCACGACAAAGGGCAACAAAGGGACGGGGCTTGGCCTTGCAATGGTCCAAAAAATTACTGAGCAGCACGGCGGGACACTGACATTGGAAGATGCGCCCGATACGGGGGATGCGACCGACGGGTCCGGTGCGCTCGTCCGCATTAAGTTACCGCTTACGAATTCCGCCTCTGGCGGCGACGATCCACACCAAGACTTCGACAATAAGGGGCAACCGGCATCAGCCATGTCGGCCGCCGTCGCGGATGCTGCAAATGCAAGCCGCACCACATAAGAACGAACCATTTTATTCCGGGTTTCAGACCAGATCTGAGACCCAACGACAGTCCAGGGAGTCCACAACATGGCAGCAGACATTCTGATCGTTGATGATGAGGCCGATATTCGCGACCTAGTTGCCGGGATTTTGGAGGATGAGGGCCATGCAACACGACTAGCGCGCGATAGCGACGAGGCGCTCCAGTCAATTGAAGAGCGTCGCCCTCAACTCGTTATTCTAGACATCTGGCTACAGGGCAGTCGGCTCGATGGACTCGAAGTGCTGACCGTCATCAAGCGGGCTTATCCCGAGTTGCCAGTTGTTATCATCTCGGGCCACGGCAACATCGAAACCGCCGTAACTGCGATCAAGCGCGGGGCGTACGACTACATTGAAAAGCCGTTCAATGCTGACCGACTGATCCTGGTGACCTTGCGTGCGCTGGAGGCGTCCCAGCTTCGTCGTGAGAACCGCGAACTGCGAGAACGCTCTACTGTCTCGGCGGATATGGTCGGCAAATCTGTGGCGATCAATCAGTTGCGCGGCCAGATCGAGCGTGTTGCGCCGACCAACAGCCGCATCCTCATTCGAGGTGCATCTGGAACGGGCAAGGAATTGGCAGCGCGTGTGCTGCACACCAAATCCCAGCGCGCTGACGGTCCATTCGTGGTGTTGGGTGCTGCGGCTATGGCACCGGACCGCGTTGAGGAAGAGCTGTTTGGAACCGAAGACCGGGCTGGTGGCGCGCGCAAGGTGGGAGCCCTCGAAGAGGCGCACGGTGGAACGCTCTATATCGATGAAGTCGCAGACATGCCGCTGGAGACACAAGGCAAAATCCTGCGTGTTCTGGTTGCCCAGGAATTCACCCGTGTCGAGGGTGTCCAGAAGGTAAAGGTCGACGTCCGCATTGTTTCTTCGACAAGTCGGGAATTAGAACGCGATATGGCTGAAGGGCGCTTTCGCGAAGACCTCTATCACCGCCTCAACGTTGTTCCGTTGCGCGTGCCCAGCCTCGCTGAACGCCGCGACGATATTCCGGATCTGATCGAGTACTTCATCGCCCAGCTCTCAAACACATCCGGTCTGTCGCCGCGCACGATTGGCGAGGATGCTGTCGCCGTTCTCCAAGCCCATGACTGGCCTGGCAACGTTCGCGAATTGCGCAACAATATCGAACGTCTCATGATCCTGGCCGGCGGGGATGCTGGTACGCTCATCACGGCTGATATGTTGCCGGAGGAAATCGGTTCGAATGTGCCGCTGCCCGTGAACGGTGGGGCAGAGCACTTGATGTCATTGCCGCTCCGCGAAGCCCGCGAGATCTTTGAGCGGGAATACCTCTTGGCGCAAATCAACCGGTTCGGTGGCAACATTTCGCGCACTGCAGAGTTCGTGGGGATGGAACGATCTGCCCTTCACCGGAAACTCCGCGCGCTGGGTGTTTCGTCTGAGCATCGCTCAGGAGGCGGTGGCGCTGCAAGCGGAGGTGCTGCTGCCTCTGGGAGTGCGGTTGGTGGAAGTGGAGATGCTCGCCAGGCCTAGTCGTGGCCAAGCAATTTCACCTCTGGATGGCGTCAGGATTGGTCGGCGAACACACCCGTCACCACAGAGTGATGATGCAACTTTGATGCGACGCCTCATTAACCAGATGGGTGCGATTTCCAAGTATGGTTCGGCACACCAAGTGAGAATGCTCTCACTTTTGGTCGGTAGGTCTTGGCTGAGGAGTTGCACTCCAGGCAACGTGCTCGCAGCGGTCAACGCAACCGGCTCGTGCCTTGATGCGTCAAACACCACTCGCGCAGATTGCGTGATTTGTTCGGCGTTTCCCGCCAGGACACCGTTTATGAAGGACCATCTATGAAGGTGATCATTTGCGGCGCCGGGCAGGTTGGAACAGGCATCGCCGAACGGCTGTCTGCTGAAGGCAATGACGTTTCTATCATCGATGCGAGCCCGGACCTCGTGCAGCGTGCCAATGATGTTTTGGAGGTGCGTGCTGTTGAGGGCAACGCCGCCCATCCTGATGTGCTCGCGCAAGCTGGTATCTCTGAAGCCGACATGGTGATCGCGGTGACACTTCATGACGAAGTGAACATGGTCGCCTGTCAGGTCGCGCATACGCTCTTCAACGTTCCAACGAAGATTGCCCGCATTCGGGCCCAAAGCTATCTCGCACCTGAATGGTCGACGCTCTTCAACCGAGACAACATGGCGATCGACTATGTGATCTCGCCGGAGATCGAAGTCGGCAACATGGTTTTGCGTCGTCTGCAGCTTCCCGGTGCGTTTGATGCGGTCCCGTTCGCAGATGGCCGGATCACGTTGCTCGGCATCAACTGCGGTCCCGATTGCCCAGTTCTTGATACACCAATCCGCCAGTTAACCGAGTTGTTCCCAGACCTGCCTGCTATCGCCGTGTCGGTCATTCGCCAAGGCAAGCTCCACATCCTGCATGGCGATGATCGTTTGCTTGATGGGGATGACGTTTATGTCGTGACACCAACTGAACAGGTTACGCGTACGCTTCAGATCTTCGGGCATGAAGAGGTCAAGGCGCGGCGCATTGTGATCGCAGGTGGCGGAAACATCGGATTGTATCTGGCGCGTACACTTGAAGAGCGAGAGCCAAACGTTCGCATCAAGATGATCGAAAATTCGAAGAAGCGCGCTGAAGAAGTTGCTGAGTTGCTCGGCCGTACGATCGTTCTTCATGGGTCGGCGCTGAATGAAGATGTGCTACGAGAGGCGGACATTACGGCCGCTGAAACCCTGGTGGCGGTCACGAATGATGATCAGGTCAACCTGCTGACCTCGGCATTGGCCAAGCAGCTTGGCTGTCCGTCGAGCCTATGCCTCATCAATAGTCCGAACTACGCTGGCATGATCCGCTCGCTTGATATTGACGCACAGATCAACCCACGTGCCATCACTGTCAGTCGGATTTTGCAACATGTTCGACGTGGGCGCGTGCGCGGCGTCCACTCAGTGCTCAATGGCGCTGGTGAAGTTATTGAACTTGAAGCGTTGGAGACCGCTGCAATCCTGTCTAAACCGCTGAAGTCTCTCAAGCTTACAGATGGTATTCGGTTCGGTGCGATTCTGAGAGACGGTGAGATTTTCACGCCAAATGGGGATACCGAGATCCAGGTCAGAGACCGTGCCGTTGTGTTTGCACGGGCGGACTACGTTCGCGAACTGGAGCAAATCTTCCGGGTCAGCCCAGACTTTTTCGGCTAATGAAGCCTCGCAAGTCCCCCCTAACCTTGGTCAGTTGACCGGAGCGGTCGCGCCAATCAGCGAGGAAAGCGAAGATGAGCCGCTTCATCTATGTGAATGGTCGTTATCAACGCTATCACTCGGCCCAGATCCATGTGGAAGACCGCGGGTTTCAGTTCGCCGATGCGGTTTATGAAGTGATCGAGGTGCGGGACGGCAAGCTCGTTGACTTTGACCGTCATGATCAACGGCTGCGATGGTCGTTAGCCCAGCTCGACATTTGCGAGCCGATGAGCCGGGCAGCACTGGCGTTAGTCATGGCAAAGATCGTTCGGCTGAACCGGGTCAGGCATGGCCTGGTCTATCTTCAAGTCACCCGTGGTCAGGCCAAACGCGACTTTTTCATTTCGAACGAACCAATGACGCCTTCATTGATCATCCTTGCTCGACCTGGGCCTTCGACGGGTCGGCGGGCCGAAATGCCCGCAGAAACATCAGTTGTGACGCGACCTGATCCGCGCTGGGCGCGTTGCGATATTAAGACCGTGATGCTCCTGCCTGCCAGTCTTGAGAAAACCAGGGCCCAGCGCGAGCATGGCGCTCAAGAGGTTTGGTTTGTCGATGATGACGATCTCGTTATCGAGGGCGGGTCTTCCACAGCCTGGATCGTCGATGCGTCTGGCACACTCCGCACGCGGTCGTTGTCTGAGAAACTGCTGCCTGGCGTTACCCGTTCAACCGTCCTTGATGTCGTTGCAGAGTTGGGGCTGTCGTTCGAGGAGCGCGCATTCAGCTTAGATGAGGCGAAGCTGGCTCTGGAGGCTTTCAATACGGCCGCCAGCGTCACGATTTCGCCGGTCACGACGGTGAACGGTCAACTCATTGGTGACGGCAAGCCGGGGCCTATGACGCGAAAACTGAGAGAAATATTTCATCAGATTGCCGAAAGAAGTGGCAGAGGCCCAATGCAGTTTCCCCCGATGTAACAAGACGTCCGGTCGAATTTTTCGGCATACGTACAATGGCGCAGGGTTATGCTAGGCGAATAGACTGTTGCAGTGCAATACAAGACCGATCTAACTGGTTCTATGTTGCGTTTAGTGACTACGCAGCCGACTTGTCGCCACGTGCGGCCAACCAACAAGGGCACATAAGACCCAATAAGAGGCGAAAAATGCCGAGCGAAAAAACTCCAAGCCTTCAAGACCGTTTTCTCAACTATGTCCGGAAAGAAAAAACGCCACTCACGATCTTCCTGATCAATGGCGTAAAGCTCCAGGGTATTGTGACCTGGTTCGATAATTTCTGCGTCTTGTTACGTCGTGACGGCCACTCGCAGCTCGTCTATAAACATGCCATCTCAACCATCATGCCCGGTCAGCCCGTGCATTTGATGGATGCGGATCAAAGCGAAGATGCAGCGTCTTAAACGGTCTAGCTGACTTGGGGTTGGTGGCTGGGTTAGTCGCTGCCATCCCAATCCAGCAACCGTAGGACAATCCCTATCGACAAGCGCGTTGACGAGACCGCAAGAGCCCCTTCGAAGACGACTGAGTCTAAAACGCCGAGGGTTGCGCTTGATGTTAGCGGTCAATCGCTAACAAACCGAGGCGCTGCGCAGGGCTCTCGAGCCGGTTCGCGGACGCTGGTATTGGTACCAGTCTTATCGCGCGCGCAAACGGAAGCTGCCACAGCACCCATGGCGAGGGGGCGGCGGACAACAGCCGTTGCTCACAACCCAAAAGCGAAACTCGAAGAAGCGACTGGGCTGGCGCAAGCGATCGGTTTGAACGTCGTGGAGGCGCAAGCGATCCCTGTACCCAATCC
>JBCBRD010000147.1:0-8121 GCA_039819885.1 Pseudomonadota bacterium
TAAGCAAACCACATGGGCAACCCCAATCAGGACAGCCAATTGATCAACCTGACAGCAAGTGAGGCCACCCGCCTCATTGCTGCAGGAACGATTACGTCTGAGGCCCTGGTATCAGCATGCCTTGCTCGCATTGCCGAACGTGATCCTGGCATTCGCGCTTGGGCACATCTAGACATGGAAAAAGCCCTAAACGATGCCCGTCGCGCGGACGCCTGGCGGGCAACCGGCCAAGGTCTCGGTCCACTCCATGGCGTGCCAATCGGCATCAAAGACATCATCGATACCGAAGACTATCCAACCGAAAACGGTTGTCCGATCTACACCGGCAATCAGCCGCGGAAAGACGCCCTGTGTGTGACAGCTTTACGCGCAGCAGGTGCAATCGTCCTCGGGAAAACCATAACCACCGAGCTGGCACTATTGACGCCAGCTGAAACCAAAAACCCAGTCGCACCAGAACATAGCCCTGGTGGATCGTCCGCGGGTTCAGCCGCTGCCGTATCCGACTTCATGGTCCCCGCAGCACTCGGCACCCAAACCGCAGGCTCGGTTTTGCGGCCAGCTTCATACACCGGCATCTACGGTTTCAAACCGACGTACGGCTTGATCCCGCGCTCTGGCGTCTTGATGCAATCCCACACCCTCGACACGGTTGGGCTGCTTGCGCGCTCAATGGACGACATCGCTCTCTTATCTGATGCCATGAGCTGGCGCGATCCCGATGACGAAACGAGCTATTCGCGCAGCCAGACGCGCCTGTTCGATTTAGCGCAAACACAGCCGCCGGTCACACCGAACTTTGCGTTCGTTAGAACCCCGTCGTGGGATCAAGTCGACACTGACAGCCAGGCAGCCTTCGAAGAACTCGCCGAAGAGCTGGGTGAAGCTTGCACCACGGTGGACCTCCCAAGTCTCGATCGCGTCATTGAATGGCAACGTCTCGTCCAACTCGCAGAGAACGCCGCCTACTACGGTCCACTACAAGACGACGCGCGTGACCAGTTATCCGACGGTCTGAACGCCCGCCTCGACGAAGGCGCTAAGGTACCTGTCCGCAGCTATCTCGAAGCCGTCGCATCGCGCGAGAAAGCATGCGCCGCACTTGATGAATTGTTCGAAGACTTTACTGCAATCATCACACCAGCATCACCAGGAACGCCGCCGAACCGGTCCGAGGGCATCACAGGCTCACCGATCTTCAATGGCCTTTGGACATATCTAGGAATGCCATGTCTCTCCATTCCATTGCTTGAAGTGAACGGACTTCCCGTCGGTGTCCAGCTTATCGCCCAGCGCCGCGACGACGGACGCCTCTTGCGTACAGCCCGCTGGCTGATCGATCATCTCGCCGACGAGCAGACCCCGCCGTCAACAGGAACCGTAACGGTATGAATACAACCTATGACAAGATCCTGGCCGTCATCTCGCTGGCGCTTTTCTTCGCATTCTGCGGCGTCATTTCCATTTGGGTTATGGAATGGGACCTCAAAGTCGCTCTGTTAATCGGTGTTGCCATGGCCAGCTATGACTTCTGGCTGGACGCCTTTAAAGGCGGCACCAACGGAAACGGCACGCCGACCAGAAAGCTGGACCCTTCCGCGCAGAAGGACAGCATCTAACCAATAGCGCGATGCACCGCCGTTGGTTACATCAACCCTGACGCCTCCGCCCTGCTCGGCCGGGTAAAAACGCAGGGCGGCACCGACCGCAAACATAGAGCTCAACGAACAGCCCCCGACCGCCAAGTGCGGTCCGGGAGCAAGCGCGACCCGCCGGAAGTCCGGCGCGCCCGCGGACGTCCAGAACGGCCTCTTTGGCCGTTCGCTTGAGCCCTTGAGCGCAACTATGCCAGCTTGTAGGGCATGTCGTTGCCGCCAAACGCAGCGTCCAGGTTCTCAAGCGCCTCGAACCCCATCTGATTTCGCGCCTCAATCGCAGCCGACCCAAGGTGCGGCAACAAGAAAGTGTTCTCAAGATCGTAATACGCGGGGTTGATATCAGGCTCACCAGCAAACACGTCGAGCCCGGCATAGCCCAATCGACCAGACTTCAGTGCTGCGATCAGGTCATCATCATTGACGAGATCACCACGTGCCGAGTTCACGACAATCGCACCCTGCGGTAGCTTTTCGATGACATCCGTGTTGAGGAAGTAACGCGTCTCTGGCGTCGAAGGCGCGTTGATTGAAAAGAAGTCCGACACAGCCAAGAGGCTATCGAGCGTTTCATGGAAGATCGCGCCTTTTTCTTTCTCTTCCGGCTGACGCATGATGTCGTGGTAATGGATTTCCATATCGAACCCACGCGCGCGCTGTGCCAAGGCCTGACCGATCTTGCCGAAGCCGTAGATGCCAAGACGCTTGTTGTCGAGGCGGCGCCCCACAAGTTGCAACGGCGCCCAACCTGGCCATGACTTGGTGCGGATCATCTTCTCGCCTTCAGCCGCACGACGCGCCGACCCAAGGATCAGCAGCATTGCGATTTCAGCGGTCGCAACAGTGACACCATGCGGCGCATTCCCCACCTGGATACCACGCGCCTTTGCGGCATCAAGGTCGATGTGATCGAACCCGATCGAAAACGTCGAAATCGCCTTGATATGTTCAGGTAGCGCCATGATCACGTCTTCACGCATCTTGTCGGTAATCGTAATCAACAACGCATCAACATCAGCCGCAGCTTTGACGATCTCATCGGTCGTCATCTGGACGTCTTCCACATTCTGGGTCACGTCGTAGTCGCGGTTGGCTCGCGTTTCGACATCATCAGGCAAACGGCGCGTAATGAGAATGCGCTTGGACATGTTCGAGAGTTCCTTCCCTTTGGCGGCACGTTCAGCGGCCACCGTATTGGTCTTTCGTAGCAACACCCGCTTGTGCCGCATGCACTGTTCTCTGACAACACTTGATTGCCAAACGCCGCTGCTTTTGACGCAATGCAACGATTGATTAACCATCTGGCGGCAAGCTTGAACACCATGGGGGTCAAAACAACAACCCGAATGGGTTGGTAGCCAAGATGCCCCCCAGCCCGCCAAACACTTCAGATATTAAGTGACTCCACACGGGCTCGTCCGTTGGCTTGGGAAGTCTGCGATGCGATGGATTGTATATGGGCTTGCCGCCCTTGTTGCCCTCAAGGTCTACACCCAAGATGCGTTCTATCGCACTGGAACCGCCGAAGCTTTGATCAACGTGTATCGTTCCAAGGCGTTGACGGCCTGCGGAAAAGACAAATCAAACCCGAACGCCGCCAAGGTCCCTGAGATGTGGGCCAAGCCACGTGAAATCACGATCCAAATCGGGCGCAACGATCCAGACGTCGGCCTTTGGGAAATCGATAGCCCGAAGTGGAAGGCGGATTACAAGCAGCCCTATCTGGTGATCGAACCAGCTGACCGTCACAGCACATTCATCTGCACCTACGACATCGTCACCGGAACATCTTCAATCACTAATCGAAGCTAGCATCCCGATCGGTCCATAGAGCGCAAAGAGCTATCGGGCCACGCCCAGATCGCTCGAGCTGATCCTGCAGCCTGCTGTCAGCCACGTTTGCGAGCAATCACGCACACCTGGGTCATAAACAGATGGTCAAAAGCGCCACCTGTAAATCTTGAAATCATGCGTGTCCGCCGCGATGGGGGCGTTACAGGCCCAGCCCACTCGACGACAAATCCATGCTGCTCAAACAACATGCAGTAGCTCTCGGGCGTGAACCAACGCAGGTGCGTCCGATCAAAAACACCGCGATCCTCTTGCGGGAACTCACCGCGGATAAGCTTCCTGATCACACGCCAATGCGAGATGTTCGGCGAACTTGCGAAAACAAGCGCGCCCGGGCGCAAAAACCGGTCCAGCTTTTTCAAGACAGCGCCAGGCTCACGCAAGTGCTCCACAACTTCGGACAGCAAAAGCGCATCGAACGCCGCCGGCTGCCAGTCAAGTTCCAAGGTCTCAACATCGCCCACCACGACATCACTTAGGACAGCTTCCGCGTCAGCCGCCGCAGATGGAAAGAGCTCGACACCAACATATTGGGAAGCACGGCCACATTGAAGCGCCATTGCCCCAGTTGCGCCCGTTCCACACCCCACTTCAAGAACGCGAGCCGAGCCGTCCTCCGGCAAACAAGCAACAAAGTCAGACCTGGCACCGGAAAAATAGGCCTGATCCTTCGCAGCATACGGGGTCGACACATCCTGCGGAACAACAACTGTAGAAGCTTGCATTTGAAAACTCACATCAACGCGAACACAGATCTACACGTGTATTGCGCCAAAACTTTGAAGATGCTGCTAACAGCTTTCAATCATTAAAGAAGAATGAAGCATAAAGTTTGAAATTGCCATTTAACCGCGCCCTAACCTCAATCGGTAATACTCACGGTTGTAAGCACGTCAATGAACAAGGCGTGAAAGGTCTTCAGTATTTGTCAGGCGTTCAGACCTATGGCTGCTCAAATCAAAGAAAAAAAACGCTATATCAGCCTTTCGGATATCCGTTTTGTCACAGTTGTATTAGCAGCGGCATTCACATCGGGCTGCGCCACATCGACTGCGCCCCTGTCTTCACCGACCTTCGCAGAGGAACGGACCGGGAATCTCGGTCGACAATATCGCCTTGGAATCGGCGATAAACTGAAAATCACCGTATTTGGCGAACCAGATCTTTCGGGCGATTTCGAAATCGACTCAATCGGTCGAGTCGCAATGCCACTCATTGGGAATGTGCCAGCAGAGGGTCAAACAATTGCTGAGTTCTCCAATACCGCAAAACGCAAATTCTCAAACGGCTACCTGAAAAATCCGCGATTGAGCATTGAGGTCCTGAATTACCGGCCCATCTTTGTCCATGGGGAAGTACGATCAGGTGGTCAATTCACATTCAAAAACGGACTCCGCATCAGAGACGCCATTGCAATTGCAGGTGGGTATAGCTACCGGGCGGATCAGAGCTACGTTTTGATCGCACGAGACAGTCAACCAACCGTCCGTCTACCCTTGGCATCAAACATTCCTGTTTTGCCCGGCGACAACATACGCGTGCCTGAACGGTTCTTCTAATGCTCGGGCCCATTAACAGCGCCCAATACGATGTCAGGCTCGGCTACCTGTCGCGCGTTTTTCTTGCCAGCCTCGGGGCCGTTATCGTCCCAGGCATAGTTAGTAGTGCACCTGTCTTTGCGCTTGATCTAACAGACGACAGCGATTTGATCACCAGCACGGTCGCTTCTCGCGAAAGGCTCAGGACTTACGATGCAAACCGTCGGTATGGCGCTGAAACTGTTCGTGAGCGCGACCGCCAATACGTAAAGCCCGAAGGGATCCGAGCAGGCCGCTTCAACTTTTTCCCATCAGCCGGTATCACAACCACCTATGACGACAACATCTTCGCCGCGCCCGACAACACTGTTCAAGACCTTCGAACTGAGTTGGACGCGGGCGTTGAAATCAACTCAGACTTTTCTCGACATCAACTAAACTTCGCATTTGGTGGACGCTTCGTCGAATTCCTCGACAACCCTGACCAAAACTTCGTTGCTGGCGCTGCACTGATGCAAGGTGCCCTTCATTTCGATCATGCACATACGCTCTCAGTCAGCTTATCGAGTGACCTGGGGTATGAGGAACGCGGTTCCCAAACCGTACCAATAGCTGCTGCGGAACCAGTCCCAGTTTGGGCAAACGAAGCAACGATTGGCATCACACGCGACGTCGGAAAATTGTACGGCACGCTGTCGGCGCAATTCATTCACCGCGATTACTACGACATCAAAGCGCTTAATGGCACCACGCTTGATCAGGACCTGCGGGACTCGACACAGTATTCCACTCAACTCAGTGCTGGCTATCGTTTCTCTCCTGGATTTGAAGCGATTTCGAAAATCAGATATGTCCGGCAGGATTCAATCGACAAAGCCAATCCCTTCATCGACTCCGATGGCTATGAAGCTCTTGCTGGATTGAGTTTTGAAACAAGCCCACTCCTTCGATGGCGCCTACTCGCTGGTTACGGCATTCGAAACTACGACCATCCAGAGCTTGAAAACTTTGGCACAAGCCTCCTGGAAGGTCATGTGGAATGGCTTCCTACTGAGCGCATGACGGTTTCAAGTTCGCTATCGAGAAAAGTGGAAACAATCGACGCAGCCGATGATGGAGGACGTGTCGAAACGGCACTGTCTGCAACAATTGATTATGACATTGCCAACAACATGGTGATGAGCATTGGTGGCGGAATATCAAATTCCGATTTCATCGGCACAAATAGGGATGATTGGACGTATGCTGGAAATATAAATTTCGAATATTTTCTGAATAAAAACTGGTCCTTCACCATTAACTACGATCATGAGGTTCGAGATTCAAACTTAGCTGCCTTTGACTACACCCGACACCGCGTCGGAATTGGCGCGAAAATGAAATTCTAGGAAGGCAGCACCGGCAACAAGAATGAAGCAAGAAGACGACATCGAAGACGGCGCAGGAGGCGGCATCCCACTCGGGCGAATTTTATTCGCCCTGAGAAAACGTATGTACGTCATCGCGTTGTTTGCTGGTCTTGTGACCATCGGGGTCGCTTTCCTCACAACACAACTCCCCAACCTCTATCAAGCAACCGCTATGGTTCAGGTCGAAGCGCGCGAGCGCACGATTGCAAACCTAAAAGACGTGGTCTCCGACTTGAAGGTGAATGGCGCAACTATGGAGAGCGAGGTTGAGATCCTCCGCTCCAGAGCTGTCGCACTCAAAGTCATTGATCGACTGAACCTGCGCAACGACCCGGAGTTGTTTCAACAAACCGGGCTAACCGCGCTGCTCCCGAGCTTCGATCTTTCGTTCCTATATCCCACGTCACAGGAACAGACGGGTACGAGTTGGTCCGCTGATATGCCATCAAATCCGGGCAACTCCCTCATGGGAACCGAGCCATATGATCCCCGCCGCGATTGGGTCGCTGCAGCTTTTGCAAATCGCCTCAGTGTCCAACGCGTGCGAACGACGTTGCTGATCGCAATCAGCTTTCGAGCCACGGACGCTGGAAAAGCTGCACAGATCGCCAACGCCGTCGCCGAGGTTTATCTGGAAAAACAACTCGAAGACAAAAAGCGATTGACCGGTTACGCGACCGAGACACTTGAGAAGAAACTCGACCAAATGCGCACGACTGTGATGACGGCTGAGCGCAAGGTCGAGGAATTCAAGGCACGAAACGGTATCTTCGCAACCGAAGGCCAGATCCTGTCTGAAAAACAACTCGCACGTCTCATGGAACAAACCGTGCTGGCTCGCAACGAAACAGCGCGAGCTCGGTCGAAATATGAGCAGGCTTTGCGCGTTAAAAAACAAGGCGACAGCGCAACGACTCTTGCCGATGTCTTGGACAACAACACGATCCGCCTTATGCGCGTCCAACTTGCCGAGACGACACGAAGACGGGCCGAGTTGGAAACGAAATACGGACCTAGGCACCCGGAAATACTGAAGATTCAGGCGAAAGTCAGGGACGCGCGAAGAGACCTCCAGGAAGAGGTCGATCGCCTCGTTCAAGGCTTGAAGAACGTTTACACGGAAGCCCAGACCAGGGAAACAGAACTCCAGGAAAACCTCGCCGCTCGCCAGAGCAGCGAGGTTGCAGCTAAGTCGCAGACCGTCCAACTCAAAGAGCTGGAACGCGAGGCTCTTTCATCAAAGCAGCTCTTCGAAGCACTCCTTCAACGCTACAAAATCACTGCGGAAACACAAGACTTGCAGCTACCCGATGCAAGGATCGTCGAGACCGCAGACATCCCCTTGATGCCTTCATCTCCAAACCGAAAAAAGCTGGTCGCTATCGCAGCAATTGGCGCATTGGGCATTGCAGTGCTGTTCGTGCTGGCGTTGGAGTTCGCAACCACCGGCATCGGCCGCCCTGAAGACGTCGAGACCGTTCTGGAAGTCCCCTACCTCGCGTCCCTGCCTTTGCTCGCCTCGCAGGAAACGCGTGACCCGCTACGAACGATCCGCATGACAATCTCGGAACCGGATCACGATTTCGTCGAGGCCAGCAAAGGCAGGGACGCGAGGTAGGGGACTTCCAGAACGGTCTCGACGTCTTCAGGGCGGCCGATGCCGGTGGT
>JBCBRD010000148.1:0-8078 GCA_039819885.1 Pseudomonadota bacterium
GTGGATGCGTCGGCCAAAAACCGTTTCCACGTAGCCGTGGTCGTGGGCGATTTTCTTGGTGCTATCCATATAGGCGCGAATACCTGGGAACCGCTCGAAGTATGTTTTGATGTAGGCGGCGGCCTCCTCACGCGGGATCGAAAGCTGGTTGGCCAGACCAAACGCAGAAATCCCATAAATGATGCCGAAGTTGATGGCCTTAGCGCGCCGTCGCGTCTCGCTCGGCATATCTTCAATCGGAACACCGAACATCTCTGATGCCGTCATGGCGTGGATGTCGAGCCCTTCGGCGAACGCTGCCTTGAGCTGCGGAATATCTGCGATATGGGCCAGGATCCGTAACTCGATCTGGCTGTAGTCCGCGGAAATGAGCTTGTTTCCTTTATCGGCGATGAAGGCCGTGCGGATCTCACGGCCCTCTTTCGTGCGGATCGGGATGTTTTGCAGGTTTGGATCAGATGATGCGAGCCGGCCCGTCGTCGTGGCAGCCAGGGCATAGCTCGTATGGATTCGCTCCGTGGTCGGGTTGATGTAATTGGGCAATGCGTCCGTATACGTGGATCGCAACTTTGAGAGTTGCCGCCACTCGAGCATCGTGTTGATCAACTTCCGCGCATCATCGGGAAGTTCTTCGTTAGCCGCGAGATCATCGAGGAGACCAGCACCGGTCTGCCACTGACCGCTTTTGGTCTTCTTGCCGCCAGGCAGCTTGAGATGATCAAACAGCAGCTCACCGAGTTGCTTAGGCGAACCTAGATTGAATTTTTTCCCAGCCAGCTCAAAGACGTCGTCTTCAAGGGCGGCAATCCGCTGTTGGAACGTACCTGACAAGCGCGAGAGGATGGTGCGATCGACCTTGATGCCATGCCGTTCCATCATCGCGATGACAGACGCCATGGGCCGTTCGAGCGTTTCGTATACGGTCGTCCGGCGCTCTGCTGCAAGTCGTGGTTTCAAGACATGCCACAGCCGCAATGTTACATCGGCATCTTCCGCAGCATAGGCGGTTGCTTCGGGGATTGGGACTTGGGCAAATGTCAGGTCTGACTTCTTTTTGACCTTCTCAGCGCCTGGGATGGTCGTGATCACCTTCGAGAACGGAATGCACGTGTGCCCCAGGTGGCGTTCGGCCAGATCATCCATACCGTGCCCGCCACGACCGGCGTCGAGCGCGTACGACAAGAGCATCGTGTCATCGATTGGCGTGATGTCCACCCCGTGCTGGCGCATGACCACCAGATCGTACTTCAAGTTCTGGCCGATCTTTTGAATGGATGGATTTTCAAGGGGGCCGCGTAGCGCTTCCAAGACGTCTCCTAGGGCGAGCTGTTCGGGCGCCTCAGATCTATCACCAAAGTCGAAACCGTCAGCCTTCGCGGTGTGAGCAATTGGGATATAGGCTGCTTCACCAACAGCCGGTGCAATTGAGACCCCAACGAGATCCGCCTGCATGGGATCAAGCCCTGTCGTCTCGGTATCGAAGGCCAAACGGCTTGTTTCGGCGGAACGTTCCAGCCATTTTTGCAGCGTCTCCATATCCGTGATGGTGATGTAGGCGTCGCGGTTGATGGGTTTTGCGGTCGCATTCGCTGCACCGGAAGCTGCGCCTGCAGACGGGGTTCCGACTGCGCCTTCCGGCGTTGATGGAGGCGTATCGTTTCCAGCGCTGCCTTTTCGGCTCCGGGCAACGGGCGCGCCCTTGACGCTCGACCCGACCGATTTCTGCGGCATGGGCGGGGGTTCCGCCCCCAGTCCTTCTGCAATGCGACGGGTGAGCGTGTTGAATTCCATTTCGCGGAGATAACTGAGCAGCGTTGTCGCGTCAGGGTCCTGGAGTGCCACCTGCTCGATCGGGACCTCAACGTGAACGTCCTGATCCAGTCGCACCAGGTCACGGCTGATCCGCGCAAGGTCGGCAAACTCGATCAGCTTTTCGCGGCGTTTCGGCTGTTTGATTTCATCGGGTGCGCGGCGTAACAACTCATCAAGATCACCGAATGTATTGATCAAGTCGGCTGCGGTTTTCACACCGATCCCCGGCACGCCTGGCACGTTGTCGACGCTATCACCTGCAAGCGCTTGGACATCGACGACTTTGTCGGGCGGGACGCCAAACTTCTCGCGCACCTCATCGGGGCCAAACGACTTGTTCTTCATCCCATCCCACATCACAACGCCGGGACGGACGAGCTGCATCAAGTCCTTATCAGACGACACAATGGTGACATCACCACCGGCATCGACGGCTTGTTTGGCATAGGTTGCGATGAGATCGTCGGCTTCGAAGCCTTGCTGTTCGATACAGGCCACATTGAAGGCTTTGACGGCATCGCGGATCAGCGGAAACTGGGGCACCAGTTCCTCCGGCGGGGGCGGGCGGTTGGCCTTGTAGTCCTGATAGATGTCGCTTCTGAAGGTCTTGGCAGAATGATCGAACAGCACAACCATGTGTGTAGGCCGGTCCGCCAGCTTCAATTCCGCCAGCAGCTTCCAAAGCATCTGGCAAAAGCCATGCACTGCCCCGACAGGAAGTCCGTCTGATGGCCTTGTGAGCGGAGGTAACGCATGAAAAGCGCGGAAAATGTAGCCGGAGCCATCGATCAGGTAGACGTGGCTGCCTTTTTGAACGGGTACCGGCTCGCCATCAGGTACTGTGAAGGCTGGACGTGCAGCCTTTTCTGCCCGATCTGGCTTGCCCGAAGTTGCCGACTTTTCCGCTGTCTTGTTCATGTTTCCACCTTGGCCGTGATCGCGCGGACTATAGGGCCAAGTTTGTGTGAGGTCAGCAGCACTCCCCAGCTTATGGACCGACTTGATGGCCTTGGATCACGCCAATTGCGACGACGGCTAGAATGGGCTACACAGTCCGTCCGTCGCCCGGGCCCCAGCGCTCGGGCGCGCGCACGCACCCTTAGCTCAGCTGGATAGAGCGTTGGATTCCGATTCCAAAGGTCGCAGGTTCGACTCCTGCAGGGTGCGCCACTTATTTGTCTCACAGGCCGGAGTCTCTCCGACAGGCGGCGCTCGGTGTTGTCAACACCGGGTAAACCCGAGACTGAGCAGTCGCCTTGCTCTTGCTTGAGCCCATGAGGCTCGGTTAGCGGCTGATCCCAAACTATGTAGTTGGTCTTGTTTCGTGCACTGGTTGCGCTCCGGCAGCGCAGCCTAATCGCCCTTGAAGGTGCGGGCGTCGATGCTGGAGCGTTTGAGGCGCGAGTAGAGGGTTGTGGGTTTTAGTCCGAGGAGCCTGGCCGCGCCATTGGGTCCGGAGACCCGGCCATTGCATCGACGCAGCGCAGTTTCCAAAGCTTCACGTTCACGCGCCTTGAGTTGATGGTCGGTTAGGATGCCACCGGCTGCCGTTGGAGAGCGTGAGTTGACGCTAACGCGTGTGGCCTCATTGGTGGTTTCCGAAGCTGCGGGATGGTCGCTTTGCGGGAGGGCCTTATCGTCGGTCATGACCGCGGTCTTCGGCACATGGAAACGCAAGCGGCCATCGGTGGCTGTAATCACGGCACGCTCGATGACATTTTCCAACTCCCGAATATTGCCTGGCCAGTGGTACGCCTTGAGGCGTTCGACGTCTGCCATGCTGATCTGAAGGTCGAGCTTGTTGGCGCGTTCACTTGCTCGGCGCAAGAATAACGTGGCGAGGTCCGGGATATCGTCGAGCCGGTCTCTTAACGGTGGTGATTCGATTGGAAAGACGTTCAAGCGGAAGTAGAGATCTTCTCGGAAGTTCTTCTCGGCGACGTCTTTTTTGAGGTTGCGGTTGGTGGCGGCAATCACGCGAATATCGACTTGACGGGTCTTGGTTTCGCCAATGCGCTCGAACTGCTTTTCTTGCAAGATGCGCAGGAGCTTTGCCTGGTTTTCCAATGGAAGTTCACCCACCTCATCGAGAAAGATGGTGCCGCCATCGGCCAGCTCAAAACGACCAATGCGTTCGGAAACAGCTCCGGTGAACGCGCCTTTTGCGTGACCGAAGAATTCGCTCTCGAAGAGGTCGCGCGGGATGCTGGCACAGTTCACACGAATAAGTGGACGTTTGGATCGCGGGCTTGCCGCGTGGATTGCTCTTGCGATCAGCTCCTTTCCAGTGCCTGACTCGCCAGTGATCAGTACACTCGCGTCGGATGCGCCAACTAATTCCACCTGTTCGAGAATTTGACGAACCGCGACGCTGCTGCCGCCGATTTCTCTGTGATTGGCTCCGCCGCGCAACTCGTGTTGAAGATATTCGTTTTCTTGTTCTAGCCGCTTCTTGAGTGCCTCAACCTCTTTGAGCGCAATGCGAAGTTCGGTCTGGGTCTGGCGTTTTGCTGTCACATCCCGAAAAACCACCACGGCTCCGAGCAGGCGGCCTTTGTCTTCGATGGGGGTGCTTGTGTATTCGACCGGAAATGGCGTCCCGTCTTTGCGCCAGAAGACCTCGTTTTCGACCTGGTGAACACAGCCATCCCGAAACGCTGCATAGATCGGGCAGGCCTTGATCGGGTATCCTGTGCCGTCTTCGTGGCTGTGATGGAAGTAGGTATGGGCATTGCGTCCGATGAGCTCTTCGGCAGGCCACGCCAACATGGCTTCGGCGGCTGGATTGAGAAACGTCGTGATCCCGTCTGCATCGACACCATAAATTCCTTCACCGGCCGCATGCAGTATGAGTTGGTTTCCCCGTTCAAGCTGCCGAAAAACAGTGTTGATGCGCTCGCGTTCCGGCTGGCCACTGCGATAGACCTGATCGACTTCAGCTTGGGCTCTCCGACTTCTGATCGACCTGAGATCATAGCATTTGGCGATGATCATTGGGCGTCCATTGAACTCGAATTCCGACAAGAACAGCTCAACGCTGCGACCCTTTTGGTCAGACGTTGCCAAACGCATATTGCCTGCCCATGCGCGGCCAAGGTCCTGACATTCTAGCGTTAAATTGATCATTTCCGGCAACTGGCCGGGAAACAATTCGCTCACCGGCATTGCGGCCATTTCATAACCGTTCTGGCCGGTTGCCTTGAGGGCCGCCTGGTTGAATTGTGCAATGCGGTTTTCGCTCGGGTCGAAGATGAAAACAGCGGCTTCGAGGCTGTCCAGCGCCCTTTCCAGAAGGCTTGCATCATAGGCCTTTGGCGGCTGGATATTCACGTTGCGATTGCTCCAAGGGTCGGGATGCAAATGGGGCTGTTCCACCGTCAGCGTCGTCGCAAAAAGCAGTGCCGTCAATACGCAGTTGCGTAAATTTATTGCAAATATGCATAATTTTTAGAAATGCGTAATTGCGGACAAGCCTCATGAGCAACACCTAAGGCATTGATGGGGCGATGCTATTTTTTACACAGGCGCTTGGCACAGAGCTTGCGGAGTTAAATACCGATTAACCAGTGAGGGTTCGCTTGCAGATCAGGTTGAAAGAACCGAGACGGCATCGTGCGGTGTTGATTGACATGCGGCCAGGAACTGACCCGTTCCTCGAATGTATGTTCGGTGATCGCGGGATTGTGCTCGTCGCAACGTATGGTTCGCTACAAGAGGCGCTAAGCGTTCGAAGCTTGCCCGAAAACGATCTGATGATCGTCTACCTCACCGATCTGAGTGACGACGCCTGTCGTCTGCTCGGCGAACTAACGGATCGCTTCGACAAACCGTTGATGCTGTTGACTGAGAGCGATGAACCGGACCGGCTGAGCGCTGCGGTTTTGGCTGGCGCTGACAGCGTTTTGTGTGTCGGGGCATCCTCTGACCGTCTTCGGAACTCGGCTATTGCTGCGCTCGCAACGCATGAACGCATTGGGGCTTATCGCGCTCGTGCTGCCGATGCCGAACGCGCCCTTGTCGAACGTAAGCTGATTGAGCGGGCCAAAGGTATTCTCATGCAACAGCGCGGCATCTCCGAGCCAGACGCGTTGCGTGAACTTCAACGATCTTCGATGCAGCGGAACGAGCCTCTCTACGAGGTTTCGAAGACGATCATCGCTGCGAAAGAACTTCTGGGTTGATGCGCGTTGCATCGCCCGCTGAGCGACCTAATGGCGGGTCGCTTTGTAGACTGAGACCGCTGCGTTTGCTGATGGGGGCAGACGCTGCACAAGCCGAAGGCGGCTAAACATGGTCGGTGACCGCAACATGAAATGGTCGTCCGACCCTGTCGTTTAAGGACAAAACGCAATGGGTGCACTTAGCAATCCATACGATCCAAATGCCATTTTATGGTCGGGCTGTCCGTGTGGGCAGCATAGCTCCATGTGGGAGCACCAGCTGGCCATGGCGGAAGCCGATAAGCAAGAATCACGGTTCTACTGCTTGTCGACTGACGACAAAGAAGCGCTTGGTGAAAAGCCAGCTGCCCAGCAGCCAGCCCCGATCAAAGAAGACGTTCCAGAGTGGGAAGACGAAGAAGCTGTTGTTTCCCGTCTAGTCGACAATGCTGTGATGCACGGCTTGTTCGGTGCCGACGCTAACCGTCGTCAGTTTCTGCGTGCGGTTGGAGCTGGTACGGCAGCAGCCGTTATCTCGCAGTTCTTCCCACTAGATGACCTGAAGGCGAAGGTGCTTGAAGCGACTGGCCCGCTTGAGAAGACGAAACTGAAGGTCGGCTTCGTTCCAATCACCTGTGCGACGCCAATCATCATGGCCAAGCCGATGGGCTTTTACGAGAAGTATGGCCTCGACGTTGACGTCATCAAAACAGCTGGTTGGGCCGTCAGCCGCGACAAATCTTTGTCAGGCGAATATGACGCCGCCCACATGCTCACGCCGATGCCGTTGGCGATCACGGTCGGCTCGGGTTCTGTTGCCAAACCTTGGACAATGCCCGCGGTTGAAAACATCAACGGCCAAGCCATCACGCTGCACAACAAGCACAAGGACAAGCAAGATCCGAAGATGTGGAAAGGCTTTAAGTTCGCCGTTCCATTCGAGTACTCGATGCACAACTTCCTTTTGCGGTACTACGTGGCCGAGGCTGGACTTGATCCTGACAAGGACATTCAGATCCGCGTGCTTCCACCACCGGAGATGGTCGCCAACCTACGGGCTGAAAACGTCGACGGCTATCTGTCGCCCGACCCGTTTAACCAGCGTGCCGTGTATGACGGTGTTGGCTTCATCTACAAACTGACCAAAGAGATTTGGCCAGGCCACCCGTGCTGTGCATTTGCTGCCAGCCAGGGCTTCATTGATGAGAATCCGGCAACGTTCCTTGCGTTGTTCAAGGCGATTTTGGACGCGACTGCTTTCTCGTCCAACAACGCAAACCGTAAAGAGATCTCAGCTGCGATCTCACCGAAGAACTATCTCAACCAGCCAACAACGGTTGTTGAGCAGGTTCTCACCGGACGGTTTGCGGATGGTCTTGGAAAGGTTCGCAATGAACCAGACCGGATCGACTTTGACCCATTCCCCTATCACTCGATGGCGGTCTGGATCCTCACGCAGATGAAGCGTTGGGGCTACGTTAAAGGTGACCTCAACTACAAAGCAATCGCTGAGCAGGTTTACCTGGCAACGGATGCTGCCGAGGTCATGAAGTCGATAGGTCAAACGCCTCCGACCGAGACGTATCAGAACTACGATATCATGGGTAAGACGTTCGATCCGTCGAAACCTGAAGAGTACGTCTCGTCGTTCGCCATCAAACGCACATAAGACGCATAGCCGGGGTCCATTCTTTATGACGTTGTCTCTCAACACCAAGGCATTGGTTTTGTCACTCACAATTCTGATCGTGTTCCTACTCGGTTGGCACTTGTGGGTCGAAGCTCAAAAAGGTCCTGGTGTTGATATGGACCCCGCATATGCCGAATTGCTGGGCATACAGGCAAAGGGGGGATCGGCCATGCCGGGCCCTCTCGAAGTCGGGCAGGAGATCTTCAATCATCTGGCCGACCCCTTCTACGACAAGGGACCGAATGATAAGGGCATCGGCATCCAGCTGGCGTATTCAATTGCGCGTGTACTTATCGGGTTTTTCCTAGCTGCGCTTGTCGCAATACCCATTGGCTTTTTTATCGGAATGTCGCCGGTCTTCAGCAAGGCGATGGACCCGTTTGTGCAAATCTTGAAGCCGGTCTCGCCGCTCGCGT
>JBCBRD010000149.1:0-7980 GCA_039819885.1 Pseudomonadota bacterium
GTCTTCAGCCGGTTTGACGACGACCGCGCAACCAGCCGCCAAAGCCGGAGCGACCTTGCGCGTGATCATGGCGAAGGTCAGCGCGTTGAAAGTCGGTGAAGGACGCGAGAGCGGTGTCAATGTCGGCCCGCTGATCAACACCGCTGGCGTTGAAAAGGTCGAAGATCACGTTGCGGACGCGATCTCGAAAGGGGCTAAAGTGGTGGTTGGTGGGAGCCGACATTCTGCCGGTGAGAATTACTTCCAGCCGACAGTACTAAGGGATGTCACGCTGGACATGAAAGTCGCCCGTGAAGAGACCTTTGGGCCTGTTGCTCCGCTATTTCGTTTTGATAGCGAAGACGACGTCATTGCTCAGGCCAATGATACCGAGTTTGGCTTGGCTGCGTACTTCTTCGCGCGTGATATTGGCCGGGTTTGGCGCGTCGCAGAAGCCCTCGATTATGGCATGGTCGGGATCAACGAAGGTGTGGTTTCAACCGAGGTGGCGCCTTTCGGCGGCGTAAAGCAAAGCGGGCTTGGTCGTGAAGGCGGGCACCACGGGATCGAGGAATTCGTTGAAATGAAGTACATGCTGATGGGCGGTCTGTGACGGTCATGACGTGCGAAGACCTTCTCTGCCAGCATGTTTCTCCCGAACAAGAGGCGTGCTAGACCGCGCGTCGCCATCTGTTTGCCGTTCACCACCGCCCCTTCCATACTCTTTGCCATCCGGAGACACTTATGAGCACTGATGCCTTCAAACGTATGGCGGCTGAAAAAGCGATGACCTTTGTCGATGAGGGCATGCGGCTTGGGTTAGGCACAGGATCAACCGCCGCTCACTTTGTCGAGGTTCTGGGGGAGCGTGTTGCTGATGGGTTGAAGGTTGTGGGCGTGCCAACTTCGGAAGCTACGCGGAAACAAGCAGAAGCTTTGAACATTCCGCTCACGACATTGGATGAAACGCCGTTTTTGGATCTCACGGTCGACGGTGCCGACGAGATCGACCGCGCGTTGCGCCTTATCAAAGGCGGGGGTGGGGCGCTGCTCCGTGAGAAAATTGTTGCGACCTCATCCGAGCGGATGATCGTGATCGCCGATGGTTCCAAGTTTGTTGAGACATTGGGTGCCTTTCCTTTGCCGATTGAGGCCGTGCCGTTCGGTCTCCAGGCAACACAGGAGATGGTCCAGATGCTGTCGCAGGAAGCTGGCTGCCACGGCGAACTGACGTTGCGATTAAACGCTGATGGTTCTCCGTTTGAGACCGATGGCGCGCACTACATTATCGATGCAGCCTTTGGACAGATCGCCGATCCTGTGGCTCTTGATGAAGCGCTCAAGATGATCCCCGGTGTGGTTGAGAACGGGCTGTTTATCGGCTTGGCGGATGTCGCCATTCTCGGGGGTGAAGAAGGCGTCCGGGTGCTTGAAGGTGAAGAAGTAGCAGCCTGAGCCACGGGGCTGAGGCAGACATCAGAATTTGTGTGCACGTATCGTACGGGTGCGAGTTAAAGGTTTCACGAGATGGCTGAGTATGATTTCGACTTGTTTGTAATTGGCGGTGGCTCGGGTGGGGTACGAGCCGCGCGCATATCTGCTGGGCATGGCGCGAAGGTCGGTGTCGCGGAATCGTTTCGCTATGGCGGCACCTGTGTCATTCGGGGTTGTGTACCAAAAAAGCTATACGTCTATGCCTCGCGCTTTCCGCAAGAGTTTGCAGCGGCACGCGGATTTGGCTGGGATGTCGGCGAGACGCCATTTTCATGGTCGCAGCTGGTAACCGCGAAGGAACGCGAGATCACGCGTCTTGAGGGCCTCTATCAAAAAGGTCTCGAAAACGCTGGCGCGACGGTTTTTGCGGACCATGCTCGATTGGTGGATGGCCACACTGTTGAGCTAACCAAGGAAGGCCGGACGATCACTGCGAAGCGGATCCTTATCGCCACCGGTGGAACGCCGAACATCGATCCCAAGCTTGACGGTCGTGAGCACGTCATCACGTCCAATGAAGCGTTCGATCTTGAACGGTTGCCAAAGCATATTGTGATTGCAGGTGGTGGTTATATCGCTGTCGAGTTTGCCGGAATTTTTGCCGGCCTCGGCGTTGAGACGACGCTGATCTACCGGCGCGACAAGATCCTGCGCGGTTTTGATGAAGATATGCGGGACGCTGTTGAAAAAGGATACCGCGACCTGGGCGTGCGGTTTGTCTACAATCGGACGTTTAAAAAGATTGAAAAAACCTCCTCGGGGTTGATCGGCCATATGGACAATGGGGCAACGTTAGAAGCTGGTCAGATCATGTTTGCGATTGGGCGCAGTCCAAATACGGCCAATCTTGGTTTGGACGCAGCCGGTGTTGAAACAGGGCCTGGCGGCGAGATCCTCGTGGATGCCAAATCGCGCACCAACGTCGACAGTGTGTTTGCTGTGGGTGACGTCACGGACCGGGTTCAACTCACGCCGGTCGCGATCCGAGAGGGGCACGCGTTTGCTGATACCGAGTTTGGGGGCAAGCCGTGGGCGACAGACTATGATCTCATTCCGACAGCCGTTTTTTCGACCCCGGAGATTGGGACCGTCGGGCTTCCCGAGCACGAGGCACGGGCCAAGTACGCGCAGCTTGATGTCTATAAATCATACTTCCGGCCCATGAAGGCTGTGATGGCGGGCAAAGACGAACGCACTATGATGAAGCTGCTTGTGGATGGTGCGAGTGACCGCGTCGTTGGCTGTCATGTTGCAGGGCACGACGCCGCTGAAATGGTGCAGTCTGTTGCCATCGCGATGCGGATGGGTGCCACAAAGGCGGACTTTGATCGGACGATGGCGCTGCACCCGAGTGCGTCCGAAGAGCTCGTGACCATGCGCGAGAAGTGGGTGCCGCCCGCGCAAGCAGCCGAATAGTCCCGGTGTACGCTATAAGGTAACCCAAGACTGACGGCTCGGTTGCAGCTTTGTGTGTTCCCGCCTAAATCCGTGCGCTGATGCTGGAAATTTGAACTAGCGTCAGCATCGGTAAGAAGGGACATTGTAGTGACGCAAGGGCGAATGGACGGAAAAGTTGTTGTGGTGACCGGGGCTGCTAATGGCATCGGTTTGTCCATCGCTGAGGTATTCGTTGCCGAAGGTGCGCACGTGTACCTCACGGATATTGACGGAGCAGCAGCCGAGAGCGCGGTTGAGCGTCTAGCCGCCGGTGAGGCTGGTGGCAGCAAGGCCTGCGTTACCGCAGTTCGTGTTGATGTTTCCAAAGGCCAAGATGTCACGCACCTGTTTCGCACCATCGAAGAAGCGCATGGAAAGATCGACGCCCTGATCAACAATGCCGGCTTGAACGTCCGCGAGGACTTCCGTCATCTAACAGATGCTGATTGGGTCAAAATCCGGGAAGTGAACCTTGACGGTGTTGTTCGCATGGCGCGCGATGGGTTTTCGTTGTTGAAGGCATCCGGTGAGGCGTCCTTGATCAATATCTCGTCGATCATGGGTCATCGCGGTTTACGGCAGTTGGTTGGATATTCAGCCACAAAGGGCGCGGTCGCGGCTCTCACACGGGGGCTGGCCGTCGAATATGCGCCCTTCAATATTCGCGTAAATGCTATTGCACCTGGATTTGTTGAAACGGCTTTGACGGACCGATTCCTCAGAAACCCCATGGTTCACAAGGCGCTGGTTGATCGGACATTGCTCAAGCGGTTCGGAACCGGCGAAGATATTGCCAAGGCCGCCCTTTTTCTGGCCAGTTCCGATGCCGCCTATATCACGGGCACGGAAATTTCCGTCGATGGGGGTATGTCGGCTGGTCTATAGGTTTGTCTGAAAGACGGTTGGCCACCCTCATCCACTCGCTTGGGTCTCGGGGGATTTATGATTCACATGAAACGTTTCACGGCGGGTGGGCTGGTTTGCTTGGTCGCAGTGGTGCTTTTGACACCGCTGGCGCTGGCAGATGAGTATGTGCTCGACCGCGAACATACGTCGGTAACGGTGTCCTGGGACCATCTTGGGATGTCACGCCAATCAGGCCGTTTTACTGAGGTCACCGGGAGGGTTCGGTTTGATCCTGGTCGGCCTGAGGACGCCACGGTGAATGTACGTATTGGTGTCTCGAGCCTCTCGACGGGTGTTGCGTCATTGGACAGGCACTTAACCCAAACCTCTGATTTCTTCGATGTCGCGAAGTATCCCGACATTACTTTCGTTTCGAAGTCGGTTGCGTTGACGACATCGCGCACCGCCAACGTCAAAGGTGATTTGACAATCAATGGCGTGACGCAACCTGCGACGTTGAGTGTTGTGTGGAATTATGACGGGGAGCATCCGTTGGCGAAGGTCAACCCGACCTACAGCGGAGTTTATGCGATGGGATTTTCAGCACGCACGAAAATTCTGCGGTCTCAATGGGGGATCACCCGGACAATACCGTTGGTTTCTGACGAACTGCGGATTGTGATTGAGACTGAGATGCTGCGGCGCTGACAGCCGGTGGGGTGGCTAGGTGCTCCAGCCAGCTCATGGCGGACGTCAGATCCCGGCAACGGTTTCGGCGATCAGCTGATCGACCACAGCTTTGAGCGCGTCTTCCTTGCTGTGACCGCCGTCTAGTCTTGACTCGTAGGCGGCCAATTGTCGATCTGCGCTCGTGCCTTCCTTGATGATGCGGCGTGCATGTTGGATTTCAGTTTCACAGTCTAACGCCTCTGCATCTTCCGCCAGCAAGTCGATTAATTCTTCGATCAGCTCCGAGAATGCCACGAGGTCACCGCGACCGTAGTCAAACAAGCTCGTGTGCACCGAGTAACGTTGGGCACGCCAACGGTTTTCCTCGATCAGAAATGCTGGATATTGCCGCCACGATTGGTTTCGACGACGGAGGCGATACAACATGCGGGCGCTGGCCACATAGAGTGCTGCAATGGACAATGCATCTTCAATGCGCGGCGTGACGTCGGTGACGCGCATCTCAAGCGTTGGGAATTTGGCAGAGGGCCGCAAATCCCACCAGACCTTGCTGGCGTCCTCAATCACCTTGTTGCGGACGAGCACATCGACTGTGCGTTCATACTCGCCCCAACTGGCGAAGCGTTGCGGTAATCCGGTGCGCGGGAGTTCATGGAAAATCGCCAAGCGGTAGCTCTTCAAGCCGGTGTCCTCGCCCTCCCAGAAGGGGGAAGAAGTCGAGAGCATGAGGAGGTGAGGCAGGAAGTAGCGCAACTGGTTCATCAGGTCGATGCGCAGCTCCTGGTCCTCGATGCCGACATGAACATGCATGCCGCAAATGGCAAGGCGTCGACCGATGTGTGCAAAGTCCCGCGCGAGCGTCTCGTAGCGTTCTTTCGGTGTGGTCTGAAGTGTCGATTTGCGCGCGAATGGATGGGTTGATGACGCTATAGGTGCCAACCCGTGCCGGTTTGCCGTGGCTGCAATACAGCCACGCAGACGAGACAGTTCGTCCTTCGCCTGGGAAAATGATGCGCACACCTGGGTGCCAATTTCGATCTGCGAGCGGAAGAACTCCGGGCTGACTTGGCCGCCCAATATGGCCTCACACTCATCCATTAGAGCTTTAGGTGCAGGTGCGAGGTTCCTGCTCTCCAGATCAACGAGGTGGTACTCTTCTTCGATGCCGAATGTGAATGAGGGGTCTTTCAAGGTCATTGTGGCGCTATTGGCTGAGTATTGATCGAAGCAGGTTAATGGGCTGCGGCGGCCAGACCGAAGTCTCTTGAGGCGCCTGATTTTTAGCGGATTGGAACTTAGGCTTGCACGGAATAGCGCTGTTTGCGAGCCGCTTGGCGGATCGGGGAGCTTGAAGGGTAGTCACCTCGTCGGGGTTGTCCTATAAGCTCCCGAAAACGCAACTATCTTATTTTGTTACCGAACATGGCCGCGATATCTGAACGCTTGTGAGTTTGGATAAGTGACGAAGCGGGAGGAGACGAGGATTATGGGTCAGACGTGGACGCCGGGAAGCTGGCGCGGCCTTCCAATCTTACAGGTGCCAGAGTACCCAGATGCGAAAGTGCTGGAGGATGTCGAGGCACAGCTCGCGACGTTCCCGCCTTTGGTTTTTGCCGGGGAAGCGCGCGAACTCAAAAAGAAGTTGGCGGCCGTTGCTAACCGCGAGGCATTCCTGCTGCAAGGTGGGGACTGCGCGGAAAGCTTTGCTGAGCACCACGCCGATAATATCCGTGACTTTTTCCGTGTCTTTCTTCAGATGGCTGTTGTCCTGACGTATGCGGGGTCACTGCCTGTTGTGAAAGTTGGCCGGATTGCCGGGCAGTTTGCAAAGCCGCGATCATCGTCGATTGAAAAGCGCGATGGTGTCGAATTACCGAGCTATCGTGGCGATATCATCAACGGGACCGAGTTTACACCTGATGCGCGGGTCCCCGATCCGCAGCGGCAGATCAATGCTTACCGCCAGGCTGCGGCCACACTGAATCTGATCCGAGCGTTTGCCGGAGGTGGCTACGCCGATCTTGAGCGCGTGCATCAGTGGACGCTTGGCTTTGTTCAAGATAGCCCCCAAGGCCATCGTTATCAGGAACTGGCTGACCGCATTGATGAGACACTTGCGTTCATGCGTTCGTGTGGGATTACGTCGGAAAACACCGCGCAGGTTCGGTCGACGCGCTTTTACACCAGCCACGAAGCTCTGCTGCTGGGTTACGAGGAAAGCCTGACGCGGCTCGATTCCACCAGCGGTGATTGGTATGCAACATCTGGTCATATGCTTTGGATTGGCGATCGCACCCGCCAGCCAGATCACGCACATGTTGAGTATGCCCGCGGGATTAAGAACCCGATTGGCTTGAAGTGCGGTCCATCCATGGAGCCGGATGGATTGTTGCGTTTGATCGACGCGTTGAGCCCTGATAACGAGCCTGGCCGTCTCACGTTGATCTGCCGGTTTGGAGCCAACAAGGTCACCGAGCATCTACCAAAACTTATCCGGGCTGTGGAACGTGAAGGGCGGTCGGTGGTCTGGTCGTGTGATCCTATGCATGGCAACACGATTTCGGCGGCGACCGGCTTCAAGACGCGGCCGTTTGATCGCATTCTGTCTGAGGTGGACGCCTTCTTCGATGTCCATCAGGCCGAGGGGACGCATCCAGGTGGTGTGCACGTTGAGATGACAGGTCAAAACGTTACCGAGTGCACCGGTGGTGCGGTTGCGATTTCTGAATCGCAACTGTCAGATCGTTACCACACGCATTGCGATCCACGCCTGAACGCAGACCAATCACTCGAATTGGCGTTTCTGATCGCAGAGCGTTTGAAGCAGAACCGCGTCAGCAATGGCCGTCCAGTCGAGCGTGCAGAAGTGTCTGCATGACATAGGTTCAGGCGGCGGTGGCGAGCATTGGTCAAAACGTATTGCCGCCGTCACCGCCTGTCTTGCGTCTGCCATCACTGCGGATTGCGCCAGAGACCTGTGGGGCTTTACTTCTATACTGGTCTACATGAGGTCTGACGTTTGAAGATTGCGATTGCCCAGCTCAACCCGACGGTTGGTGACCTTGTCGGCAACATTGAAAAGATGCGGGTCGCACGCGAAAAGGCGCGAGCGATGGATGCCGATCTCGTCGTTTTCTCTGAGCTGTTCGTCACTGGTTACCCCCCGGAAGATCTTGTACTCAAAACCTCGTTTGCCGCTCGATGCCGGGCATTGGTTGAGAGTTTCGCTGCTGAGATGGGGCCAGGGCCGGGCGTGCTGACGGGCACGGTCTGGCCGGAGGGTGATAAGCTTTTCAACGCTGCGGTGCTGCTTGATGATGGGGCTGTTCAAGCCGTTCGCGCGAAAGTGGACCTCCCCAACTATGGCGTCTTTGACGAAAAGCGCGTGTTTGATCCCGGTCCCCTCCCAGGGCCTATTCCGTTTCGCGGCGTGCGGATCGGCGTTCCGATCTGTGAAGACATTTGGCAAGAAGACGTTACTGAGTGCCTCGAAGAGTGTGGCGCTGAAATTTTGATCGTCCCAAACGGTTCGCC
>JBCBRD010000150.1:0-7927 GCA_039819885.1 Pseudomonadota bacterium
CCCTGCACCCAGAGCCGTCTGCGCAATAGCGTGGGATGCAACCGGGCCAAAGAAGAACAACAAAGCAGCCATCACAACCAGCTTGAATGCGACGAAGATACTGGGCGCTTGGATCAGCATGCCGACAATCAACATTCCTGCTCCAAGGGTATCGATAACCGACGCCGCATGCATACGGGTGTAGACGTCCGGCATGCGGATAAATCCAAAAGCTCCAACCAGAACGAAGAAGCTCCCACCCAGCACAAAAAACCAGCTGATAATCTCTAGGACATCCGGCATCACGAGCGCCCCTCCGCTCGGGTTGCTTCCGCCTCATCATTGTCAACGTCGTAGGCCAGGTCCCCGTGACGAAAGAATTTCAAGACAGCAAACGTCGAGATCAGGTTCAAAAGTCCGTACGTCAAACCGATATCCAACCATTCCGGTCGATCATTGAGAAAACCAAGAACCGCCAGAAACAAAATCGCGAGCGTCCCGACAGAATTTGCAGCTAAAACACGATCAAAGACCGTCGGCCCTGCAATGGCCCGCCCAACGGTAATCGTAAGCGCAACCAACAAAGCAAGCATTGCAGCAAGAAACATCAGCGTTGCCCCTCGAACTTTTTAACCCGCGCATCCATCTCGCCGCCCTCCAGATCAATCGCGCCACCTTCGGTAATCGCATGAACTATGAGTTCAGCGCCGTTGACGTGCGTCGTGATTGTGCCAGGCGTCAACGTGATGGAGTTAGCATAAGTCGCCAACCCGGCGCTGGTACGCTGTTTGGCGATAACCCGCGTCATGGTGGGTGAAATCGGCAGGCTTGGAGAAATCAAAATCCGCGTGACGGACAGTGCAGATTTGTAGATCTCGACGATAAGCCACGGCCAGTATGTGACGGCTGCGATCAAGAGTTCGAAGGGCTGACCTTCCCCATCAATGATCCCGATCCGCACACTGAACCAAAGGACCAACGCGATGCTGCACACGCCCATCGTGATCAAAAATGGTGTGTAATGACCAGAGAGAGCAAGCCAATAGATCAACAGGCAAGCACTGAGCCCAACGAGCCGCATGAAACTCACTCTTTGTAATTGAGGCGCAATAGCCACTGCACCATGCCCTATTTCGTTGCACCATGCTGACGCTGGTCATGCGAAACTGCGGCATTTCGGCAGGCGTCTCGTGGTCTACCAACAAAAATCGATACCGCACAAGACCCAAATGGACCGGTGATTTTGTCGGAACGGTCACCAATGTTGTGACAACCCGAACAGGTCTCTGCCCGAAAGCAGCCGCAAAGCCGCCATGGAGATCGAGCAATACTCATGCAGCGCACCAAGACCAAAAACAACTCAACCCATCAAGACGCGATCAGAAAGTCGTTTGGCTTTTCAATGTGTTGGGCACAAGGACGGTCGCAGATCATTCATAGTCAGTTCAGTTTCAATCCGATAGAGTAACTACAGCACCACCCCAACCGAAGGAACAAAAGGTCGGCGTTAAGCGTAGAACAAAGCAATACGCACCTGTCAAACAACAGGTAAAACGTGGACGACCCAAGGAGATCGAATCATGACCTCTCAAACAACACCTCGAACAAAGATGAATGCGATGAAATATCTCGCCATCGCCTGCGGACTTGCGATGACAGTTGGTCTGAGCGCGCAAACGGCTTCTGCTGCCGAGGTTCGCCACGCGGCAACGCCATCGACCTCGTTGACCGGCGGAACAGTAATCGCCGACACAGGTTTGGCAGCGGCCCGCGAAGATGCGAAGGCCAACGTCATTAAAACTGCCGGACGTCGTGGTCGTGGGTTAGCGGCCGGCCTCATCATTGGCGCGGCAGCCGCAGCCATTATCGCAGGTTCATCGCGCGCACATGCCCGCCGCAAACACCACTATAACGATCACTACTACCGTGGACGTCGCCGCGGCAATCGCTGTGAGAGATGGTATTACCGCTGCGAAGACGGCGTCCGCCGTGCATGCCGCAAGTTCTACCGCTACTGCGACTAAGTGACTCCCAGTGACTTGGGCCATCGGTCCACGTCACCCACCATCCAATCATGAGAAGCGCTCAGCCAATGGCTGGGCGCTTTTTTGTGTTGCCACTCCTACTTGAACTATCAGAGCGTTTCGCCCTTGACCCGGCCCGCGCCGATGTCGGAGTCTGGCCCCATGTAGGGGCTGCGGCCCGGCAGATAAATCGAGTTGTGTCCGCCTGCGTTCAAGGAAAGTACCGCGTTTATGGTCTCGCGTTCAAAATCCATTTCCAAACTCAACACCAAACCAAGAAGAAAAGCGCGCCGCGTATCGCTGAGCGGCATGGACAAGATCCACTGCGGCGATTGCATCGAGACCCTGAAGCGCCTTCCAGATGCCAGCGTCGACCTCGTATTTGCCGACCCACCCTACAATCTGCAGCTCGACGGCGACCTCATGCGGCCGAACAATACCCGCGTTGATGGTGTCGATGATGCCTGGGACAAATTCGACAGCTTCACAGCTTACGATCAATTCTCTCGCGCATGGCTAGCCGAGTGCCACCGCATCCTGAAGCCCGATGGAGCCATGTGGGTCATTGGCTCGTATCACAACATCTTCCGCCTTGGGACCGCCCTTCAGGACTTGGACTACTGGATTCTCAATGACGTGATCTGGCGCAAAACAAACCCAATGCCGAACTTCCGTGGGCGTCGATTAACCAATGCCCATGAGACACTCATCTGGGCCTCGCGCGGACAAAAATCACGCTACACGTTCAATTATGAATCGCTAAAAGCGCTGAACGACGACTTACAAATGCGCTCCGACTGGCTCTTTCCAATCTGCTCTGGGCCTGAACGCCTTAAAGACCACGAAGGCCGCAAGGCGCACCCAACCCAGAAACCTGAAGCCCTCATCACGCGCATTCTGCTCGCCACCACCAACCAGGGTGATGTGGTCCTCGACCCATTCTTTGGGACCGGTACGACCGGAGCCTGCGCCAAACGACTGGACCGTCGCTACATCGGGATCGAGCGGGACGAGGACTACGCTCGGATTGCCACCGACAGGATCAAAGCCGTCGAACGCCTGGGCCAATCCACATTGATGACCGCAAGGTCAAAGCGCGCCGAACCACGGGTCGCTTTCGGCAAGATCATCGAACTGGGCATCATTAAACCGGGCAGCGCACTGTACGACCCACGCCGCAAACTCCGGGCGGAAGTTCGGGCGGACGGCACATTAGCGGTCAAAGGTGGCGCACAAGGCTCAATTCATCGCCTAGGCGCCGAAGTTCAGGGCAAAACAGCCTGCAACGGGTGGACATTCTGGCACTATGACGCTGGCGGCAAGCTCACACCGATTGATGAACTGCGTGATGTCGCAAAGAGACATCTTGGCCTCGTTCCCAAACAAACGCTTGTAGCCGCTGAGTAAATTACTCCAAGCGACCTGTTCAAGACATGAATTCATTGTTAGGACAACCCCAGATCATGCTCCGCAAAAGTGCGCGCAGTTTTGCGATAAGAACATGATCCAGAACAAAAGCTTGGATTGCGGGGAAAACAATGATGCGGTGTCACGCGCATTATTGGGTCGCTACGGAGAGTTGCGTTGTGGAACAAGTCCTAGACGAACAGCCTGCTGCAAAACCGTCATCCAACAATGCCGCTGGCCAACAGAACGGTGGGGATGGCCCACTTCGCTTGCGGGAAGATATTGCGAAAGTAAAAGCGGTCGCGCTTCAGTCAGCGGCGACCGCGCTAGCCCTTCAAAACAACTTGGTCGCTGCCACTGACCTTGTCCTCAAGATCGACTTCAAGCGTTATGATGCAGACCGTCATCGCGATGCAGCACCTGGCTTGATGTACGAAATTTTCTCCTTCCAACAGGATCTGCGCGACAAGATCGACCAATGGCACGCTTCCGGTTTAATGGGCCCGCAAAACCAGCGAGCGTCTCGAAACCTGCTCCGCATGACGAGATATGCTGCAGACATTCTGGGCGAACTCTGGATCGGCTTTGAACAACTGGACGAGGGCGAAGGGACCTACCCAGCCTTCACCGGTGCACACCACAACACCCTCGTCCCTGCCCGATTTGCTACCGGCGAACACCTGCCATTCAAATCGGGAGACGTCATCCTGGTAAGAGGTCAGGCGCACAACAGCGCGGCAATCGCCCGGATCGGCGATATAGACTCGCAGTTCTCGCACGTCGCGATGGTCCACATCGATCGCGAAGGCAAACACTGGGCAGTGGAAAGCTTGATCGAAGTGGGTGCGGTTGTCGAACCACTCCACGACGTCCTCGCAACCGGGCTCGGACGCGCGCTCTGCCTCCGCCATCGCAATCCGGTTCTGGCAAAAAACGCAGCCACGATCATCAACGACCGGGTGAAACACTCCTTAAGCCCAAGTGGCCAGCGCATTCTCTATGACTTTACGATGCGCCCAGACGTTGGTCGTAACCTATTCTGCTCAAAGCTCGTCCGCCGCGCATACAAAGAAGCCAGCGCACACGAGTACATCCTCCCGACGTTCCCAACGCAACTGTCCATGAGGAACCGTGACTTCGTCGACCGGATCGGCGTGCAAACGATCGAAACCTTCGCACCGGGCGATCTCGAAATAGAACCAGAATTCGATGTTGTCGCCGAGTGGCAGGACTATCGCGTGACATCAAGCCTGCGGTTGCAGGATATGGTCATGGACAAGTTGTTTGAGTGGATGGAAACCCACAACTACCGTTTCCATGAGAGCTTCAAGATCAGGCTCATATCTTTGCTCGGTCGCATATCCAGCTACTTCTCTAATGACATCAAAGAAATGCTCGAGGAACTGTTCCCCAAGATCCCCCCGAACATGAGCAGACGGGCCATCGCAGCCATCGCAATGCTGCACGAAACAGCCCAGCCCCTCCTCGAACATCTACAGAAAGCCGAGCAAGATTCCATCCGCCAAACGGGCCTGCCGCTGCATCCGCGTGACGCCTACATCTTGCTGGAGAAAAAGCGCGAAAGCCTCGGACACGAGATCGGATATCTCCGAATAAAAGACCGAAGATAGACTACTTGCGACCGCCCAAACCAAGCAATGCGCGCATCAGTCCAAACGCGACAAGCGGTGGGATCGCAGCCGCCGCCGCATAGGTAGCGACATGCCATGCTACCGCTTGGTCATAAGCAGCCCGCGTCCCAGCATCCACCGGACTAAGATCCAGCGAGAATGCTGGCCAGCTTTCGATCGCGAAGCTATAGACCGCGATGAGCCAGACGAGCGTGACACCGACGAATGCCAGATAAACGAATGTTTTCATGGTGACAGGTTAACCCAGCAAAAAGCGGTCGCCATGTGGCCGATTGCACCAGAGATTGGCGCGGCAGGTTAGGTATCGGTCAGACCGGCCTGAACAATCTTCTTCATCACACTTGGCAACGCTGATCCCGATAAGTCGCGCCGCGGCACCCAGACACATCGATCCGGTTCAGCCCAGAACGTCAGCTCGGCATCGAGGGGCACAACAGCTCGAAACACGCGCATCTCAAGTCGGAAGTGCGTGAACACATGCACGACGAGATCGGGAACCGCCCACCAGTCTGCGCGCACAGGCGTCGCACTGAGCGCTGTTGGCTCGTCGATCAACGCATCGATCCATGGACTAGATGGAACTTCCATCATCCCACCCAGCAGACCTGCATCAGGTCGCTTTCGCAATAAAACCGCCCCATCTTCCCGCAAAGCAACAAACGCCGAACCAAAGCGGTTGGGACGCGCACCCTTGGGCGCCTTCATCGGTAGGTTCGCTGCAATCCCCTTCGCGTGCGCATGGCAATCCGAATGGATCGGGCACATCAAACAAGACGGACGCTTGGGCGTACAGATCGTGGCCCCAAGATCCATCATGGCTTGTGCAAAGTCTCCAGCCCGAGATGCAGGCGCGAGCGATGTCGCAAGTCGCTTGAGGTCAGATTTGCCACCAGGCAAAGGTGTCGTAAACGCAAACAGTCGCGAAACAACGCGCTCGATGTTGCCATCGACGGGGGTCGCAGACTTCCCAAACGCGATGGCAGCGATCGCAGCGGCAGTATAAGGGCCCACACCGGGAAGCTTTAGGAGCTCCGTTTCACATGATGGAAACTGACCATCATAGCTGTTCGCAATAACCTGGGCACAGGCGTGCAGATTGCGAGCCCGCGAATAGTAGCCAAGCCCCGCCCACGCAGCCAGCACGTCATCTCGGTCCGCAGACGCGAGGTCAGCAACGTTAGGCCACTTGGCGACAAAGGCTTCAAAGAACGGGATGACGGCTTTGACAGTCGTCTGCTGCAGCATGATCTCGCTGAGCCAGACCCGATAAGGATCAGCGCGCTCGCCTGGAGGATACCGCCAAGGCAAATCGCGCCGTTGAGCGTCGTACCACCCCAACAGCTCGTTAACGGTGTCAGATCCCGCCGGCCTGAGCGGGAGTTGCCTTCGAGCCACATAGCTCACAGCGGTTCGCCTCGCCAAATTGCGCGAATCAGTCTTTGCATCGTGACTATGACGGTACGACGCAAACGCAAAAGCGCAAGAGGAGCATGTTCGCGGTACCCGCTAAAAGCGGTCACGTCCACGAACAGGAAACCGGAATGAGCTCAGCAACACAAACAACACAGAGAGCTTACAGCAGGCGCGTTCGCGCTAAGGCTGTTGGCGCATTTGTGCCAAAGCTGACAGAAAAAGCACTCGCCAAGTTTGGTTTCTCAGCGGTGGCGTTGATTAGCGACTGGTCACGGATTGCAGGTCCCACGCTGTCAGCACATACGTCTCCAGAACGCTTGAAATGGCCACGTCCTGTGCAGAAATACGCCGATGTCGAAGAAGGCTGCGAAGGTCGCCCAGGCGCAACACTTGTCCTCCGGGTCGATCCAGCCCGCGCACTTGAAGTCGAATACGGCGCAGCGCAGTTGATCGAACGTATCAATGGCTATTTCGGATACCGGGCCGTCGCAAAGATCAAGCTCATTCAAGCCCCTTTGGTCTCGCACAACCGCAGACCACTCTTGCGCGCTGAGGCTCAAAACACACCTACGGCGCAGAAGCAACAGACAGCGAGTAGCAATCAAAAAGCTGCAACAATGGACGTCCAGCCCATCAAGGACCCGGAGCTAAAAGCCGCGCTTGAACGGCTTAAGAAATCCTTGAAAACTGAAGTCGCCGCCTGAATTTAAAGGCTTTTGAGGCGCTTGGCATCGTATCTCAAACGCGCCGCACACCACTTTGTGAGGGCAAAACGCCCCACCGTTCAGTTGCGGTTCAAGCCGAAAATGCCTTAATCCCACTTAGAAACAACGGTAACTATCGCATAGATATATCAAATCGCGTCAGCAAAGGTCGCCCCTCGTGTCCAAACCAAACGTTTTTTCGCCTAAACTCGATGTGACGACGCCCGCAGCTCTTGAACTGGACCGCCGGGTCGTTCTCACAAGCGCATTGGCACTTTCTGCAGTTGGCGCACTTGGCCTAACAATCAGCGCAACACCGGCTCGCGCTCAGGCCGTCGCCGTAACCGAGCTTGCGAGAACTGGCGGACTGCCAGACATCGTGCTCGGCCCGGACGATGCCGCTGTAACCGTTATCGAGTATGCCTCGATGAGTTGCGGCCACTGCAAAAGGTTCCACGAAACCGTTTATCCCGAGCTGAAAAAGAAATACATCGACACGGGTAAAATCCGCTTCATCTTCCGCGAGTTCCCGCTGGACAACAGAGCCGCCGCAGCATCAATGCTGGCGCGCTGTCTGGAAGGTGACAAGTCCTACTCGATGATCAACGTGTTGTTCGAACAACAAGAAGACTGGGCGTACGTGCGCGGCGACCCAACACCAAGACTGTTCGAAATTGCCAATGCGCTTGTGTGAACGACCCGGCGGTCCAGTTCAAGAGCTGCGGGCGTCGTCACATCGAGTTTAGGC
>JBCBRD010000151.1:0-7811 GCA_039819885.1 Pseudomonadota bacterium
CGATATGGTTGTCCGCCCAATCACCTGCGGAGAAACGCCATTCTCGTCTTGCAAGAATAACGTCTCGTTCCAGGTTTCAACCGACGACAGCGACACAGCCGAAGACCCTGACAGATCGATTTCAGCAATCCCGTCTGTGGCCTGCGACCCCTGACCAACGATAACCCGTCCGAGGCGATCGCTCTTCACAAACCAGTTTGCGTGACGCAATGCGATATTGGTATTTCCATCGTCGCCAACGCCATTGATCGTAACAAGACCACCGACCGCCTGATTGGTGAATGTCCGACCCTGGTCAGCGAAGTCAGATGGTGCGATGGAAAGATCAAGTTCAATCCGATATCCAGCCGTCCATTCACTGTTGATCTTCGCCTGACCCTCAAACCCAAGTTTGTTTTTGGTCGTCGAGTTGGTCAGCACGTAAGCGTTCGACTCAGCGCCGTCGTCCCAGAACATGACTGACTGGTTCACTTCGCCGTATATAAACAATGACACCTTGCGGTTGCCCTTGCGAACCGTCGTGGCTTCAAGCTCGGCAATGCGCTCTTCCAGATCTGCGCAACAATCGCCACCAAAGTCAGCAGCGTGTGCGGTCCCGAAAGAAGAGACACCCATTGCAAAGCTTGCAGCGAGCGCTGTGGCGGTAAATCGCGAAATGGTGCGATGCGACATGTGGATCGGCTCCGATATCCGTATCCGAGCACGCGTGAACAAATCTCTCGGCAAATTTGACTAGGTCAGAAGTCCTCTGATTCGACCGACCGCTTCAATAATCAAGCCCCAATTCCTGGAGATCTACTCGGATGTGAGGATTCTCAGGCACGCCTGAACATCGGCCTATTTGGGTGTGTCAACCACAATAAGTCTGCCGACAGATGATGTGAAAGCCAAGCTGCTCAGGGTGGGCCAAATAGAGCGCAAAATCAGCACCTTCAATGCTCATGAAAGTGCAAAAAACTCCGGTGGCTCCGCATGATCAAAGCCTTCCAATGCATGCGTTCCCACGCTCGACAATGGCAAAAGATCACCCAGTGCTGATTTTGCAGCAGAACTAAACAACAGCTGTTTGTTCAAGCCCGCCGCGAGCTTTTCCATCCGGAACGCATAGTTAACGTCGAGGCCCATGAGGCTTTCTTCGCCCATCGATCCGCTACCGCCTGCGGTGATCTTTCCAAGATGCAGCGCCAAGCGAAACTTCAGAGCCCCTTCCTGGTTACCTTGCCGGATAAACTGCTGTAGCGCTTTGAGAATGTTGCCGGCAGCCTGTTTGTCATCGGCCCAATAGGCCAAAAAGCCATCGCCGAGATACTTGTTGATCGAACCATCACAGCTTTCGACAATACCACCACAATCCGAGAGCCAGCGGCCCACAAATCGCGCGGCCTCCTCCGGCGGCAATTGCGCAGCCAGCTTCGAAGATCCGACGAGATCGCCAACCATCAGCCACACACGCCGCTCCGAGATTTCAATTACAGTTTCATTGTGCATGCCCGATGGACCAGTCATCGGCTCAGAGTAGCTCGCATCTTGGAAAAACGTCAGGCTCTGACGCGCAATCTGAATCCGATCTTCATTCTTCAACGGTGTCGGCATACATAGCCGCTTCCCGTTGAGGTATGTGCCATTGCCACTTCCCAGATCGATGATCCAATAGGACCGATCATCTTGACGGTGGATCAACGCATGCCGCCTGGAGACCTTGTCATCCTTCAAGATGACGTCGTTTTCCTCAGCACGCCCGATCGAGCAACTGGCGCCGACAATCCATTCCTGGCCATTGCCAGACTGCACAAACACACGGCCAACTTTAATGTCTCTCATCACTACACCACGCGGGACACGCGCTCCGATTAATCGTCAAAAAACGAAAGCCATAACGCCATCCAAATCGCTCAGCGCTTTGAAAACCATTGCGTCACGGATGCCCAGACACTTTCAGGCTGAGACACAGGCGTATTGGTCTGAAATCGCGGTTGCGAGTGGTCCACAAGCGACAAACCACCTTCCAGCCACTCATCGACGGACTGTGGCCGGTCTTTCGGCAAAGGCTGCAACGCCCAATCAATTGCCTCCAGGAACTCCGGACGGTAGTAACCAGCACCAACTTCAGTAACCGGTCGACAGCGATCATTCAGCGTGCGCTCCGGCGCTTCAGGAGGCACTTTGCCGACAATGCACTCATACATAGAGGCACCGAGCGAATAGATGTCCGTCCACGGTCCCTGCGACTGCCCGGTCGCCACGTACTGCTCGAACGGTGCGTACCCCGGCGTAAGTAATGCCGCGAACGTTTGAGACTTTTGCGCAACCTGCTGCCTGGCGGCTCCAAAGTCGATCAGAATGGGCGTCAGTTGATCGGCAACCATAATATTTTTCGGCGCAATATCCCGATGCAACAAGCCTTGCTCGTGTACTGTCCGCAACGCAGAGATCGTCGGCAGCAAAACACAGTCCAACTCTTCTTGCGTCGGCTTTCGTCCAAGCGACTTCAGCCAGGCCTTCAGGTTCGGCCCGTCGATGAAGTCCAAGATCATGTAAGCCGTGCCATTTGCGCGAAACAAACGATTTACGCCCACGATATTTGGATGCCGAAGGCTTGCGAGCATAGAGGCCTCGTTCATGAACTTCTCCAGCCCCCATGTATACCCGCCCTTCACGTTGCCCGGCCGCTCCTCAACCGAATAGTTCTTGTTCCGAACGGCCATGCTCACGGGATAGTACTCCTTCACCGCAACGAGCGCATCGAGCCGCACATCATGCGCGCGATAAGTCACGCCGAACCCGCCTGAGCCGATGACCGACTCAACCTTGTATTCTCCAATGAGCGTCCCAATGGGAAGCGTATTTCCAGCAGCCATGCGTCAATCGCCGCGAATAAGTGTGTGCACCGCGCGCCTCGATTGTGGAGGCGTGATTTCATGTTCGTCCAAGAGCCAGCCTGGTTGGCGTTGCGCAGCGTGAAAGAGCAGGTCCATGCTAATTCGCGGCGCTTGGCTTAGCGCTATCTTCACCGGTTGACTGGCCATCGTTGCCGGTTCCAGGAGCAGCGGCATCAGGCGTTTCGTCTGGCGTTGATGTCTTGGTCGCATCATCACGCGCTTGAGGTTCACCGGTTTCAACTTTTTTTTTCACCTGCGTGCCATCAGGCTCAGAAGAGCTTTCGCTTCCCGCAACATCTTTCACCGGGTCAGACGCAGCCTCCGAAGCGGTATCGCCATCGGTTGCTTTGGTATCGGGCGCAGATTTAGCGGTAGACTTCGGTTTATCAGATGCTTGCTCGGACGCATTGGGGTCTGAACCATTGGCCCCGTCCGACTTACTGGCTTCGGCAGACGACGTGCTACCCTCAGGTCCAGTTGTTGTCGTTTCCACGTCAGGATCCGGCTTCGTTGAGCCACCGACAAACTCTGAAGCCCCAGGGATTTCAAGAACACCCTGATGCCAGAGATAACCGGCCACACTGACCATCAAGGCAAGCATCACTGCTAAAGTGAGGCCCAGCGCAGCAACAAAACTCGACCCCTTTGCGTTTTTGCCTGGCGTTGCTTCGCCATCCCCCGAAGGCTCCCCATTCTCATCGCGCTGAACCCACTGCGTAGGCTGAATGTGTAAATCATCTGGGTCGCTCACATTGATCGGGATCAGCGTGATATTGTCTTGGTTGGGTGACTTACGATCCAAAACAGCTTTGACGAGATGCTCGGCCAACCGATCTGGGCCGTTTGAATCCGCCTTGCGGATGATAGATGCGATCTCGTTGCCATTCAGCGTCTCCAAACCATCGCTAGCAACGACGATCCAATCACCCGACTTCAGTTTGACCGGCTCACCACGAACCTCGCGCAGCGCAACTTCACCTCCCGTAAGGGCAGACCTCAGCGTACGCCGCCGCGGTGAGTTTTCAGCCTCCGATTTGGAGATAACTTTGGCTTCCGCCTGCTTGTCCAGCAAAGCACCAAATGAATGATCCTCATTCAATCGGTGCAGGCTGCCATTGCGATACAGTAGCAACGCAGAATCCCCGACGCTCACCCATCGCAAGCCAGAAGGGTCGACGAAGGCTGCAACCAACGTGCACCCCATTCCCTTCAGGTCAGGATTATCTGAGATGGCATCTGTCAACGCCTTGTTGCTGGCATCTAGTGACCGATCAAGACGTTGTTCGATCGTTCCACCGACCGAGCCGAATGCTTTCAGATAGGCATCCGCTGCACTTCTGCTCGCCACCTCTCCAGAGACGTGCCCGCCCATGCCATCGCACAGGACAGCCAGCACACCACCGGAGGCATCATCACCGTTTCCAAGCTGAACCTTAAGCGCCCGACCATAGTCTTCCTGGTAGGGCCGATCACCTTGGCTATCGCGAATGGCAAATTTGTAGTTGAGCTTACTCTTGCCCATCATCCGCCAGCCAATCGAAATCAGGACCGCACAGCGCAACGAACATCACTGTCGTATCGCCGATTTGAATGGTATCGCGGTCCGCGATTTCCTTTGGCATCATCACAGGCTCACCGTTGTGGCGAACGATATTGGACTTGCCGTTGTCCCGAACAAAAAACTTCCGCTGCCCTTCGTCGTAAAGAACGAAAGCGTGGGCATCGCGCGAAATCCGTTGATCACCGAAGTCAAGAGCAATGCGTTGCTCCTCACCGCGACCAACTGAGTTCTGTCCATAGTAAATCGGACGCCCTTGCCCACGGCCGGGCCCCTTCAGGACAACAAGCCAACCAACAAGTGGTCCAAGCTCACTACCGGGGTCCGAACTTTCAGCCCCAAGTGGAACAAACAGCGTGTGACCGTCATCATCGCTATCCGATGATCCACCACCCGTTCCTTCATGACCTGAGGGAATGCTCACTTCATTACTCGCAATACCAATCACTTTGGCATCCACATCATCGCGTCCCGGCATAATTGTCGTTTCCTTTTCCGGATCATCCCCACGCACAACAATGCGTGTCGGCTCATCACCACCCATATCCAGATCCCTTTGTGTCACGTTAGCGGTATCTACGTCGTCAGTTGACTTTTCTGTGCCAGCAGCGGCCATTGTGAGAACTCCTTTTCATTCCATCCCGGTTCGGGCATTCAACAAGTCGGTTAGAAATCGAAAGCAGTAGGCATAACTGGCCAACTGTTTCCCCCCACCGTTCTTGCGATAACCCGCACCACTCAAAGGGTTTCCACCTCGGGCTGTCTGCAATCGCAAGAGCCTGAAGAATTGAGTTTGCGTTTCTAGCTTGCCGCAGAGTAACGCAGTCTCACTTCTCCCAGCTCGATTATATCTCCATCATTCAGTTTCGTTTGGCTGCACCGCACGTTATTGACAACGATGCCATTCTTTGTACCCAAATCGCGAATAGCGAAATGTCCCTCAGAATCTTGAACAATAACCGCGTGTTGCCGATGGACAGAATGGTTTGCAATACAGATATCATTATCGCGATGGCGACCTATTCTCACATTGGTCGACGCAATCGGCGCTCGCGTTTCATCTGAATCAAGGAACTCAAGATACGCATAGGCTCCAGGTGCAACGCCACCCGTCTCCAACGGCCGCGTCTCACTGTTCTCATCGGGAACGACAACATCTTCGGACCTGCCGATCCCCATCAAGACCGTTTCATTCCCAGCGCCAACCTGGACAACAGCAGGCTCGGGAACAAGCTGTGGCACCTCATCAAAGCCGCCATACCCACCGTGATCACCGAAGTCAGAAGCCGACTGGCGTGGACGCATCAGCACGATCGCACTAAGCGCGACCAAGCCGACGATCGCCACAATGGCGGAAGCAGCAGGAAACGGATTGTCCTGCGCCCAAGTGGCGGGATCTTCAAGGAAGGCTTCAAGCTGGGAAACCTCTTCATCCGTCTCGGCGTCTTCATCCTCATCGGTATAGGTCGTTTCAGTTTCATCTGTTGCTGAGCTGCTCGTGCCGTCCTCAATTTCATCTGACGACTTGGCAGCAACGCGCCGGTTCCCACGAACCGCAACGTCAGCAACTTTGACAGCCCGTCCGTTGGACAATCCGATCACTGCATCGATGCGGTCGCCGCCACCAATCGACGAGGTGATTTCAGCCTCTCCGCCATTCTCGACGAAATGATAGAAGTTGTTGACGTAACCATCCGACAACACGCGCTTCGCGCCAGCATCTTCAAAGATGCCGTTCGTGCGATCAGCCAGTGACCGCAGGACGGTCAACCCATCCTTGATCGTCGTATCAACCCGGTTATCCGTGAATGCGATGGAGAAAATGGGAATGTTGAGCCGCTTAGACTTTTCAACAACATCATCCTCGGTCAGCGTCTCTTGACCCGTCGAGCCATCCCCAAGCAATACAATCGTACGCCGAGACGCATCAACCGCAGCCAAGTCATCAAGTGCCGTATTGAGCGCGGAGAAAAGTGACGTCGTCGATTCTCTTACCCGTCGGCGCTGCAGTGACTTCTTGAGTTGCTCGGGCGTATCACCAAAACGCGATGCTTTGTTCAGGTCATCGGAAAACGTGTACAAACCGAATTTACGTTTTCCGACGTGATTGATAAGGCGCTGAATTTCGCGGCCGCTGTTGTTCGGGTGTGCCTTACCGCCGGTCTGCATCAAAAACAAAACTGCAGATGGATTTACGCGCGGTTCAAACGCAACAAAATTGAAATTGAGCTGGTCGTTCCCTTTTGAAAGAGCAATCTCGTTTTGCTTGATCGCAGCCCGGGACAAGGCGCGCAAATCGCAATAGGCGTTAACGGATGTCGGACGGCCAACCGTATTGCTAGAGCACCAGACACCCACATCACCCGCCGCCTGCGCCGAGCTGACCATTGATACAGAGGCCATCAGAGGCGCGATCAACAGGCAGCCGACCATCCCGGCACGCTTTGCAGACGCCGTAAGATCCTGAGACACCGCTGTCAGAGAGCCTGCTCGTGTTAACCCCAAGAGTTTGGAGAATGAATGCCGCAACCCCGAGCCTAGGCCCGACCTCGCAAGAAAAACGTTCAGCCTTCGCAACATCAACTTGTCCTTCAGATCCGCTTTTCAGATGGGTCAGGGCAGGAAGCATCGGTGCTTAAGCGGAACGGTGCGCCGAAAAGACAACCCAAAAACTACCGGAACAACCATCCCAAATCAATCGCACAGCCCCGGTCCTGCCATATTTCGTTGAAGCCGTTTAACATGGCCTAACAAGCAATCGCAGTTCCGGCTGAAACAGCTCAATCTTGGTCTCTACAATTAACGTAAACGCGCCAAACGCGCGCCTCCAAAAGACGTGCCCCCCCAAAAAAACCCCAAGACCGCGCAAAGCCATTGTTGCGTTGAAGGGGCCTTTCTCAACCGTTAAGACTGAGTTGCAGCCCCAAGCCGGTAAGGTCGGTTGCAACAGTCAGACCCTTTCACAACTTTAGCCTTCGCAGGAGCATTCTGATGTCAGCAGGGGAGACACACACTAAGATAAGGCAACACATCCGTTGGCAGCAGCCAGCAACTCCGGTTCAGTAAAAAAGCGCTATCCTGTTTCGGGCGAGACAGAAATTGATGTCTGCAATCATTAAGTTAGGATCAATCGGGTAACGTCAGTTCGGTGCTAAGCCAAACAAACGGTCCAAACAGTGTATGATCCGCGGGCGCAACAAACGCTTTAGCGACGCAAATGGAAACAACGTCGGGTATGGCCTATCAACACACACTCTCGAAAGGAACGGTGCTCAACGGCGAGTACCGCATTGAGCGTGTGCTTGGTTCAGGCGGGTTCGCCAACACCTACCTCGCTCGCGACCTGTCTCTCAACCGCGACGTCGCCATTAAGG
>JBCBRD010000152.1:0-7745 GCA_039819885.1 Pseudomonadota bacterium
TCGGGATTTCTGCGCCACAGCTGCGCGTGTCGACGCAGCTCTCGCACCAACATTCAGCAACGCGCAGCAACCCTCGATGCTCGGCCTGGTTGGTCGTATGGGACGTCACAACCCAGCAAGCATCGTCGAAATCAATCCACACCAAACTTTGTGGGACGCGCTTGGCAGACACTTCAAAGACCCACGCCTCCATCAACTCTTCGCCCGGTACGCCACCTACTGCGGATCATCGCCGTACTCCGCGACAGCAACACTAATGCTCGTAGCGCACGTGGAGCAACAAGGCGTCTGGCGCATTGAAGGCGGCATGCATCACCTTGCAACGGTTCTCAAAAAGCTCGCGGAAAAAGCCGGTGCCACGTTCCGCTTCAACACACACGTTCAAGACATCACACAATCAGGCGGCCGCGCATCGGGCGTAATCCTGAAAGACGGCGAGACCATCAAAGCTTTAGGCGTCATCTTCAACGGCGATGCAGCCGCACTCGCAACTGGCAAGCTCGGCACATCCAACCGCAAGGCAGTGACACGCCAAAGCCCTCGCGTCCGTTCATTGTCGGCGGTCACATGGAGCACATTGGCCAAACCGAAGGCATTTCCCCTCAGCCACCACAACGTCTTCTTCTCAGACGACTACCGCGCTGAATTCGCCGACATTCTAAACGACAACCGACTGCCCCGCGCGCCCACCGTCTACATCTGCGCACAAGACCGATCCAACCCAAACAACGGGAACAAAACACAAGGGCCTGAACGGCTGTTGTGTCTCGTCAACGCCCCGCCAGTGGGTGATCAACGACACTTCGAGGAAGCGGAGATCAAACAATGCCAGGATCAAACACGTTCAGTCCTGAAACGCTGCGGTCTGGATTTGGACTTCCCGGAGGACGCCACGGTGGTCACGACCCCGACGGACTTCGAGGCACTTTTTCCCGGGACGGGGGGAGCACTATATGGACGCCACGCCCATGGCATGACGGCCACGTTCCAGCGCCCGGGTTCCAGGAGCAAACTCCCGGGCCTCTATCTGGCCGGTGGGAGCGTTCACCCGGGTCCGGGGGTACCGATGGCAGCCCTCTCCGGGCGTCTCGCAACTGCGAGCCTCTTGGCGGACCGCGGTTCGACCAGACGGTTTCACAGGGCGGCTACCTTTGGTGGTATCTGGACGGCATAAGCGACGACGGTGACTTCGGTGTCACGATTATCGCGTTTATCGGCAGCGTCTTCTCACCCTATTACTCCTGGGCCAGTTATGGCGACCCCATGAACCACTGCGCCATCAACGTCGCGCTCTACGGTCGTGGCGCAAACCGCTGGGCAATGACTGAGCGATCCGAGAAGTCCGTTCAACGCGGCACCGACTACTATGCCGTCGGTCCCAGCGCATTGTCGTGGGACGGCAACGCTTTGACGGTTGACTTGAACGAGCGCGCGGCACCTTTCGGGCAGGCAGTCAAAGGACGGATCAAGCTCTACCCCGAAGCCGTGACGTCGGAAGCATTCGAACTAGACCCCGAAGGTGGTCACGCCTGGTGGCCGATCGCACCACGCTCGCGCATCGAAGTTCAGATGGTAAAGCCCGGGATCAACTGGACCGGCTCGGCGTACTTCGACACCAACAGCGGCGAATCACCTCTCCAACAAGGCTTTACCCAATGGGACTGGAGCCGCGCCGATCTTTCAGATGGCGCAGCCGTCCTGTACGACATCACACGCCGCAACGGCGAACAGTTGGACCTCGGCCTGCGGTTCGGAAAGGATGGTTCAGTGCGTGAGGTCGAGCCCCCACCACGCAAGAAACTGCCATCAACAGCGATTTGGCGGGTGCCCCGGCAAACACAAGCCGACAAAGGCAACGCGCAGGTCATCGCAACCTTTGAAGACACGCCGTTCTACGCGCGCTCCAAACTTGCAGCCCGCTTGTTCGGCGAGAACACAATTGCAATTCACGAAAGCCTCTCACTCGACCGCTTCAAGCAGCAATGGGTGCGCGGACTTCTCCCCTTCCGCATGCCGCGTTGGCCGTGAGCCTCGCCCAAAAGGACGCCCCACTCAATGCAAGTGACATCGCTTTCAGTCTTCCGCTTTTCCGGTATCGGAAACCAAATCTGGGCATTCTCCCAGATGCAGTTTGCGGCAAAGGCACTGCGCAACATGCCAGGCGTTGAATGGGTCAAACAGTTCGGTACAGGATCGAAGCAAACCTTTCACCCTTACCCAAACTTCGGCGTCTACGCGATCATGGCCAACTGGCCGGACCTCGAAACAGCGAAACGTGAAATCGCTCAACAGCAGGTCTTTAAAAACTACCGCGCTCATGCTTGTGAAAACTGGACCGTCTACAACACCCCGATTTCAGCATCTGGCGAGTGGGACGGCATCCAGCCATTCGAGCCAACACCCGGGGAAGGCCTACCCCAACCCATTGGTATCCTGACACGCGCGACACTGAGAACGCGTCATCTGGCCCAGTTTTGGAAACACGTTCCCAACATCGCCAACGCAATCGATGGTCACGATGGCGTGCTCTTTCGCCAAGGCATGGGCGAAGTGCCTTGGGTTCACCAAGTCACGTTTTCGATCTGGGATGATGTACAGAAAATGAGCGCGTTTGCTTACAAAGACGGCCACCATGCAAAGGCGTTGAAACACGCTCATGAGGCAGGATGGTTTAAAGAGGAGTTGTTTGCCCGTTTCCGGATACTGGAAACCGAAGGCACTTGGAACGGTACCGATCCGCTCAGCAGTGTGACGGCAATGCGCCGTGAACTGGCAACCTAACGACTACCATCTAAAAACGTCGCAGGTGCTGCAAAAGTTAGGTGTTACCTACCCCGAGGCCCAATAGAGTCGAGTGTCACAATGCGCGATTCCCGCATTTCACTAAGCTCGGCTTGCAGCTTCCGACTTGACCACATGAAGTAAGCCATAAGCCCGCCAAAAACGACGATGATCTTCGCTATTCCAACCAGTTCCAATGTTGTCATAGATATTTCCACGTTCAACCAGCAATCTGAATACAAAGACTACGGGCCAGCTTCCATTTTGGCTCTCTTTACAGCAAGTTGGATGATGCGCACGATTGTCGCGGGGTTTTCTTCATGCGCCAGATGCCCAAGCCCTGGAACCCGTTCAACCGTTGCTCGATCAGATAGCTTTGCCGACTGATTGGCCACCGAGACATCAATCGTCTTGTCTTTTAAAGACGCCACCAAGACCAAGTCACATGGCAAACGACCCATATCAGCCACCAACGGATTGAGGTCCCAATTCGCCATCATCCCGAGTGTTCCTGCGACGTGACCGGTCGACCTGAACAACCGCGCATAAAGGTTCGTACCCTCCGCACTGAGTTTGGACCCTGTATCGCGCAACAGCCGATCAACATTCGCGTGTTTCGATGCGCTCCAGGCAAACACCCAGGGGGTCACAGGGTTGACGAACAACGCTTTTGCGATTGTCGGAAACACATGCCCGGCCATACCAGGAAATGGCTTCAATGCACCGTTCAACGACACAATAACGCGCGGCACAACAAAGCCATCAATGGCCATCCGGATCGCAATCGCAGCCCCCGCTGAATGCCCGACCACAACCTCAGGCCGCACATCAATTTCACCCAACAGCGCGGCAAGTGATTTGGACATTCCTGGCAGCGACAATCCCGAAATCGCAGGCGTATCAGAGAACGCATGACCAGGAAGATCCATCGCAATAACATGGTAGTCATCCCACAACAGGGGTACGACATCACGCCACGAATGCGTCGAAGCCCCAGTCCCGTGGATGAGCACAATCTGCGGTTTGGCATCCGCCCCAGCAGCAGGTGCTCCGAATTCCTGAACATGCCACTTCAAACCGCCAGCCCGCACAAACCGGCTGTGATCATGATGCGGCCAGTTCCGCTCCCAGGTTGGCTTGTCGTGCTTAGAGACCATGATCAGATTGAAATGCCCTATCACCCACAAGCCGGAGACCAAAACGCCAATGAGCGCGATCAATACGAGAAGACTACGACGTAGGAGTTGCACTGACAAAGCCACCTATTGCCGCTGAAAGTCTGTGCGCATCGGCATTGGGCAACGGCAAATAGCGTGCGCCCATTGCAGTCGCGAGTTGAGCTGCATGCTCCTGGGGTCGCCGCGAAGTGTCAATCACCACAGCGCGAACACCCTGCGCACGGAAAACACGAGCCGCAGCATCAGCGTCGGCCTGTCCAGCCTCGCGGCCCTTTGCTCCATCACGCGCAACATTTCCGCGTCCATCGGTGAGCATAACAACCGCCGGCGTCTGCCCTCGACGTTTGACGCCCAGCGCAAGGGTGAGAGCCGACATCACCCCATCGGCCAGCGGCGTACCCCCACCACCAGGCAGACCGCTCAATGCCCGTTTGGCTCTCACAAGGGAGCGCGTAGGCGGCAACAACACGTCCGCATGGGTTCCACGAAATGCCACCAAAGCCACATGATCGCGGCGGATGTAACACTCGGCCAAAAGCAACTCGACGGCACCTTTCGCTTCAGCCAAACGCTGAGCAGCCGATGACCCAGAGGCATCAACGGCAAAAATCGTCACACTCTCGCTGCGGTTCTGAAAGCGCTTGATCCGGAAGTCTTGCGCTTTGACAAACACGTGTTTGCGTTCAACCCGGTCCACGTCACCCGTTCCAAGGCCCTTCTCAGCACGCCTCATAGTCTGCCAAGGTGCAGCAGCCCGCAGCGTCGAAATCAAATTCAACCGAGCCCCTGAACGCAACGCACCAGGGGATGTCCCTTTCGGTCGCCCGCGCAGCTTGGACGCCGACCGAACACCAGCAGGCCCGGACGTAACTGCACGGTCCCGCCTTGCCATCTGAGCCATCAACTGAGCCAACAGGCCATCGGGCAATGCTGCGTGGATCGCATCAAGGAGCATGTCTTCGGGTAAGGCGTCCGGAACTGTCTGTGTTTCGTTGTCATCCTGATCGAGTTGATCATCAGATGGGTCATCGGGTGCATTGTCCCCAGGCGGTTCCTCATCCTGATCTTCAGCAGGTGGCGCCTGGGGGAGCTGCGTCGCGCGCTGTCCAAGCACCCATTGTCCAGCCAGCGCCGCATCAGCCATCTCAGCCAACGTCCGACCTTCAAGCGCAGCCAGAACCCGTGTCACAGACACTGCCAACATGACCGGACGCAAGCCCTGAACGCCAAGCCCAGCCGCAGCATGGCATAACGCAACCATCAACTCCGATGGCACCTCCACATCACGCAACAACCTGCGCGCATTCAAAATGCGTGTGGTCTGCACAGACGCATCGTAAGCCGCTTCACCGACGCGAACGCACGCATACGGCACAGCTGACAAATCGATTCGAAACGCAAGGCGATCACTCAACTTTGTAGGAAGGCCGAAGTCATCGTCCTCGGTCGCTTCATCGAGTGCAACAACACCAAATCGGGTCTCATCACGCGCAGCAAAACCATCACGTTCAACGCGAACGACACCGGTATCCATTACCGATACGAGACGCGCGGCGAGGTCCGCTCCGAGACGCTCAGCCATCGGCAGCACGCACACGCCGCCATCGATCTCAGCAAGCAAGCCGCGCTCCATAACCGGCTTGCCGCTGGACAGCGTCGAGGCCAAATCCAATCCGCCCAACAAACGATCATCAGTGATGGACGAGGGCAAACGCCGCCAAGCAACGTCATCACCAACCGCAGTCCTCACACGTTCCATTAAAGCGTCCCGCACAGAGCCAGAACGCGCCTGCAGCCAGATCCCACCACACCCCGACGGATCAACAGCGAACGCTTCGGCAATCCGCAGCGCCGTTTCCCACGTCGCAATGCCGCGTTCGAATACGTCATCAAAGTCAGGTGTGATGTCGCCTGTCCCGGTCACTCACCAAATACCTCGACGATACCCCGCTCAACACGGACTGTTGATCCAGCTTCATCGAGCGGGTCGCGCCGCAATCGATGTCGCAGCGCTGATGGCGCAACAGCCCGCAAGTGCGCATCACCCACAGCGTCATCACCTTGCAGACATGCATAAGCCCTTGCAGCGCGAATGAGCGTGAGTTCACCACGCAAACCATCAGTACCCATAGCAAGGCACAACTCGGCCGCACGCTCAATGGCCGCATCAGGCGTCTTAATCGTTGCCAATCGCGCTTGCGCCTTCGTGATGTTAGAGCGCACGCGGCTCTCCTCCTCAGCACAGGACTTTACAAAACCATCCGGGTTCCGGTCGAATGCATCACGCGCCTTGATCACTTGCACACGCGTTTCCAAATCCGACGGGGTCCGCACTTCAACCGATAATCCAAACCGATCCAAAAGCTGAGGGCGCAACTCACCCTCTTCCGGATTGCCGCTCCCAACCAAAACAAATCGCGCTGGATGGCGAACACTCACACCCTCGCGCTCCACGACGTTCTCGCCCGAAGCCGCAACATCCAACAGTAGGTCAACAAGGTGATCGTCCAACAAATTGGCTTCATCAATGTAGAGAAAACCGCGATGCGCCTGCGCCAGCAAACCAGGCTCAAACGCTTTCTCACCATGCGAAAGAGCACGCTCCAAATCCAACGCACCAACGACGCGATCCTCAGTCGCCCCCAGCGGCAGATCAACCACCGGCACCGATACAGTCTCAGCACGTCCGTTCTTCTTAGGAGCGATCCCGGCGCAACCCGCCGCACACTGAGATGTATCAGTTGAAGGATCACAGTTGTAAGGACATCCAGGCACGGTTTGCATAGGCGGTAGCAGCGCTGCAAGAGCGCGGACCGCCGTGGATTTCCCCGTGCCACGGTCCCCAAAAACCCAGACACCACCGATGGACGGATCCACCGCCGACATCAGAAGGGCCTGCTTCATCTCCTCTTGCGCGACAATGGCCGAGAATGGAAAAACTGCGCGCATACTGATCGTGTCCTGTCGTGATAATCGCGTTCAGTACGGGACCATCCGCACGGGATTGGCAAGTCCGCAACCTGAAGCACGGTTTGCATCAGTTTTCACAACAAAACACAAGGCTCCAATTCTCTAGGGCTTCTGAACCCGGACCGAACCCGGATCACGCCGACACATACCGAAGCCGCATTTCGCCAAGCTCAACCAAGTCGCCAGGCACGACATCAGCCTCACGCGCGCGCTTCCCATTGACCCAGATCCCGTTACCGTGCGGAGGACTGAGATCTTGCAAATGGAACGCTTTGCCCAATCCCTTGGTCAGCACCGCATGGTGACGGTGAACCGTTGGATCCGTCAGCACCACGTCATTTTCCGGATGGCGCCCCAGCTTGGCCGTAGTCTCCTTGATCGGGAAGATCACGCTCGGCCGATCCACATCGACAAGGAAGGCCGCACCGGTATCAGGCAGATGGATCTGCGTCCGGCCAATCGTCTGTGATTTCGATGATCCCGATGTGTCACCACGGTCGAGAAGGTAGAGCAGCGCGGGCAGGAAGATAAGGTCTGCAATCAAAGCTGACCCAAGCGTGATCGCTGTCAACAGACCCAGATGATGGTTCACGAGGAAGCCGGACATCGCCAGCGCACAGAAGCCAAGACCGATGGCAAAAGTCGTCACAACAATCGCTGAACCAACAGTGCGGAACACTTCGGCCATTGCGTCTTCAGGGTTCAGCAAGCGAATCTCACGTAAGAACCGATACTTGTTCATGAAGTGCACAGTGTCGTCCACGACAATGCCGAATGTCATCGCACAGACCATGGCGCCGGCAAACGACACCTCGC
>JBCBRD010000153.1:0-7725 GCA_039819885.1 Pseudomonadota bacterium
CGCGCTGGTGAAGAATTGACTGACTCAGCTGTGCCAGAGCCGTGTCGGCCAGGAACTTACGTCACACCGGCAGTCTTTGAGATTGGGACGGTGGAAGCGTTGGATCGTGAAATTTTTGGGCCGATCTTGCATGTGGTTCGATATGAAGCGCGCCATCTTAACGATGTGATCGATGGTATCAACGGTCTGGGTTATGGCCTGACGCTTGGCCTGCACACGCGGATCGATGCTGTCGCCGATCATGTGGCACGGACGGTCAAGGTCGGTAATCTTTACGTCAACCGGGATCAAGTTGGTGCCGTTGTCGGCGTGCAGCCTTTTGGCGGCGAGGGATTGTCCGGAACTGGACCTAAAGCTGGCGGGCCCAACTATCTGACCCGGTTTATGACTGAACGCGTCAGAAGCACCAATGTTACGGCGACCGGTGGCAATATGGCGTTGTTGCGCGAGGTTGGTACCGTCCGCGGCTAAACCTTTATGTCGTCTACATTTTGCGCCATTCGCTGAGGCGTGACCAGCTTTGCTGTGGATTTGCGTTTTGTCTCTCGCGCTATCACATTCGTCGGGTTGGAACGGCGTTAGGGTTGGATCCTCTCAATGGCTTCGAATGACAAGACAAAGCAATTTGCCGACTTGCTGCGACAGACCGTGCGGCCGGGTAAGGGTGAGGCAAAACCTCTGGTGCCGACGTCTGATGGCGGTGACGTTGCGGCTGAGGCCACGTCCGACAGTTCACAGGACGTGGCGGACTTTGTTGCCAAGATGAAAACGGTTGCGCCCGTTGGTGGTGCTGGTCGTGGTCGGCTCATGTTTGCGATGGATGCCACCATGAGCCGCCAACCCACCTGGGACATGGCCCTGCAACTGCAGGGGCAGATGTTTGATGCCGTCCGTGACGTTGGCGGACTGGATGTCCAGCTTGTTTACTATCGCGGTTATGAGGAATGTCGGCATTCACGTTGGGTATCGGATCCTCAGTCTCTGGCGCGCTTGATGACGCAAGTTGGGTGTCGCGGTGGGCGCACACAGATTGGCAAGGTACTGAGCCATGGCCGGGAGGAGTGCGCGACCAAAAAGGTCGACGCGCTTGTGATTGTCGGGGATGCGTTCGAGGAAGACCTCGATGCAGTTTGTGCGATTGCTGGTGAACTTTCGCTGTTTGGCGTACCGGTATTCCTGTTCCAGGAGGGGCGAAATGCCCATGCCGAGCAGGCCTTTCGCGAGATTGCGCGGTTGACGAACGGTGCGTGGTGCCGTTTCGATGCGGGGGCTGCGGCTCAGCTTCGGGACTTGTTGCGTGCTGTTGCCGTTTACGCTGCTGGCGGGCGACAGGCACTGGAAATGCTGACTAAACAGTCGTCTTCAGGAGCTGGAGCACGTTTGTTGTTGGATCAGGTCAAGCGTTAGCCTTTACCTGCTGCTTGGGCATTCGTTGGGTTCTTGACGCTCGCTGGTTGAAGAGTTGTCTTCGCATTCTTTTTTGGAAGTTATCCGGTCACGATGACGTTCTTCTTGCTGGGTCTGTTGCTACTTGCGATCGTGATCTTAACGGTTCACGGATTTAAAAGTGCGAACCCAAATCGATTAGCGATGCAGTTGCGCTTTGCAGCGGGGCTTTTTTGTCTTGCGTTGGCAGTGATTGCCGGCTCGCGTGCCGTGCTGCAGATTGCTGTCCCTTTGGGGCTGCTTGGGGCCTACCTGCTGTTCATTGCCCGGTCGCGCGGGGCCTCCCAGCCGATTGGTGGTGGTGGAAACTGGGGCAGTGGGCAAACCTCACATATTGAGACAGACTTTCTCGAGATGGAACTCGATCACGCCACCGGGCAAATTCGCGGATTGGTGCGCCGGGGTCTGTTTGAGGGTCGGCGCATTGAGGAACTTAAGCCTGCAGAACTTGCCTTGCTTTGGCAGGATGCACGCGCAGACGATCCGCAATCTGCACAACTGATCGAAGCCTACCTGGACAGTATGCACCCGACGTGGCGTGACGATATCCAGCGTGGCGAACGCGACATGCGCGGGCCTGATGGGCGCATGTCACGTGAAGAGGCCTATGAAATCCTTGGACTCTTAGACGGAGCAGGAGACGAAGATATTCGCAAAGCGCACCGGGAGTTGATGCTGAAATTTCACCCTGACCGCGGGGGATCCACATATCTCGCTTCGAAAATCAATGAAGCAAAAGATGTTCTTCTCGGTGGGTGACGTGATCCCCGCTCAAGCTCTAGGCTGACGGCAGCTTACCGTCCATCTCGGCCTTTTTAGTTGTTGCTCGCGACGAAACAATCGACAGACCGGCGCCGCAGTTCCGTGCAAGTTTTCGATGCCGTGGCAGCACTGAAGCCTGCGAACCGGGCTCGGTAAAGGCGGCGTTGGCCTGATTGCACTGGTACTGCAAGGCGGCTGTATCCGCTCAATAGCTGCTCCTCGCGCGCGGCAATCTGAGTTAGCCGTGCGACGGCTTCGGATTGGCTGTTGTAAGCCCCGATTTGCACGTGATAGCGACCATTTTTGTCGGAGCGGTTTGCGGACGCCGTCGCAGGCCGATAACGGGGAGCGAATGCTTGGCCCTGGCCGCGTTGTGCCGTGTTGAAGCGTTGCTTAGGCAGTTGGTTTTCCGCAACACCTGAATTTGCCAGCAAATTGGCAAGTTGATCCTGCAGAGTCGATGGCTGCCGACCTGGCGCAGCATTGTTAGAAATCGACGGCGTGGCTTTGCGCTGCAGTGGCTGTGGCGTGATCGGAGGAAGACCGGCCCGGGTGACACTGATTGGCTGCGGTGATGGTGAACTGAGGGTACGGTTTTGTGCGCCCAAGTTGGCTCGTGTCGACAGGACGCTCACGCGTTTGACTTGGGCAATTTGAATTGTAGGCTTTGATCTAGGCCTGGAAGAGCGTTTTTGTTGGTTTGTCTGATCCGCAGATGGCCGCCCAATATTTGCAGCGGTATTGATAATCGGAGCGCGAGATGGGGCAGGTGCTGACCTCCGAGGCGATGGCCGAGTTGTCCGTTGGGCCGTGCGCTTTTGTGGCGAAACGCGCTTTGGGCGGGCGATGAGCTGTGGGCGCGCGCGCCGCGTCTTCCGCGTTGATGCGCGCTTTAGCCCGCTGGAGATCAGAGAGCGCATGGTTGCGTTGCGCGCTCGTGAAGACTTTCCGCCAAAGACAGCTGCGACGACGTGTTTGCCGTTCTTTCGGACCGATGTCACGAGGTTGAAACCAGCCGCTCTGATGTATCCGGTCTTGATGCCATCGACGCCCTGCACGCGTCCAAGCAGTGCGTTGTGGTTCTTGTAGGTCTTGCCGCCATATGAAAACCGGCGCGTTTTGAATATTTTGTAGTGGCCAGGGTGGTTGTCCTGCAGCGCCAACGCCAATGTGAGCATGTCGCGCGCAGTTGTTTTCTGCTGGGAATTGGGAAGGCCGGATGCGTTCTTGAACGTCGTTGACGACATGCCGAGGTCTCGGGCCTTTTTCGTCATCAAACGCGCGAAGTTCGCTTCTGAACCTGCAATGTGCTCGGCGATGGCCACGGCGATGTCGTTGGCTGATTTGGTGACGAGGGCCTTGGCGGCGTCCGACACTTTAATGGTCGAGCCGACTTTCAGGCCAAGTTTGGACGGTGGCTGGCTTGCAGCCTGGGCACTGATCCGGATTTTCGAACCGTAGGACAGTCGCTTTTTTTCAATCAGATCGAAGACCATGTAGAGCGTCATCATCTTCGTCAAAGATGCAGGATAGCGCTGCTTGTCTCCGTGGCGGCTATGCAGGATCTTGCCGGTGTTGGCATCCATTGTCATGGCGGCATATTTCGTGGCTGCATGCGCCGATGGGATTGTCGAGAACACCTGTGTGATTACCGCGGCTAAGAGCGCAATCGCTTGCCACGCACCCGGTGCACTTTTGGCGGTGTGTTGGGATTGGTGTTGAGCACCAGTCGCCATCCCGCTCGTTTTGCCATGCACTAAAACCATACCGATCGATACGCCTTTGGTCGAATGTCTTATCTCGTTTGCAGCCTCGATTGCGGCACACCTCTCCCGTGCTCTGAACGCCTGTTACCAAGCGACAAAGTTGTCAGAGTTTGATATGCTGCAAAGCCCGTTTCGTCTGGTTTCGCAGGTGTTTGAGGCTGCTTTTTGGCGGTGCCGTGTTCGTTTCTGCCTCATCACCCGACGGTCATGATCATGCGCGCTTAACCGCAATATTCCATCAAGCAGATTGTTCGAATTTGATCTTTCGGCCGAAAGAAAATGCTGCACCGCACAAAAAGCTGTTGAATTTTTGTGCGGTGCGGTGCTATTGTGCGTTTACGCCACCCGCGATGCGTTTTGTCCTCGTGGCTTTTTCAACATGCTAAACGCTTTGGAAGTGAGGCTGAAGATGATGAATGTTCCGAATTTTGACGGTTTTCAGAAGATGAGCCAACAAAACATGGATACGACCATGAAGCTGGTCGGTGAGTGGAATAAAACCTGGCAAGCAATTGCTACCGAAATGAGCGATTACTCAAAGCGCTCGTTCGAAGATGGTTCGTCCACCATGGAAAAGTTGATGGCTGCCAAGTCCGTCGAGCAGGCCATGGAAATCCAAACGACATACGCGAAACGCGCTTATGATGACTACATGCAACAAATGACTAAGCTTGGTGGCATGTATGCCAACATGGCAAAAGACGCTTACAAGCCTATGGAAAAGGCGATGCAGTCGGTGCGCTAAATCGTTCACTGCTACACATCAGTCAGATGACTGCCAAAAGGCTTGGAGTTTCTCCGGGCCTTTTTTCGTGTCTGGTTCGTTCCTAGATACGTTTAATTACGGGTTTTCCGCAGGACTTCGTAACCCGTTCTTGTTTTCTTCGTCGCGTGGCGATTGCCGTACCTTTGCAGTTGCGTAATTATAGCTGGGAGGAGACGCTTCATTGTCGGCTTGATTATGGCGACATCAAACTTAGGAAGTTGGCGCATTGCGCGCTACGAGGGTCAACAACACCTTATGACGCTGAAGAGTTGGACATCATTGCCGGGCATTACTCTGTCAGGTCCGAATGATCGTGACGAAGACGGTGATGATGAAGGCGATGGCCGCACAGGTATCGTCACCAAGACACGCCCCAAAACGAAGAAGCCGAGCCTCTACAAGGTTCTGCTGCTTAACGACGATTACACCCCGATGGAATTCGTCGTGCATGTGCTCGAACGTTTTTTCAGCAAGGGGCGGGAAGACGCTACCCGAATAATGCTGCACGTTCATCACAAAGGCGTCGGAATTTGCGGCGTTTATACTTACGAAGTTGCGGAGACAAAGGTGACTCAGGTCACTGACTTCGCAAGGCAGCACCAGCATCCCCTTCAATGCACAATGGAGAAAGAGTAGGTCCCGTGCCATCGTTCTCGAAAAGTCTCGAAACTGCCCTTCACCGCGCTCTGGAATATGCCAATGAGCGCCGCCATGAGTACGCTACGCTTGAGCACTTGTTGCTTGCGCTGATGGACGATCGCGATGCGGCCGCCGTCATGCGTGCATGCAACGTTGATGGCGACGCCTTACGGACTCGGATTTCCGATTATCTCGATGAAGATCTCGGTGCCCTGGTCTCAGAGGAGGCTGATGAAGCGCAGCCTACCAATGGGTTCCAGCGTGTCATCCATCGTGCTGTCGTCCATGTTCAGTCGTCAGGTCGCGAAGAAGTGACCGGCGCGAACGTTCTCGTCGCCATTTTCGCCGAGCGTGAAAGTCACGCTGCGTTCTTCCTGCAGGAGCAGGAGATGACGAGGTTCGATGCCGTTCAGTACATCTCGCATGGCATTGCAAAGCGTCCAGGCATGAGCGAGCCGCGTTCTGTTCGTGGTGTCGACGAGGAAGGTGAAGGCGGCGGAGGTGCGTCCGGCGAGGAGAAGAAACCGTCGCAGGATGCGCTGAACACCTATTGCGTGGACCTGAATAAAAAGGCCCGCGACGGGAAGATCGATCCGCTCATCGGACGTCAATCGGAAGTGCTACGGACCATCCAGGTTCTGTGTCGGCGCTCCAAGAACAATCCGCTGTTTGTTGGTGACCCCGGTGTCGGAAAGACGGCCATTGCAGAGGGGCTTGCACGCCGGATCGTGACGGGGGACGTGCCTGAAGTTCTGCAGGACGCCACGATCTTTTCGCTGGATATGGGGGCATTGCTTGCTGGCACGCGGTATCGCGGTGACTTCGAAGAGCGATTGAAAGCCGTCATGAAGGAAATCGAGAATTTCCCCGGCGCGGTTTTGTTCATCGACGAAATCCATACTGTCATTGGAGCGGGCGCTACATCGGGCGGTGCTATGGATGCATCGAACCTGCTCAAACCGGCCCTGCAATCAGGTGTTCTTCGCTGTATCGGGTCGACCACGTACAAGGAATACCGTCAGCACTTCGAAAAAGACCGGGCGCTCGTGCGTCGGTTCCAGAAGATCGATGTGAAGGAGCCTTCGGTTGAAGATGCGGTTGCGATCTTAAAAGGCTTGAAGCCGTATTTCGAGGAATTCCATCGGATCAAGTACTCGAACGACAGTGTTCGGGCAGCCGTTGAATTGTCTTCGAAGTATATCAATGATCGAAAGCTGCCAGACAAAGCGATCGATGTAATCGATGAGACTGGTGCGTCGCAAATGCTGCTTCCAGAAGACAAGCGTAAGAAGCGCATCACGACAAAGGATGTCGAGGCGACCGTTGCAACGATGGCGCGGATCCCGCCGAAGACGATTACGAAGTCCGATGCGGATGTTCTTGTGAACCTGCAGAAGGATCTCAAGCGGCTGGTGTTTGGCCAGAACAACGCCATTGATGCGTTGTCCAGTGCCATCAAGTTGTCACGTGCCGGATTGCGGGAACCTGAGAAGCCGATTGGTTGCTACTTGTTCTCTGGTCCAACTGGTGTTGGTAAAACCGAAGTTGCCAAGCAGCTTGCCAGTTTGATGGGTGTGGAACTGCTGCGCTTTGACATGTCGGAATACATGGAGAAGCACACGGTATCGCGACTGATCGGTGCGCCTCCAGGCTATGTCGGGTTTGATCAGGGTGGTTTGCTGACGGACGGTATCGACCAGCATCCACACAGTGTGTTGCTGCTCGACGAGATCGAGAAGGCGCACCCAGATCTCTTCAACATTCTGTTGCAGGTGATGGACCACGGCAAACTGACGGATCACAACGGCAAGTCGGTCGACTTCCGAAATGTGATTTTGATCATGACGTCAAATGCCGGTGCGTCTGATCTTGCGAAGCCGCCGATGGGCTTCAACCGCGCCAAGCGCGAGGGTGAAGATACAGAGGCGATCAACAAGATGTTTACCCCAGAGTTCCGGAACCGGCTTGATGCGGTTATTCCGTTTGCTGGTCTCTCGACCGAAGTTATCGAGAAGGTCGTCGAGAAGTTTGTGTTCCAGCTCGAAGCGCAACTTGCCGATCGTGGCGTGACGATTGAACTCTCGCCGGAAGCAGCCGCGTTGATTGCTGAACGTGGGTACGACGACAAGTTCGGTGCGCGTCCGCTCGCACGGTTGATCCAGGAGGAGATCAAGAAGCCGCTTGCTGATGAGCTGCTGTTTGGTCAACTCAAACATGGCGGTACCGTCAAGGTCGTCATTGAAGGCGAAGGCAAGGATCGGAAAATCGACTTTGAGGCAAACTGTGCCGATCACATTGCCGTCTACGGCCCAGACAACCATATGCGTTTGACCGGCCTACACGAAA
>JBCBRD010000154.1:0-7668 GCA_039819885.1 Pseudomonadota bacterium
CTCGACGGCAAGGTTGATGGATTTTGCTGTGCGGCTGGATCGGGAGGCACAATCGGCGGTGTTTCGATGGGTTTGAAAGCCAAAAATGCTGACATCCAGATTGGCCTTGCTGATCCACCCGGTGCGGCACTGTTCAGCTACTACACCACCGGTGAACTTAAGTCCGAAGGCTCGTCCATCACAGAAGGCATTGGACAAGGGCGTATTACCAAAAACCTGGAAGGCATTCAGGTTGACCACGCTTTTCGGATCCCCGATGCGGACAGTCTGTCATGCACATTCGGTTTGATCCGTGATGAAGGGTTGATGATGGGTCCTTCATCGGGCGTGAATGTCTGCGGCGCGATGGCTTTAGCGCGAACGCTTGGGCCTGGACATACTATCGTGACGATCCTTTGTGACTACGGGACGCGCTACAGTTCCAAAATGTTCAACCTGCCGTTCTTGAAGGACAAAGGGTTGCCAACACCAGACTGGTTTGAAGCGACCGGCACGGACCTGCCGAACGTGTTTGCAGAGTAGCGTTGCCGACACCTGTCGATCGGCTTTGTGCAGGTATCTGGCGGCACCGAAGTTTTTTTGTGGCTTAACCGGAGGATCGCCCATTGCCTTTTTCGACAGCCGCTGAATGTGTCGTTGAGACAGAATGGCTCGCCGAACACTTAAACGCGCCTGATGTTGTCGTTGTTGACGGGTCGTGGCATCTGCCAGGGTCGAACCGCAGCGGCCGAGCTGAGTTTGGGGAACGCCGCATCCCTGGTGCTATTTTTTTCGATATTGATGACGTGCGCGACAAAGACACTGATCTTCCACACATGCTGCCGTCGTCGATCCAGTTTTCGAGCCAAATGAAGAAATTGGGGATCGGGAACGGTAGCCGCGTTGTCGTCTATGATACTGCGGGGCTGTTTTCAGCGGCGCGCGTATGGTGGATGCTTCGCGCGATGGGGCATTCAGACGTTAGGGTTCTGAACGGCGGGTTTCCGAAGTGGCTGGCCGAGGACCGTCCGGTTGAAGATGGCCCCGCAAATCCTCGGTCGCCTGTGCATTTCACCCCGCAAGTCAACCATGGGCTTGTCGCAGACATCGATGACATGCGTGGCTACGTTCACAAGGGTCTCAAACAAGTATTGGATGCCAGACCGCCTACCCGTTTTAAGGGCGAGGCTGACGAACCACGGCCAAATTTGCGTCGCGGGCATATGCCGGGCGCGTCCAATGTCCCGTACAGCTTGGTGCTCAATGCTGACGGCACACTCAAGTCTGCTGACGAGATCCGCAGCGTATTTGATCAAAGCGAAGTGGATGCGCGAAAGGACATTGTTGCGACGTGCGGATCTGGCGTGTCCGCGGCTGTTCTTGCGTTGGCGCTAGCAAAGATCGGGAATTTGGAAGTCGCGATCTACGATGGAAGCTGGGCCGAATGGGGGCAACACAACGGCCTGCCTGTTGCGACCGAGTAAATAACAACAGCACTCAGTTGTCGCCGAGCGGTGCGATCGCTTAGTGGTCGTTTTAGGCCGCTGCCGTATCTCGCTTTATAATAGCTTGTCCGGTCGCACCGGTGCGCTCCGAGATATGACGTTCGATGGTCTCTGGCTCTAGCTCAACCGCCTGACTACCTGGCACATGTTCGGGTGCAACGCGATGACCTTGCTCGGACAACCAGGGCATCGTGATCTTCACGAAGTTTGCCAACGGAATGCGCATCACCATATGGTCTGCCCAGGGTCCCTCGCGCCTGCTCTCCGCCACTTCGCGATGTGACCAACATGGCAGGAACAGTTGGTCGTGCCCGCTGGCAGAGACCAACAGTGCCGGGCCGAATGAATTTTCCAGAATGTAGACGTTGCCGGATGCCGCAACGCGTTGCATGAAGCCATCAACAGTTTCAAGGCGCACTTGTTGGCCCAACGTCGTCGGCTCACTTTCTGGCTCAATGGGGTCTGCTGTCCAGTCTGGTGCAATGAGGCGTTGATGATCGTGTAGGGCTGGAAAGAAATCCGCCAGAACTTCAGCCAATGCCAATTCTTTGATGCGTGGGTTTTTTGCCAGACAATCGGCCCAGCGCTCAGCTTCAGCGCGTTGGGTCCATGCAAAAACGACCTCGCGGCCGGCCTGTTTTTGAGACGGCACCCGTGCCAACCCATCTTCGCCGGATACAACAAACATACGCTTCGCGTTCGCCAACCGACGGACGAAGCGATTGCGTTGTAGATCCTCTGGTGTCTTCTGACTGACGGGCATGGGTGCTTCTCGTTTAACTCACTCGGATAGCTGAGATTAACGTATGAGCCGTTAACCTTGCGTTAAGCGATAACACTCAAATGGCAGCGCGGCGGCACAATCGAGTCGCATTGGTGCGTTCAAATCTAAGAGTGGTCTCGGCTAAGTGCCAGAAATCGTGCAGCAGCCATCATCTCGGCGGTTCGAAATTTTCGCCGTTCGGCGGCCTCGGCATCATGCCCCCAATTTTCGGCCTGCCAATCCTCGTCAACATGTGCGGCTTTCCAAACGTCTTCTGCCGTCCACGTCCCATCCGCGTGAGCCAGCGCCATTACTGCTGAGCCAACCAGTGTTGTCATGACATGGATCGGACCCAGCGCCCAAGGTTCGAGCTTTGCGATATGAGCCTGAGCGCCGTGTTGGTAGTCTACTGACTGTTCAACGGGCATGATCCCAGCGGTTAAAACCGGACGTGCCTTGAACGTCCCCTGGGCCCATTTCACAAAAGGGTCCCAGGCCTTGGCCTGCATCTCGACCAGTTCGTCTGGACGGTCGGCGCGATAGCAGATTAAATCCTGATTGGCGAAAGCTGCGAGGTCTTTGCGGATGGCATCCGGGTCGACAAGTATCCCGTCGATGATTGTGTTGGACAGCTTCGTGAGCGGCATCGATTGGGGCTCGACGAATTCGCCTTGTGCTGACCATTCTTCGCCGATTGCTGCTGCCAGCGCGGCGGTTGGCAGCGCGAGTTTGTTCCGGCCAGGTGTTTTGATCGGTCGGTCGTCAAGGTGGATTGCGTGGTGACCAGGACCCGGTCCATCGACACTCACCGCCTGAACACTCACGATCTTATAAAAGCGCTTCAAGCGCACAGGTTCATCTTGTGAACTCGTCACGCGTGGCGGTGTCTTTGAAGCTTCGCTATCCGTTTTAGATGTCATCACGTCTTCAAGTTTGTTGGGGCTCTCGTTTCAATTATTTCGCACCGGGACTGCGAAGACATCGCGTGTAATTGTGGCGATCTCATCAGCCGATGTGGCAACGCGCGGGGCGCCAGCAGCAATCAGGTCTGATGCTGGATGGTAACCCCAATCTACTCCCAGTGCATATACGGAGGCAGCCCGTGCCATAAGGACGTCGAAGGTCGTATCGCCGATCATGATCGCGTTTTTTGCATCAACTCCGGTTTCGTTTAGAGCAGCTTGGATCATTGCGGGGTCGGGTTTTGAAGGATGGTGATCAGCCGTCTGCAGCGTCGCGAAGTGGTCACGCACGCCCTCACGATCCAAGAGCGTGTGCAAGCCCCGGTCTGACTTTCCAGTGGCCACACCGAGCAACACGTCGTCTTGCGCGCCCAGATCTTCGATCAGGTTCTTGATCCCTGGATAAAGTGGTTCATGGAACGTTGGGTCGCGCCGAAGGTCGTGGAATGCGTTTTTGTAGGATTGGGCGAGGTCGTCGATATCTCGATCCGACGTTCCGTCGGGAAGCAAATCGGAAATCGCAATGTGCAAGGATAGCCCCACCACGGACAGCACGTCGTTCCGCAATGGTGCTTCCCGGTTGTGACGCTCAAACGCCTGGGTCATGGCGGTGACAATCGCGTGTTGGCTATCGGCCAACGTGCCGTCGCAGTCAAAAATGACGAGTTTCATTCCCGATCACTCTTACCATTACGTTTTGCTACAGGCTCCATCACGCTTCGCCACGGGCATCAAAGCGGTTCTCATCCAAACCCAAAAGCGCCCAGGTCTTGCGCATGTGCTCCGGCATAGGTGCGGTGATGTCGATGGGGTCTTTCATGAATGGATGAGGCAAGCGCAGACGACGTGCGTGGAGGTGCAGGACCGGTTCAATATTTTCTGCAGGCAGGTTCTTGTGACCGAGATACTTGTTGTCGCCGACAATGGGACACCCGATCACATGCATGTGGGCCCGCAATTGGTGCTGACGACCAGTGACGGGTTTGAGCGAGACCCAAGCTGCTTTCTGACCAACCCGGTCAATCACATTGTAGCTTGTGGTTGCGTGTTGCGCCTTTTCCTGTTCACCGGCCACCGCCTTGCGGACCCGATCACCATCGGGGCCGGCGTCTTTCACAAGTGCGGCCTCGATCTTGCCTTGTGCAGGTTTTGGAACGCCGTTGACGAGGGCCCAATAGGTTTTTTGTGCCGAGCGCGTTTGAAAGATGCGACCGAGTTTTGCGGCGGCATCACGACTTTTAGCAACGAGCAAAACACCTGTCGTATCACGGTCCAGGCGATGGACAAGGCGTGGGCGATCACCAAAACGGTCCGACATGCCTTCAAGTAGCCCATCTATATGACGCGTCGTTCCGCTACCACCCTGGACAGCCAATCCGAAGGGTTTGTTCAGGACGAGAATGTAGTCGTCCTCATGGAGGATCATGTTCTCAATGAATGTGCGATCGGCCTTTGATACGCCTGGACGTGGTTTCACCGATGGGGCGTTTTCGGCGGGGACGCGCGCAGAGTGCGGGACGCGAATTTTGGCCCCTTGTTCCAACCTGGCGTTGGCAGCTGCGCGCTTTCCGTCGATGCGAACCTGTCCAGAACGCAATAGTTTTTGAAGACGGCCGTAGGTGAGGTCCGGGAAGTGGATCTTGAACCATCTGTCCAATCGGATCCCACTCTCGCTCTCTTGTACATCCAAAGCTTGCACCTGGCGCGCGTTCGCTTTGGCCTCTGCAGGCACGAGTTCATCTTTGGTCATGGGAGGCCCCGCTCATGAAAGAAACTGGCGGGCGAGATGCAACCCCGCAAACAGCGCCAGAATTGATAGGGCAACGGAACTGGCCACGTAGACCGCAGCCATACCATTGGCCTTGCGCTCCATCAGGGTCACGACATCCAGCGAAAATGCTGAGAATGTCGTGAAGCCACCCAGCACGCCGGTCGCGAGGAATGTTCGAAGTTCCTGGCTTGCCGAATACCGTTGAGCGATGAGCTCGATAAGCATGCCCATAGCAAATGAGCCCACAACATTCACGGTGAAAGTCGCCCATGGGAAAGCGGCTGCAGGCCCGGCAACGCGCAAGGTTGCAACGCCCACAAGGTAGCGTGCACCAGCACCGATTGCACCACCACTGGCGGCTAAGAGGAATAGTTTTGTTGACATGGATCGTACTTGGCCGCCCCGGTGGCTTACCGTCAAGGCCTACAACGGTTCGGGCTTAAAGGTCGGGGTCGTCTGCATCGGGACGTTCGATTGCTTTGCCGATCCCAAATCCAACCGCCCAACCAACGATCAGCCCTACCACATTAAGCCCCATGAACACTGCGCTGTGAACATCAGAGACTTGGTCCGGGCTTTCGAACGTGAACTGCCGCGCGACCCAGGATGCGCCTGTGTTGGACACCAACAAGCTCATGGCGAGCGCGCCCCCTGCGGCGAAGACCATGCCTATGAGATATCGCATTGTTTGCTGCCCCTTGGAAAACGATCAGGCTGTTGAAGAACTCAGGCGGCTCTTGCGCTGAAATGTCATGGCTACTCGACTTCCCAGAACCAAATTTCGCCAGCCTCAGCATAGTTGGCGTAGTAGCCAACCCAGAAAAACCATTCCATCAGCCATTTCGCGCTGGAGCGATATCCATTCCACACATCTATGTGGTCGCCCGTCGGACTGCCGGTGGCATCAGTCGATCGGTGCCAGTAGTCCTTGATGAAGATGATGCCCGTGCGCCCGAATAGCGTTGGATAGTAATCGGCGACAGCTTCAGCCTTGATCTTTTCAACCGGCTTCAGACCCGGGATGTTCGCCCGATCAATCGCAAATGCGAGTTGGGAGGCGTTGATGTAGTGCATGTCTTCGCGCGGATGATGATAGCAATGCGTGACGCGGCCGAGCTGTTCAGGCTTCACACCTGCACGCCGAAGCGCCACACCCAGTCGGATTGCGCATTGGTTTGCAAAAACCGGATACCCCTTGCTGACGATCCTGCCCTCAAGGTTTTTGAACTCTTCAGAGGCAATACAAGGCGCTTGGATTGACTCGTTGATGGGGTGTCCGCGCCAGAGGTCTTTGAACTGAATCGCCATGTTTTCTTGATCCGCAACACAAATGCCAGGGTCGTTTTGCGATGGGTCTTGAACCGACCCAAGCTCTCACAACTGGTCGTTTAGCATGGCTCTTTGCCCGCGCGAAGACACTCCGAGCGTTTGCTGTCGGCGGGTTGTATTGCCGTCATATTGCACGGGCGTTGGGCCCGAACACAAAACCAACCGGCTTTGCTGACCGTTAAAGCGCTAACAAAAACAGAAAATAAAAGGGAGATGCCTATGTTTCGGTGGCTTTCAAACTGGCGGTCTGCGGCTCTTGCTGCCGGAGCAGTGGCGGTCTTGTCTGGTGGAGCGCTGGCTGCAGAGACGACAGCGAACCCGGTAGAGCAGGCGAAACCGGGACCAGAGACCGGTGCAAAGCCTTCTAAGCCAGACGCGCTTCTGGCGGCTCGATACGCTGCCGTTGATGGAAAGTTTGAGGAATGCGCCAAGCTGGCGGATGAAGCGCGGCGCAGCCCGAGAGCCGTCTGGCGTGCCCATAACGTTTTCGCGACGTGTGAGGTCTTTGCTGCAGACGCCGTCAAAGATGAAATCGGCCCACAGGCCTACGTTAAGCGTATTCAGCGCGCGATTGATGCGTTTAACTTTCTTCTCAACACCCCTGGTGTGCTTGTTGCTGAAGATCGCCGACGTTCCATCCGCTTTATGATTGATGAGCTCGATAAGCGGATTGCAAAGGCCAGTCCTTGAGAATAGTGCTATTCCTATCGCTGTGCGGTGCAGGCCTTCGCCCCATTGAGACGGTGGGACATGCGTCAATGTTTTGGCAACGCATCTAGAAACAATTTCAGCAAACGTTGCCGAAACTTTTTATTCTGGTGTCGTGGCTTCAATGGCGTGGGCGTGATGGGACTTTCGAAACCGATTTTCATCATTGATGACGACCGGCGCGATCGAGACATGATCGAGCGTGCCATCACTGCTTGCCATCCTGACGTGCGTACCAAAACGTTCGGTGTCCTTGAGGACAGCTATGGACCGATCCTGCACGAGCGACCTGCTTGCATTATTCTCGATGACTACATCGGACACCTCAACGCACTGGACACCCTGCAGTTCTTGTCGAAGCTCTCGATGCGGGGGCGGATCATCGTTGTCAGCAGTTCGTGTATGAACAAGCGCCGTAGTGCGCTGATTGGGGCCGGGTGCGCCGACTATCTGGAAAAAGACAAAGTGGCTGAAGATCCATCCATTTTGGGTCAGGCAATTCAGGCGGTCGTGGATTGGCAGATCAAACGAACTCAAAAGGCAGCTGAACCAACCATTTTCGATACGTTGCCTGAGCTACGCAATCTGCCACCGCTAGGACGCCGAGCGACCGCTTGAATTGCCTGACCCAAAATGGATGGATCTTCAACC
>JBCBRD010000155.1:0-7633 GCA_039819885.1 Pseudomonadota bacterium
CGGGGGTCAACACGTTTAATGCGGCAAGTGCAGCAACAACATCTGCCCAGACGCCGCCCGTAACCTCATCGCGCGCGACCAGTGGAACACGTGTGATTAACCCGATTACGGGTCGCCCGGTTACTGTCGTCGCACCTGATCGGAAGGGCTCGGTTCCGCAGTCGGCACTTAATCGCGTTGCTGTTTCAAATGTGCGGTCCGCACCCTCGGCGGTGGGCGCGACGCCAAGAGCAACGCAAAGCGCAGCACCGGTGAGAACCGCCGCAACAGGAGGCTCACCCGGATACGTGGTCGTCCTAGCATCTGTGCCTGTGTCGGCTTCAAGCCGAATGGAAGCACTCGCGCGCTTTGCCGATATCCAGCAGAACTACGGAACCGTTCTCAACGGAAAGACGCCTGACGTGCGCGAGGCCAACCTAGGATCGCGTGGCAAATATCACCGCTTGATGATCGGCCCTCCTGGCTCTCGCGAGAATGCAGCCGGGCTCTGCAGCAGCTTGAAACAAGCCGGATACTCTGGATGCTGGGTCACGGCATACTGAGCTTGGGCCACCATGCAAACGTGGATCGGCCCTGCGCGTTGAAGCCCCCATCACCAGTAACTTTCTGCGTCGAGGCTAAATCATGCCACGCAGCTTAATCGTCGGTCTGGCTGGAACATCCTTGCGTTCGTCGGAGCAACGCTTCCTGACCGCGACCCAGCCAGCCGGTGTGATCTTATTTCGCCGCAACATCGAAACACGAGCGCAAGTCAAACGTCTCACAGAAGACGTGCGATCTGCAATCGGGGCGGATTGCTTGATCCTCGTCGATGAAGAAGGCGGTCGCGTCCAACGTCTCCGCCCGCCAGCGGGCAGGCTGCTTCCAGCCGCAGCTCGTCACGGAGAGACCTACCAAGACAACCCCGGGCTCGCTTGCGATGTAGCGAAGTTGATTGCCCGCCTGACGGCACACGATCTACGTGAGATTGGGATCAATACCAATTGCGCGCCTGTTGCAGATCTCCGGTTCCCCGGCGCTCATGATATTGTCGGTGACCGCGCCTACGGAAATGAGATCGATGCCGTTGTCACCCTAGCAGGAGCGGTGGCATCCGGCCTTTCGGCTGGCGGCGTGTTACCAGTGTTAAAACACATCCCCGGACATGGGCGTGCACGGTGCGACAGCCACCATGCACTTCCGGTGGTGGACGCTCCGCACGAAGCGCTCTCCAAAACAGATTTTGCACCATTCAACGCGCTCAATGCTTGGCCCGCAGCGATGACAGCCCATGTGGTCTACAGCGCCATCGACAGCCATGCGCCAGCAACAATCTCGGCGACCATAATCTGCGATGTTGTCCGAGGTGAGATCGGCTTCGATGGTCTATTGATGACCGATGATCTGTCCATGAAGGCCCTAAGAGGCACGCTTCCCGAGCGCGCGGCGTCTGCGTTATCAGCCGGCTGCGACATTGCACTTCACTGCAACGGCAAACTACATGAAATGGAGGCGGTTGCGGAGGTCTGTGGGCCTATGAGTGGCGTCAGCGTTGCAAGGTTCAAAACAGCCTTTGGGACAACCAAGAAAATCGCAGGTTTCGACCAGAATGCCGCCATGGAATGCTTAGCCAAAGTGCTGGCCGGAACGCATGTCACATCCGAACAATTGAGCAGGCTGGACCCCACAGCCTGATGTTGAACGGCCGGGAGGGAACGCCAACTCTGGTGGCGTTGTAAAGCTTGAGAACGGCGAAAACTTGAATGGTATGCGGACTCATTGCAGTGTGGCTGCAACATGATCCTTTGCCAAAGGGCTGCAGAACACGTGAGCAAAGACAAACCATCATCAACAACTGAGGCGCCAGATAGCGCCTCACGAGACGATGACTGGACAACACCCGTTCGGCATGAAGCCACGAGGGCAGACGACGGTTGCGAGCCACGACTATCCGTCGACATTGAGGGCTACGAGGGCCCTCTCGATGTCCTGTTAGCCTTAGCGCGAACGCAAAAGCTCGATCTGGCAAACATTTCAATCCTGGCGCTTGTCGAGCAGTACCTGGCTTTCATAACCGATGCGAAGCGACTGCAATTGGAACTGGCCGCCGACTATCTGGTTATGGCCGCATGGTTGGCCTTTCTCAAATCGCGGCTCCTTCTGCCAAAGGAAGACGAACCGCGTGAGGAGTTTTCAGCCGAGGACTTGGCAAGGCGTTTGAGTTTTCGCCTGATGCGGCTGGAGGCCATGCGTGCCAGATCTGCCGAGTTGATGGCCCTGCCGCGTATGAACCGCGAGGTCTTTGGACGCGGTTGGCGCGAAACCGTCGAGGTCAAGACAACCGTTAAATACGACGCAGATCTGATTGACCTCCTCCAAGCCTATTCCCGCCAGCGACAAAAACAGGTCAGTGCCCGTGTTCGGCACAGCGTTGCAAGGCGCAAAGTCTGGTCGATCAAGCAGGCGCGCGATCGTCTAGAAGACCTCGTCGGCCTGACGCTAACCGATTGGGTCGCCCTTGATTCATTTCTGGAACACTATCTGGCGACACCCGAAGACCTTAAGACAGTCCGCGCGTCATCCTTTGGGGCAAGCTTGGAGATGGCCCGGGATGGCAACTTAGAGCTGCGGCAAGACGGTGCATTCAAACCGCTCTACATGCGCCGCCGTGACACCACATCAGACAATGTCTCAGCAGACACCGAACCGGTTGATCCCTCATGACTAACACGCCAGATGATCCGGAGGTGCAGCCTCAAAACGCGCAGCATCCTGCTTTCTTGAAACTCGTCAGTTCGGATGGTGCAAGCGTCGAAAAGTCAGGCGACCCTTCGACCGTCAGTCCTGAGACAGAGACAACAGAGGCCGATCCGACAACTCTCACGGTGAAGGCAGGCAGCCCCCGGGAGATGGCCGAGGAGCTGGCGAGGGCACTCAATACGCCACAAGCAGCTCAAGACGAGCACCACCTGCGGGTCATTGAGGCGGTCCTGTTCGCCAGCCCAGCTTCAATGCATGAAGGAAAAATTGCAGCACACCTGCCCGAAGGCGTCGACATCTCAGCACTTCTTGCCAGGCTGCAGGAACAATATTCCGGGCGGGGAATTCATCTGAAGAAAGTTGCAGGCCGTTGGATGTTTCGTACAGCCGATGACCTCGGCCACCTCCTTCACCGCGAAGTCCATGACGAGCGCCGACTATCAAAAGCCGCCCTCGAAACGTTGTCGATCATCGCTTACCACCAACCGGTTACGCGCGCGGAAATCGAAGAGGTCCGCGGCGTTTCCACCTCGTCTGGCACGCTGGACATTCTTCTCGAAACGAACTGGGTCCGTATGCGAGGCCGCAGGCGCGCACCGGGCCGCCCAGTTACCTACGGGACCACAGACACATTCTTGGAGCATTTTGGTCTCGACACCATCCGTGATCTGCCGGGGCTGATGGAGTTAAAAGGCTCAGGCCTTCTAGATCCCACCATGCCGGCCAACTTCGATATGCCTCAACCAACCGATGTCGCCGACCTACTTCCCGACGAGCTGCCCCTAGAAGACGATGACATCGTGGATGAAGATCTTTTCCAAGATGCTGCTGACCTTAAGCACGAGCCGGACGAGGACGACGAGCCAACCCGCGCGGCAGAGGCTCAGGCTGACAAACCGGAAAGTTGACCGAATTCCGATAGTATGACACCGATTGGACCCGGTTGCGCGCCCCAAGCGTCAATCCACAGGCTAACGCCGACCCGGTCACTTCACCAAGAAAAAGCGAACCGCCCAACGTGCGCTTACGGCACTGGATAATCGAGCAGCTCACCGACGAAGGCGAACCCGGCGCGGTCCTTGAAGCCCGTGAACCAGCCGGTCGCGCACGCGCCACGTTCGCAGCCCGCGTCCACTTTGAGAATATCGGCCGCACATTCGGCGACATCACCGCGCTCAACGGCGTGACCTTAACGGTCGAGCCGGGCGAAGTCGTTTGTCTGCTTGGGCCGTCGGGGTGTGGGAAAACAACGCTTTTGCGAATAGCCTCCGGGATTGAACGCCCAACAAGTGGTCGCATGCTGATCAATGACCGTGTGGTTGCAGGACCAAACACATTCGTCGAACCAGAGAACCGCAGCGTTGGCCTAATGTTTCAGGACTTCGCGCTGTTCCCTCATCTAACGATCCTGGACAACATCACCTTCGGACTACAGGCTTCGCCGTATCAGGAGGCTCGGCACGAAGCGTTGGCCGTGCTGACGCGGGTCGGTATGCAGGATTTTGCAAACACCTACCCGCACACACTCTCTGGTGGTCAGCAACAACGCGTGGCATTGGCCCGCGCGATTGTTCCGCGGCCATCTGTAATGCTGATGGATGAGCCGTTTTCCGGTCTGGATGTGCAACTCCGCGATGCCATGCAGGAAGAAACATTGAAATTGCTCAAGGAAACAAGAGCAACCTGCATCATCGTCACCCACCACCCAGAGGAGGCCATGCGCTTGGGGGACCGGATCGCGGTAATGCACCGGGGACGGCTCATGCAGGTCGGCAAGGCCGAAGAACTCTACCATCATCCTGCAGCGCTCTTCGTCGCGCGCATGTTCTCGGAAATCAACGAGATCACCTTCAAAGTCGAAGGCGGTGAAATCGATACACCCATCGGTCGTTTCTCAATCGATGGCGTCAATGATGGGGAAGAAGCCGTCTTAGGAGTCCGCGAGCGAGGCATTGCTCTCCACCCTCCCGGCAACGTTGGCAACGCAACTACTGGCCCACAACTGCTCGGCAGGATCCTTGACGTGAAGTTCTTAGGCGATGTGGCAAACATTGAAGTCGGCGTCCAAGGTTTCGACGAACCCATGTCTGTTCGCGTCGCGGAAGCGCCTCATTTGATCAAGGGAAGCGACGTGATTGTCGAAATTGACACCAATCGTGTTCTCGTATTCCCGGCAAATGCTGCAGAAACGCTTTGATTACAAGGCGGTAACGTTAAAGCAGGTCATCATGTCGGTGTCCGTTCGCTTGCCGCGACATAGACTTTCTGCGATAGTGTTGGGGATTGGCCGAGTTGTTTGATAACGGCTGAGATCCCTTGTCTTTCAACAATCGGACGGCCGACAGGCCCAAGTGGAGAATTCTAGTGTATCCAGGTGTTTGGCAGATCCTGATCATTGTCTTGCTGCTCGTTTTGTTGTTCGGGCGCGGCAAAATCTCAGAGCTGATGGGCGACGTTGCAAAAGGCATCAAGAGCTTCAAACAAGGCATCGCTGACGATGAGCCAGCGAAGCCAGCGGAAGATGCGCCAGCAACCAAAACAATCGATCACGCCCCCGCGGCAACAGCTGAAAAAGCGAGTGACGGCTCGCGCGTAAGCTGAGGTCTTCTTAGGTAAGGGCAACCACATCTGAATAGCGGTCGATGCAGCCGCGGAATGTGGGTTGGTCAAATGACGCCGACGAAGTCAGCAAAGGCAGCGTCGGCGGAAGGAACAACCTTCAGCACGCAACTCACCTGAGCAATCGGAGCAAACACACCCCGCATGTTCGATATCGGCACCAGCGAACTGTTGATCATCGGGATTGTGGTCCTTCTGGCGGTCGGCCCGAAGGATCTTCCGGTTTTTCTACGCACGGTGGGGAAGTATGTCGGGGCGATCAAGAAGCAGGCGGGCGAGTTCCGCCAGCATTTCGATGAGGCACTTCGCGAAACCGAGCTTGATCAGTTGCGCAAAGACGTCTCCGGCTTGAAGACCGACGTCGAGAAGACCGTGCGCGATGCAACGCGCGACATCGAAAGCGACGTCATCGAAGCCCAGAATGCCATCAAGGCCGATAACAAGCCGTCGTCGGCCAACGGCACCAGTGCGACCAAAATGTCGAGCGCAAATGGTAACAACGAAACAACCGATCCAGATGCGGGAACATCACGTGATCCGCTAGCGTTGGAGACAGCAGAAGATCTTGCAGGAGCGCTCACCCCGCCTTCGGTCGATGCGGCCTCCGGGACCGATCCAGAAACCGCCCCCGCCAACGTTGAGAAAACGAACGCGTAATGGCTGTACAAGATCCCGCAAACGTTAGCTCTGAAAGCTTGGAAGACAGCCAGGCACCGCTAATGGAGCACCTAATCGAGCTGCGCCAGCGGCTGATCTACGCGCTCATCGCATTCGGCGTGATGTTCGTATTCTGCTTCGCTTTCGCCCAGGAAATCTACAATCTGCTCGTGTTGCCGTACGTGTGGGCATCCGGTGAGCAGCAAGTCAAACTCATCGCCACACACTTCCTGGAACAACTCTACACCCACATCAAGCTGTCGATGTTTGGGGCAGCATTCCTGTCGTTCCCGGTCGTCGCGGCACAAGTCTATATGTTCGTAGCCCCCGGTTTATACAAAAACGAGCGACGCGCCTTCATCCCATACCTCATGGCCACGCCGGTCTTCTTCGTGCTTGGCGCCGCGATCGTCTATTTTCTAGCGATGCCAATCCTGATCCAGCTCTCGATTGGATTGTCGCTGAACACATCAGACAGCTGGGCGCCTACCGAACTTCTGCCGAAGGTGAATGAGTATCTGTCACTGATCACCACACTCATCTTTGGTTTTGGAATCGTCTTTCAGTTGCCAGTGGTTCTAACGCTCATGGCGCGCGCGGGCATGATCGGTGCTGACACACTGCGCAAAGGTCGCCCCTACGCCATCGTAGGCATCACAACCATTTGCGCTGTCCTCACACCTCCCGATGCGATTTCGTTGATTATCATGGCCATGCCCACAGTGCTTTTGTACGAAGCCTCGATTTTGGCTGTCCAGCGTATTGAAAAACAAAACGCCGCCCGCGAAGCCGCCGAGGACGCATCGAGCTAGGGAAACAGGTGAGGTTATGACACTAACAAAACCAGCGCCTGCCACTTACGCTGATATCAAAGCGCTTCCGGAAAACATGGTCGGCCAGATCCTGTTCGGCGCTCTTTATGCACACCCGCGGCCAGCTCCGCGTCACGCATTGGCATCAAACGCTTTGGGCTATGAGGTCACGGGTCCATTCCAGCGTAACCGAGGTGGTCCCGGTGGTTGGGTCTTTATGGTCGAGCCTGAGCTGCATTTGGGCGAACACGTCATAGTCCCTGACCTAGCCGGCTGGAAACGGGGCCGGTTGGCTGAGATCCCAGATACGGCCTACATCGAGACACCGCCTGACTGGATCTGCGAAGTCTTGTCCCCATCCACGCAGCGCGTCGATCGCACGGACAAACTTGAGATCTATGCACAATTCGAGGTCGGGTACTGCTGGTATGTCGACCCCGATGCCCGAACGCTTGAAGTGTTCGAACGCACACATGGCAAGTGGCTGATCGCCGCGACATTCAAAGCCGGTGACGACGTGACCGCGCCACCCTTCGAAGCACATACCTTCCCGATTAATAACCTTTGGCCACTCGATTAATGACGTCGTGGACGAAAGGGCTACCTAACCCTTCACGTTCACGACCTGCTTAAGCGTATGGACAACCTCAATCAGGTCCGTCTGGGCGGCAATGACCGATGAGATGTCTTTGTAAGCCGCAGGGCTCTCATCAATCACCGACTTGTCCTTCCGGCATTCGATGCCTGCGGTCGCCGCGCGGTGATCCTTCAACGTAATAGTCCGCTTGGCTTCACCGCGGGACATC
>JBCBRD010000156.1:0-7591 GCA_039819885.1 Pseudomonadota bacterium
GGGAAGGGCTCTTGAAGGAAAACATTGATGGCGAAGCGTTGGCCTGGGCACATAACCGGCTGATGAGTCGACCAGAGCAACGCCGCATTCTGATGATGATTTCGGATGGTGCGCCGGTTGACGATTCAACGCTGTCTGTAAACTCCGGACAGTATCTGGAACATCATTTGCGGCAGGTCATCGAAGAGATCGAAACAAAGAGCCCGGTCGAGCTGATTGCGATCGGTATTGGTCACGATGTGACGCGTTACTATCGGCGTGCGGTCACGATTACGGATCCAAGCGAACTTGCTGGGGCGATGACGGATCAATTGGTAGGGCTGTTTGAGGATGGCGGGAAACCGGAGGGTGGACTTTCAAGAGTTGCGCGCCGGACATCCGGGCCCCACGCTGCTCGGTAATCGTGCTTTTGCATATCTCGGAGTCACATGCTCTCCGTAATCGCGTGTTTGATAATCAGTTAGCGTTGAGTGCTGTTTTTCCTAGATTGCATTGGGTTACGAGGCGCGAGGTTCAGCAGAGCATTGAATAGACTTGTTCGCTATACGAAGCGCCTGATGCGCCGACGGTTCTTCATTTCCGCAGTCGTTACAGGTGTCATTGCTTCCAGCTTCGCGATTGCTGATGTAAAGCCCAATCCTGCCCGTCTCAAAACGCAATCCATTGCGATCCAAGCGCAATCAATTTCTGGATTCGATAAGGTTAGCTTCGGACGCACAAAATTTGGTGCGCTTGAGTGGATCGGTGGTGTTCGGCTCACGTCGGCCAACCGCTCGTTTGGTGGACTGTCTGGTTTGGCTATTGACCCGGATGGAAAGAAATTCGTCGCCGTCTCCGATGCTGGGACTTGGTTGACGGGCACCATTGATCGAAAAGGACTAAGGCCCGTTGGTATTTCCAGTGCGCGGATGGGTCCGCTGCTTGCGCTGAATGGGAAGCCTCTTCGTCGAGGTCGGGACCGTGATGCAGAGGCGGTCGCGCTGGTTAGTGGTTCGATTGGACGTGGCAAGCTCTTGATTGCTTTCGAGCAGAACCATCGGATCGGGCGTTTTCGAATTTCGAAAGCGGGGCTGTCCAAGCCTCGTTCTTACATCACCCCGCGCAAACCTGACCCTTCGATTTTGAGGGGCAAAGGCTTTGAAGCCATTTCAATTCTCAAAGGTGGCCCCCATCGTGGTTCGCTTGTCGCAATCGCTGAGCGACGACACAATAAGCAGGGGCATCATAGTGGCTGGATCTGGGTGCGTGGGAAGCCACAGCGTTTTTCGATCCGTGACTTAGGCGGTCACGACATTACTGATGTTGCTGCGCTACCGGACGGTGGGCTGTTGCTTCTGGAACGACGATTCCGCTGGCTGGAGGGGATACGCTTTCGCATTCGGCATGTTCGCGCAAACGCTGTCCGACCTGGTGCACTGATCGATGGAGATGTGCTGATCGAGTCAGACCTTTCGCAGACAATCGACAACATGGAGGCGTTGGCCGTTCGGCGAGACCCGGATGGCGGGCTGATCCTGACTGTCTTGTCTGACGACAATTTCAACCCAGTCCTGCAACAAACCTTGTTGTTGGAATTCAAATGGCGCCCAACTGCAAAACAAGTGTCGCTCGGCAAATGAACAACGTATATTGATCTGCGACAATGCAGTTCGGCCTACGTGGACCGCATGTGTCACGCAACTGCGACTGATGATGTCTGAACGGCTAAATACCTGATACACTTGGTCTTTGCCTTGCGTCGGTGCATTGGGTCCAATTCTGAGGAATGGTGTTTATGAAACGACTCACGGCTTTTGCCTGCGGCTGCATCCTCTCACTTGGTTTGCCACTAGGCGTTCTGCCGGCATCTGCCCAATCGGCTGTGTTGGAGGCAGGGACGCTGACCTGCAATGTGGCTGGAGGCGGGAGCTTTATTGTTGGCTCGACCAAGCGGCTGAACTGCGACTTTGCCGGCACCGGTGGTCAACGCGATCGGTACGTTGGCGAGATTTCTAAAATCGGTTTGGATCTCGGCGTCACGGGCGGTGGTGTGATTGTCTGGACCGTGCTTGCTGCGTCCAACGACCTGCAATCTGGTGCGCTTTCTGGGTCTTACTCAGGCGTTGGTGCCGAAGCGGCGGTTGGCGTTGGCGGTGGAGCCAAAGTCTTGGTAGGCGGGTCCAACCAGACAATTTCGCTGCAACCCCTCAGCCTAAAAGGTGGTTCGGGGTTGAATGTTTCTCTTGCTGTGGAGACGATGACGCTGCGGGCTGTTCGCTAACTTTTTGCGCTTGTTGTTCCCACCTTTGGCAGTGGACATTGAGTGTCGCGAATACTGCTTCTAGGTTTGTGTTCGCGGGCCCACCCATTGGGTTTTTGCCGTGCCATTTCATCTTATTCGCGGCGGCCATCGTGTGGTCGCCGTTTTTTTTAGCGCGGCGCAACAGTTCTTGTTTGTTGCCGTGCTGCGTCAAGCTCCCCGTTTTTCATGACTCGACGGAATCGCCCACTTTTCCGATTATCGATTGTGCGGTTTGCATTTAACGGCAAAGAGATTGGACGGCATCACTGAAGCTGGCCGTGCATGTGTGTGTGGGTCCGCAGTATGTGCGTTCATGTTTGACCGTCGTTAGAATGCCAGCGCCGTCTGGGCAACGGATGACAAACTCAAGGGTCAAGCCCTTGTCGTGAACGTACTCGACAACCCCGCGGCCACTTTTGAATGCGGGGTAGGTGATAAATTCCGAGTGTTGAGTACCGGCCCGAAGTGATGACGGGGCTATGATTAGTGCAGTCAAGAAGACCGCAGACTTAAGGTGCGCGTGATTGTTGGAGTGCTGGCGAAGCGACACATTGGTTCTCCGTGGATGGCCTGTGAAACGCATTCGTTCTAAATTCGCTCGATGTTTTTTGCATCTTTAAGTTGCTTTAGTGATTAATATGTAATTTTAAGTTGTTCCGCGAGGTGGCGGATTTGGTTCTGTTTGTATGGTGTGAAGGCATCTGTGTGCTGCGTTTATTGAATAGAACGGCGGGGACACATGCGCTTTACACTGGGTTTTCCTATACTTTGCATTGCCTTGACAGGGTGTGCGGTCATTCCGAAGCCACTTGATGACGGCCAGCTTGTTGCTTACGCGCAGGACAAACACGAGCGCGTCAGTCTAGATCAAGAGCCATTGAGTGGTCCGGTCGATCTTTACGAGGCTATGGCTCGCGCCTTGAAATATAACCTCGACAAGCAAGTTGAGGTTATGGAGGTGCAGCTTCGCGACCGCGAGTTGCGCGTAGCGCACTACTCCAAGTTGCCAGAGCTGGCTTCCAGCTTCGGTTTTGATGATCGCAACAACTACTCCGGTGGCAGTAGTGTTCGCATCCTCGATGACCGTACGGTTGGCAGTGAATCGCTGACTTCCTCATCGTCTTCCGATCGTGATGTGCGATCGGCTGACTTAAGGTTTAGCTGGCACATTCTAGATTTCGGTCTGTCCTACATTCGTGCTCGGCAAGCGGCTGACAAGGTGTTGATTGCCGAAGAAAACCGCCGCCGTGTCGTTAATCGGATCGTTGAAGATGTTCGCACGGCCTATTGGCGTGCAGTTACGGCGACGCGGCTTTTGCACCGGCTCGGCCGGCTTGAGGGCCGTGTCACTCGTGCGATGCGTGATACGCAAGAGCTTGCTTCTAAGGGTGATGCATCCCCGCTCACCGCCTTGACCTATGAACGTGAGCTTGTTGAAATCCAACGTGAAATCAGGCGTTTGAATGGTGATCTTAGTACGGCCAAAGCGCAATTGGCTGCACTGATGAATGTGGACCCGGGGGCGAAGTTTCGTGTCCGTGTTCCCAACCGAATGGTACAGCCTCGGCTTGTTGGTATGAGTCCATCTGAGATGGTGGGCACTGCGCTCGTCAACCGCTCCGAGCTTCGTGAGGTGGCCTACCATGAGCGTATCAACCAGCACGAAGCTGAGGCTGCGATCGTTGAAATGCTGCCCGGTGTTTCGTTCTCTGCAACGCCCAATTGGAACAGTAACCAATATCTCTTCAACAACCACTGGGTTGCCTGGGGTGCGCAGGCAAGTTGGAACCTTATGAAGGTTTTCTCTTATCCTGCCCGGCGTGCAGAGGTTGATGCCAAGGATGATCTGTTAGGCCAACGCGCGCTCGCCGTCACAATGGCGGTTATGACCCAAGTGCACGTGAGCCGTGCACGTTTGATCCACGCACGTCGCAAGTACCGTTCGGCACAGCACTTCCATGATGTGCAGGCACGTATTGTTCATCAGATTAGATCGGCCTTGGCTGCTGGGAAGGTGAGCGAGCAGACTGCAATCCGCGAAGAAATGAATGGGTTGGTGGCGGAAGTGAAACGCGACATTGCCTATGCCGAGCTTCAGGGTGCTTTCGCAACGATGTACTCGTCGATGGGGCTGGCGCCATACGGGGACGTTGATGCTGATGACTTTGGTGTCGATGGCCTTGAGGTTGCGCTGAAAGATCGGTGGCGCGAGCTGGGTGATCGGTCGGGCTGATCGCCACGCCGGTGGTGCAATTCCGGCCTCGGCATCACCGTTGATCAACATGTCAGCTACGAAAACGGCAGCGCTTGCGTTGTCGTTTTTTGTATTGGTGCCACTCAAGTTGAGTGCGCCAGCGCCCGATAGAACTGATGTCACATGATAGTGACTTGATGTCTTTGCGAGTGCGTTCTCTTTCGGGGATCTCACCTATGCGCTCGTACGAATTGGACTGAAGATAACCGGCTCGCAACCCTTCCAAGATCTGAAATCAAAGAAAGCGCTTCTTCAATTGGCGTGCGATGGTGGCTGCCGGACTGAACCAGATTGCCGTGGAGGGGAGGCCTTGCAGAAGACGACCATTGCAAAATTTGCCGAACTTAAGGATCGCGAACCGACCTACGCCCTGGTTGGTGAAGTCGACTTGGTTGTTGTGAGATATGATGATGACGTGTCAGTTCTTTATGGGCGCTGTCTGCATCGTGGTGCGCTCATGTCTGATGGGTACGTCGAGGGCGACAATCTTTTTTGCGGTGTCCACTATTGGGATTACCGGCTGGATAGTGGTGTCTCCGAATATAGCAATGACGAAGCGCTTCAAAAGTTCAGCGCCTGGATTGAGAATGGCGATGTGATCGTTGATGCCGATGAGATCGGCGCATGGGCGGAAGCGCATCCGCAACCCTTCAAGCGGGATGACTATCTTGGGCTCTACGCCGATACAAGCCATGGCACTGATGAAGAGCCGCACAATGGCTTGATCCAAAGATATGCGCGCGAGGGTCTGTCGAAGACTGGCCATCATGGCGTCATGGATTCGATGGGCGTGCCACGCGATCAGTTGCCGAGTTGGGATGATATCCAACTGGTGACGGCTCAATTGCACAAGGTGCCATTGCTTGATGATGACCCGGTTAGGACTGAGGTTGTCATTGGCCCGAATGCGCAAAAACCGCTTCGGTTGAATATCCCTTTAATGGTGTCCGATATGAGCTTCGGCGCGTTGTCTGAACCTGCGAAGCTGGCGCTGGCGCGTGGGGCTGAGATCGCGGGCACTGGGATTTGCTCCGGCGAAGGGGGCATGCTGCCAGATGAGCAAGCCGCAAATTCCCGCTACTTCTATGAGCTTGCCTCAGCACGGTTCGGCTTTTCGTGGGACAAACTCTCAAGCGTGCAAGCGTTTCACTTTAAGGGTGGGCAGGGCGCTAAAACGGGAACGGGCGGACACCTGCCCGGTGAGAAAGTCCAAGGCCGGATCGCCGAAGTTCGCGGGTTAAAACCTGGTGATGCTGCGGTTTCTCCGGCTCGGTTTCCTGAATGGACCGAGGTTTCGCAAATCCGAGATTTTGCTGATGACGTGCGCAGTCGCACGGGTGGAATTCCGATCGGCTACAAGCTTTCAGCACAGCACATTGAGAAGGATATAGATGCAGCGCTTGAGGTTGGGGTCGACTACATCATTCTGGACGGTCGCGGGGGTGGTACGGGTGCTGCGCCGCTTATCTTCCGGGACAACATCTCGGTTCCGACAATCCCTGCGTTGGCACGAGCGCGACGACATCTCGACGCTTGCGGGCGTTCTGATGTGACTTTGATCATCACAGGTGGGTTGCGAAAGCCAGCTGATTTCATCAAAGCACTGGCTCTTGGCGCTGATGTTGTAGCGCTGTCAAACTCTGCGATGCAGGCGATTGGCTGCCTCGCCATGCGGGCCTGTCACACCAACAATTGTCCGGTTGGGATTGCAACGCAGAAGCCGCATCTTGTGAACCGACTTGTTGTTGAAAAATCAGCGCGGCAACTGGCAAATTTTTTTGATGCGTCTGTTGAGTTGATGCAGGTGATGGCGCGCGCATGTGGCCATGATGATTTGTCGAAATTTTCGAACGATGATCTGACAACATGGAAGAGCGATATGGCGGCGATGTCTGGCGTTGCCTTCGGTGGTGTTGGGCCTGCCCATGCCTAAGACTCGGATTTGAGTGGGGCTTTTTGACGGGTGTAATGAGAGCGTAGTGCAGGAGTAGTGATATGGACGATCAGACTTTGGAATGGATCGATGTCGGTCATGTCGACGACCTTCCCGATGGTCGCGTTATGACTGTGACACCGCGCACTCAGTCGATCTGTTTGTCTCATTTCAACGGGACGTGGGCTGCGATGGACAATCGCTGTCCACACCAGGGGGGACCGCTCGGTGAGGGGTCGATTGAAACTGGGACAGACGGTCAGTGTTGGATCAGATGCCCTTGGCATGGTTGGGATTTCGATCCGCTGACCGGCAAGCCACCGGGCGGACACGAAGACACCGGACAGACGCTGTACCCGGTCGATATACGAGATGGGCGTGTCCTCATCGGTCTGGAGGCCGAGCCAACACACGAGCGAACCGTCACTGATGTCATGGCGGAGACCATGGTGAACTGGGGCATCAAACGCGTGTTTGGCATGGTTGGACACTCCAATCTCGGCCTGGCAGATGCCATCCGGTTGCGAGCGGCTGATGGCGAGATCGGGTATATTGGTATTCGGCACGAAGGCGCTGCGGCTTTTGCTGCCTCAGCTTATGGCAAGCTAACCGGACGTCCCGCTGCGTGTCTTGCCATTGCGGGACCAGGTGCCACTAATCTCCTCACTGGGCTGTGGGATGCAAAGGTCGATCGTTCGCCGGTTCTTGCGTTGACCGGGCAAGTGCAGACCCAGGTTTTTGGTCCAGGAGCGTTCCAGGATATTGACCTGAAGTCAGCCTTCGAGCCGGTCAGCCGGTTTTGCCAACCCGTGTTGACAACATCAAATCACGCTGAGCTGATGTCGCTTGCCTGCAAGACGGCGATCGTCGAGCGTGACGTTGCGAACCTCATCTTTCCTGATGATGTGCAAACGATCCCAAGTGATGCAAAGGCTGCTTCGCCCGTCGGGCGAATGGGTGGCACGAAGGTTTTGCCGTCAGACGATGATGTGTCAAAGGCCGTCGAGATGATCAATTCGTCGAAGCGCCCCATGATCGTTATCGGTCATGGTGCTGTGGACGTGCGAGATTCGGTCATTGCGCTTGCTGAGGAGCTTGGTGCGCCGGTTGTGACGACCTTTAA
>JBCBRD010000157.1:0-7582 GCA_039819885.1 Pseudomonadota bacterium
ATAGGGTTTGGACCGGGGCGCCGTTCCAAATGGCGTTGTTGCCCCCCTCGGTGAAACGAGCGTGATCGCTTCACCTAAAGTGACGCCAAGTTCGTTGGCCATGCGCATGCCGACAGCGATGCCGCGGCTTGCGTCGAAACCATCGAGCGTGCCGACTTTCACATTATCGGAGACGAGTTTGAGTGACTTGATGCTGCTCTCTTCGACACCCCGCACAAGTGCGCCCAGCGCCTGCGTGCGGGACGAGACCATGACCTGCCCCTCAAGAAGGGGTAGGGCGTGCTTCACGCCATCAACCTTTTCGATGGCTTTGGAGACTTCGGCATAATCCGTGAAGGGCTCACCGATCTTGTGAACGATGACGTGTCCATTGAGCCCCAGGATTTTGTTGAAAAGATCGGCGCGAAAGCCGTTCATCACGGCCATGACGATAATCAGCGTGGCGACGCCCAGCATGATGCCGATGAAAGAAAAGCCCGCAATTACAGAGATGAAGCCTTCTTTGCGACGAGCGCGCAGATAGCGCAGCGCCAGCATCCATTCAAAGGGGGCAAAAAACCCGGTATCCTTGGTTTCGGCTCGTGCCATACTGTCCCCTGGGTGCGGCTGATGTTTCGCTTCGCACGTCGCCACTGAATTCCGTCCACGATGTGACGGTGCCGGACTTGCTCGTGCGACTCTCAACCCTGGGGCTTTAGCCTAAAACGCGCCCGGCCGTCACTAAGTCGACGACTTTGTTCAGTGCGGTTTCAAGAGAAAGCGTCTCTTTTTCACCGCCGCAACGTGCTTTTAGCTCAACTTCACCGTTTTTGATGCCTTTTGGCCCCACAGTGAGTTGGTAGGGCAGTCCGATGAGATCCATCGTCGTGAATTTGGCGCCTGCGCGTTCATCCGTATCGTCATAGAGCACGTCAATGCCAGCGGCCTGAAGCTTGCCGTATAGGTCAAGGCAGGCTTCGGTCGTTGGCTCATCGGAGACACGCAAATTGATCAGGCCGACTTCAAATGGTGCAACAGGAACAGGCCAACTGATCCCGTTGTCATCGTGGCAGGCCTCGATGATCGCGCCCACCAGGCGCGAAACACCGACACCGTACGACCCCATCTGAACCGTTGTGAGTTGACCGTCTGGCCCTTGAACTTTAGCGCCCATCGGCTCTGAATACTTGGCCCCGAAAAAGAAGATGTGGCCAACTTCAATGCCGCGCGCTGTAACGCGCTTGTCTTCCGGCACGTCTGCTTCGAACTTGGCTGCGTCGTGCATGTCTTCAGTGGCTGCGTATTTCGAAGTCCACGCGTCAAAGATTGGGTTAAGATCGCCGTCAAAGTCTGTGTCGGCTGGTGGAATGGCCCCATCCAGTAAGTCCGCGTGGCAGAAGACCTGGCTTTCGCCCGTTTCGGCGAGGATGATGAATTCGTGGCTGAGGTCGCCACCGATGGGGCCGGTGTCAGCGGCCATTGGAATTGACTTCAACCCGAGGCGCGCGAACGTCCGAAGATAAGCCGCAAACATCCGCTGGTAGGTTTTGCGGGCATCTTCGGCAGTCAGATCGAAGGAATACGCGTCCTTCATCAGGAATTCGCGACCACGCATCACGCCGAAACGGGGTCGGATCTCATCTCGGAACTTCCACTGGATGTTGTAGAGATTTTTCGGGAGGTCTTTGTAGGACTTCACCCCGTCGCGGAAAATCGTCGTGATGACTTCTTCGGCTGTTGGACCAAAAAGCAGATCGCGATCATGGCGGTCAGTGATGCGCAGCATTTCCTTGCCGTAAGCATCATATCGTCCGCTTTCGCGCCACAGATCCGCTGACTGGATCGTCGGCATGAGGACTTCAACGGCACCAGCACGGTTTTGTTCTTCGCGCACGATGTCTGCGATCTTGTCAAGCACACGCAAACCAAGCGGTAGCCAGGAATAGATACCGGCCGCTGACTGCCGGACCATCCCAGCGCGCAGCATGAGCTGATGTGAGACAATCTCAGCTTCTTTGGGTGTGTCCCGCATGACGGGAAGGAAGTAGCGCGAGAGCTTCATGATCGTATGGCTCATTTAGTGGTCAACACAGGCAGGCCTGTGATTGAGCAGGTGGTCAACACAGGGAAACCCATGATTGAGCAGGTGGTCAACACGGGTAACCCCATGGTTGAACAGGGTCTTCGATACGGGCAAGCCCGTGATTGAGCAGTGTGGTCAACACACCTCAACACATCAGGTTGGTGGGGTGTCCGCCTTTGGAGATAGCCGAATACCTGCTGATGCGCGAGACCCGATGCAGATAGCGTCGAAGACCTATTGATTTCTGAGGTAGTCGGGCAGGTTGAACGTATCGATGGTGATGTAGCCAAACTCGATCGAAGTCCAGACGCATGCGAACACGACTGCGGCGACAACGGTGTTCATAGCGAAAATGCGCAACATATTGGGGTTGGTCGGCGCACTTTCGGGTGTGCCTGGCACAACATCACCGTCTTCATCCTGGGTGCGCAATCCGATCGGGAGTACCGCAAACAGGACGGCCCACCAGATGATGAAAAAGACTGCGATGCTCAGCGTCACGCCCATGGGTTTGATCCCACACCGGTTTGGCTGGCGCCATTTTGGTTATACTTGCTCATGCCTGTTCCAGCTCTGTTAGCGTGCCGCAGAAGTCTTTTGGGTGTAAAAACAGAACGGGTTTGCCGTGCGCGCCAATTTTCGGCTCACCGTCACCAAGGACGCGGGCACCTTGTGACTTCATCTGGTCACGTGCTGCAATAATATCGTCTACCTCGTAGCAAACGTGATGGATGCCGCCTGATGGGTTCTTTTCCAAGAACTTTGCAATTGGCGAATCTTCACCCAAAGGCTCCAGCAGTTCGATCTTGGTGTTGGGGAGGTTGATGAAAACGACCTTTACGCCATGCTCTGGCTCCTCGGTCGCAGGTGTGACATCGGCACCGAGTGTGTCGCGATAAACGGCGGTTGCACTTTCGATGTCTGATACGGCGATGGCAACATGGTTTAGGCGACCGATCATGGCGGGCTTAACTCCTTTGGCAATTGGCGGGTGCGTGACCATACGGTTTGCTGGTGAAACCGCAAATGGTGTGGCGTTATCTTGGTTAGGCGTTTGCTTTCACGTTGACCTGACTGACAAGCACTTTTGTGATTGGGCGCTTGCCCCACTCATTCGATATGGCTGATCGAACAGCTTTACGAACGGCCTCGCGGACGAGGTCAGGGTCTTTACGTCGCGCAGGCGGTATTGAGCTGATCGTCCCGTCGATCGCATCAAGGACGACATCGTACATATCATCGCCGTCGGCTGTATCTTCCGGAATCCCGTCTAAGACGACTTCAGGTTCATCCAAGAGATCACCGCGCTTCGAAAGTGCTAACGCCACAACAGCTATGCCTGATGCGGCCAGCTTGCGCCGGTCCCTCACCGGGCCATCCGTGCTGGACACAATCAACTTTCCATCACGATACTTGCGGCCAACGGGGGCCTCATCGATCACTCCGGCAGGCGAGGGTGCCAAGCGCATGACCTCTCCATCGACGACCACGAATGAACGCTCGGTTCCGAACGTTTTTGCAAGTGCAGCATGCTCTTTCAAATGGCGCGCTTCGCCGTGCATTGGGATTGCCACACGCGGTTTCAACCAGCTGTACATCTGCTTCAGCTCATCGCGGCGTGGGTGTCCCGTCACGTGCACGAGTGCTTCACTGTCGGTCATGATGTCTACGCCAAGGCGCGCCAGATTGTTTTGCACCCGACCAATGGATTTCTCGTTCCCAGGGATATCGCGAGATGAATAGATGACCAGATCGCCCTTAGCCAACTTGATGAACTGGTGATCGCCATCAGCAATGCGCGACAAGGCGGCACGGCCCTCACCCTGACTGCCGGTGCACAACAACACAATCTCATGCCGGTCAAGATAAGAGAACTGATCCTGGTCCAGGTAGGTGAAGTCTTCTGGCAAATAACCTGTCTCAATGCCGACCTGGATCACCCGATGAATGGCCCGACCTGCAACGACCAGTTTGCGACCGGCGGCAGCGGCGGCGTCAGCAACGGCTTTCACCCGACCGACGTTTGATGAGAACGTGGTGACGACGACGCGTTTGTCGTGCTTCTTAATGATGTCGGCCAAGGAAGCCGCCACATCGCTTTCGGATGGAGAGACGCCATCTCGCAGTGCGTTCGTTGAATCACAGATGAGCGCCTCGACGCCCTCTTCGCCCAACGCTTTCAGCTTTTTGACATCGCAAGGGCGACCTAGAACCGGCGTGTCATCGAGCTTCCAATCGCCCGAATGGACGACAAGGCCGTGCCGGGTGCGAATGGCGAGTGCCGAGGGTTCGGGGATCGAGTGCGCCATGTCGACCAGTTCAATATCAAATGGTCCGACGTCGAAGCGGCTCCCGAGTTCGACCTTGTTCAATGGCAAAGGGTCGTCCCCGCCATAATCGCCGAGCTTAGCCTTCAACATGCCAAGCGTGAACGGTGAGGCATAGATTGGCGCACGAAGTTCGTGCCAATTGTCGATTACCGCGCCGATATGATCTTCATGGGCGTGGGTGATCACGATGCCTGCAAGATTGCCGCGTTCGGCCGAGATGAAGCGCAAGTCCGGAAAGACGACATCAACACCGAACTCGCCGTCGCCCGGGAATGTCAAACCGAGATCAACCATTAGCCACTGGCGGGCGCTTGGCGGACCCAAGCCATAGAGATAGCAATTCATGCCGATCTCGCCCAAGCCGCCCATTGCCACGAACACCAATTCGCTTCTGTCTTTTTTTATAGGCTTTTGCGCCATACGTTGTGAGCTCGTTTGAATTGAGAGTTTTGGCAGTATCGCCCGTCATCACGCCTTGGGTGTCAGACAAGCGCAATGTCTCCGAATGTCACGCGCTGTTGCTTATTCTCGTCAGTTACGATCAGCAGCGCACCTGTCTCATCAAGCCCCTTCATAATGCCAGAGTATGCGGTATCCCCGTTCCGGACCGACACACGGTGACCGAACAATCCGTTTTGCGCAATCCAGTTGGTGCGAACATCTCGCCAACCTTGTCCATCTCGCCAACGCAAGAGCCACCCCGATAGGTTTTGGTCAAGTTCTGAAATGGTTTGCGTAGCAGATGGCAGTTCGGCAGCAGGCCCTAATAGTCTCCGCAGGCTCGTAACTGGCTGTTCAAGGCCATGTGGTGTGGTCGCGATGTTGAGACCAACTCCGATTACTGCGGTGCTCTCCGATCCGGGATCATTGCGCATCGTCTGGACCAGGATGCCTGCCAGTTTTTGGCCAGCACACAAGATGTCGTTGGGCCATTTCAGCGACACAAGGTCCCTGCTTTCAATCGTATCCGGCAAAAGGTTACGGACGGTATCTCGCACTGCCAAGCCAGCAACAAAGGCCAGCTGGGAAATGTGTTGCATGTCGCAAGCGGTCGAAAAAACGTAGCTCGCTTGCAGGTTGCCTGGCAGGCTTTGCCACGCGTTGGCACCGCGACCGCGACCGTCGGTTTGATGTGTCGCGCTGACCCAAGCTGGCAGGGTTATGCCGGTTTGCTGCAATGCAAACGCCTGTGTGTTCGTTGATCCGATCTGGTCGTAGTGATGTCGTGCCGTGCCGGTTGGCAGAGCCGTGACGTTGTTCGGGGCTGCGTTCATAACTCGTGTCGTGCGGTCAATGCGACAGATAAGACTGCGGTATCAGAATCTCAACGACTTCGCAGCAGACGCTGCAGCATCGATAAGCGGAGACGGGAGGACGATAAAGCCGATCACGAAAATGGCTGAAACCATCATGACCAGTCCGACCTTGGTGGTCGCCTCTGAGAATTTTTCCTTAGGTTCATCAAAGAACATAATCTTGATAACACGCAGATAGTAATACGCGCCGATGACGCTGGCGATGACACCGATCACCGCGAGCATATAGAGGCCTTCCTTCATGGCGGCAGCGAAGACGTAGAACTTGCCCCAAAAGCCAGCAAGCGGTGGAATGCCCGCTAGCGAAAACATCAGCGTTGCCAGCACAAATGCCATCGGCAGATTGTTTTGTGATAGGCCGGCAAGCTCGTCGATATCTTCAACCATTTGGTCACCTCGCCGCATCGCGAGAATGCACGCGAATGTGCCGAGGGTCATGACCAGGTAAATGGCCAGGTAAATCAGGACACCTTGGGCACCTTCCTGAGATCCGGCCGCCAGCCCCACGAGCGCAAAGCCGACGTGACCGATCGATGAGTAAGCCATCAGGCGTTTTATGTTGTTCTGACCAATTGCAGCGAAGGCACCAAGCAGCATCGATGCAATCGACATGAAGATAATGATCTGCTGCCACTGTGGCTCAAAGCCTGGGAAGGCACCGCCGAGCGCGCGGATCAGCAGCGCCATGGCTGCTAGTTTTGGGGCGGCTGCAAAAAACGCTGTCACCGGGGTCGGTGCGCCCTCGTAGACATCGGGTGTCCACATATGGAAGGGAACTGCTGAAACCTTGAATGCCAAGCCGACGAGTAGGAAGACTAGGCCGATGATCAAACCGACGTTGCCAGCAGCTGTCTCAGCCTGCGCGACGGTTGCAATGGTGGCAAAGCTGGTTGAACCCGTGAACCCATAGATGAGAGACGCGCCATACAACAGCATGCCTGACGACAGTGCGCCAAGCACAAAGTACTTCAGGCCGGCCTCACTGGAGCGCACGTTATCGCGCTTGATGGCGGCCAACACATAGAGTGCGAGGGATTGCAGTTCGATGCCCAAGTACAGGGCGATGAGATCATTGGCCGAGATCATCATCATCATGCCCACCGTCGCCAACACGACAAGGACAGGGTACTCGAACTTCATGATGCCACGGTCGCGCAGGTAGTCGAACGACAACAGGAGAGCCGTCGCAGACCCACCTAGAACAAGGAGCTTCATAAAGCGTGCGAAACGGTCGTTGATGAACGTTTCGTTGAACAAGAACGTGGTGCTGGCTGGTTGCAGCACGATCAATGCACCTGCGGCCACGAACAAGACGATTGCGAGCCAGCCGACGCTTTCACCGGTTTCGTCATTGTCACCGCCAAACGCACCGAGCATCAGCAGGACGAAGCTACCGACGGCCAGGAGCAGTTCGGGAAAGATCGGGCTGAGTGTCAGCAGGTAATCCATGTATTGGTGCTTTTTTCTATTCAGGTCATGGTCGGCAGCTAGCGGGGCGTCGATTATTTATTGGGTGGCAAGGGCGGTTGCGTCTTGGATGGCGGTCTCGTAGTTCGCGACGAGTTCCTTCACGGATACGGCCATGACGTCGAGCAAGGGTGCTGGATAAAAGCCGAAGAAGATGGTCAAAACGACGAGTGGTGCAAGGATGATGATTTCGCGTGGTGAGAGATCTGCCAGCTTCATCAAATTCGGTTTGTCAAGGGCGCCGAAGATGACGCGACGATAGAGATAGAGCGCATAGGCGGCTGAAAGGATGACACGTGGGTCGCCTTCTTCGCCTGCACAGGTGTCATCCTGTCGGCGGCCTATGCGCTCTATCTCTATCGCCGCGTCATCAAGTTCGGTTTTTCAAGGGCACCGAAGATGACGCG
>JBCBRD010000158.1:0-7502 GCA_039819885.1 Pseudomonadota bacterium
CCGGATGTGCGCGCGTTGCGCGACAAAGCCATCAGCGAGTTCGATGCTCTTGAGTACATCGCCATCTTGGCTGAGGGCAGCCGCAACCGAACTGACGTTGACGCCGTCAATTCCATCGGTGTTTGACAGTTCTGAGCGATGGCGACCATTCACCAGTACAACGCGGTTTGCATCCACGTGTGCAAGCGGGCCGAGGGCGACGATCACATCAGCAATCGTTAGAGCCGTATCGTCGCCAAGGGCAACAGGCAGAGCCTCTTTGAGTTGATTGCGAAGGTCGGTGTATTTCCATTCCTCAATGCGCCGATGCGGCAACCCGAGAGCATCGAACTCGCTGATGGCTTTGTCGCGCAACGCGCGCACATCCGGAGAGCCAGGTAGCTGATCGACTACCTGAGTAAACGTTTCGCTGAAAGCTTGTTCAGCTTTGGTTTTCATAACTGCTATGCCCATATTGCGCCTCCTTGCGTTTGCTCGGTTAGGCGGCTTTTTCGCCGTATTCCGCGTAGCCTGATTTCTCTAGTTCCAGCGCGAGAGACTTGTCGCCGGACCGCTGGATCTTGCCATGAGCCAAGACATGCACCTGGTCTGGAACAATGTAGTTCAACAGACGCTGGTAGTGCGTGATAACCAGCATTGATTTGTCAGGGCCGCGCAATGCATTGACGCCTTCAGACACAACGCGCAGGGCATCGATATCCAGGCCTGAGTCAGTTTCATCGAGAACGCAGAGTGACGGCTCAAGCATTGCCATCTGGAGGATTTCAGACCGTTTCTTTTCACCGCCTGAGAAGCCGACATTCACCGGGCGTTTCAGCATCTCAATATCGATATTGAGTTCAGCGCCTTTTTCTTTCACCAGCTTCATGAATGCCGGTGTGGTGAGTTCTTCTCCGCCGCGTGCTTTGCGCAGTGCATTGACGGCTGTTCGAAGAAACGTCAGGCCTGCAACGCCAGGGATCTCCATTGGGTATTGGAATGCGAGGAAGACACCGGATGCTGCACGTTCTTCTGGGTCCATTTCCAGAATGCTTTCACCGTTCCAGAGAATGTCGCCGTCGGTGACTTCGTAGTCATCGCGGCCCGCCAGTACGTAGGCGAGTGTCGATTTTCCTGAACCGTTCGGGCCCATGATCGCATGGACTTCACCTTTTGGGATGGTGAGGTCAATGCCTTTCAGGATCGGTTTGTCTTCCTCGGCGATTTTGACGTGTAGGTTTTTAATTTCCAGCATTCGTACTTTTCCATTTCGTCGGCGTTTCAACTTGTTCGGCATTCGCTGCCGATGGATTGTGGATGGCCGGGTCACGCCCGGCCATGACGACGGTTGTTTATGAACCGTCTCATTATGGTCGTCAGATCAGACCGTCTTTGCTCAAATCCTGCCATTCAGGATTTCGTTTTTCGATCATTTCGATTTTCCAGCGTCTGGGCCATTTCTTGATGTTCTTTTCTCGTTGTATTGCACCCACTGCAGTTGGGAAGACTTCGTAGTAGACAAGCCGTTTCAGGCCGTACCGTTTGGTGAATCCTTCGATTGAACCCAGTTGGTGCTGATAGATACGTTTCGCTAGACTGCGCGTCATACCCACATAGATTGTTCCGTTCTTTCGATTTGCCATGACATAAATGTAGAAGCGACGTTCATTGAACACGGGGTCGTCACCTCGCTTCGGTCATCGCCGGGCTCGACCCGGCGATCCACTTTGCAGCCACGGAAATCAATTCTCGTTGTCCTGGTTGTCTTGATCTAAGAGCATAGAGCGGTAGGGCTCGCCTTTGTGGCGCCAGAGCCAGTCTCCATCGGTACGTGCCTTCGCGAATTCTAAAAAACGCCAGACCATGAATAAGACAGCGCCTGCCCAAACCACCACGCCCACCATTTTGTTGTCGTCTGACAGGCTCGCCAAAAATGGCACCGAAACAAGCGGTACGGCGATTGCAAAGCCTCCCATGGCCAACCAGCCCTGCCATGTTTTCGGTACTGCGCCGTAGCCATGATGTTTCGGCTTGAACCAGTAGTAGGTGGCATCTCGATTGCCCGGCGGTCCTGCCTCTGTTCCGGCTTTCTTAGGCATTCCCGAACCTATTCGGTCCGGCCTTAGATGGGTCTAGCCATGTGATGACGTGCAACATGATGTCGTCATACAGATCGTCGGTCAGAACCGGAAACTCTGGGTTTGGTCGGACGATCTTACCATTGACGGCGATCGTCATGTCATCTCGAGCCCGGACTTCGAATTTTGAGTTGCCGCGACGCAGGATGACTTTGCCCTCAACGCTGTCATCCAAGATCACACCGAGCGCATCGAGGCGTGCTGTTTCCAAGGCATCAAAGCGTTCCGCGAGATCATCGATCAAGTCTTCCATTCGCCCAACCCGGTAGGCGCGCTCGTTTTCATGAACAGCTTCCTCGTACGCTTGAGCAGCAGCATTCGCTTCCTGCTCAAGCTGTCGGACAATGTCTTGGGGTGTTCCCTGAAACCGGCCCACTTGCGTCCTCCGTCCTTAACCGACCGAACCTTCGAGAGAGATGCCAATTAGGCGTTGCGTCTCAGCCATGAATTCCATTGGCAGCTGCTGGAGCACGTCGCGAACGAACCCGTTGACGATCAGTGCCACTGCTTCTTCCTCGGACAATCCGCGCTGACGGCAATAGAACATCTTGTCGTCTGAGATCTTGGAGGTCGTGGCTTCGTGTTCGAAGTGTGCCGTTGAGTTCTTGGCTTCGATGTAGGGCACTGTGTGTGCGCCACAGGCATTGCCGATCAGCAGGCTATCGCACTGCGTGAAGTTGCGCGCATTGGTGGCCTTGCGGTGCGCTGATACGAGACCGCGGTAGGTGTTGTCTGACCGTCCAGCAGCAATCCCTTTCGAGATGATGCGGCTTGATGTGTTCTTGCCCAGGTGAACCATCTTCGTGCCGCTATCGACTTGCTGACGGCCATTTGAGACAGCGATCGAATAGAACTCACCCCGTGAGTTATCGCCTCGCAAAATGCAAGATGGGTATTTCCAGGTAATGGCTGAGCCGGTCTCAACCTGGGTCCACGAAATCTTCGAGTTGTGGCCCCGGCAATCGCCGCGCTTGGTGACGAAATTATAGATGCCGCCTTTGCCATCTTTGTCGCCAGGGTACCAGTTTTGAACCGTTGAATATTTGATCTCGGCGTCATCCAGTGCAACGAGCTCGACGACAGCTGCGTGGAGCTGGTTCTCATCACGCATTGGAGCTGTGCAACCCTCCAGATACGAGACGTACGACCCCTTTTCTGCGATGATCAGGGTGCGCTCGAACTGGCCCGTGTTTTTCTCGTTGATCCGGAAGTACGTCGACAACTCCATTGGGCAACGCACGCCCTCGGGGATGTAGACAAATGATCCGTCCGAGAAAACGGCTGAGTTCAGTGCAGCGAAGTAGTTGTCTGACTTCGGTACGACTGAGCCGAGATATTTTTTGATCAGGTCTGGGTGGTCCTTGACCGCTTCAGACATCGAGCAAAAGATCACGCCAGCCTTTTTCAGCTCTTCTTTAAAGGTGGTGACAACGGAAACTGAGTCGAACACAGCATCGACCGCGACCTTTGCGCCTTGAACGCCGGCCAGCACTTCCTGCTCTTTCAAAGGGATGCCGAGTTTCTCGTAAGTCGCAAGAAGTTCTGGATCAACTTCATCCAGGCTTTTTGGACCTTCCGTGTTTTTCGGGGCGGCATAGTAATAGAGGTCTTGGAAGTCGATCTTTGGATAATCGACCTTTGCCCACATGGGTTCCGTCATGGACTGCCAGCGCTCGTAGGCGTCGAGCCGCCACTCTAACATCCAAGCTGGTTCGTCTTTCTTTTCGGAAATGAACCGGACGATGTCTTCGTTGAGGCCTTTTGGCGCCTTGACGGATTCAATGTCCGTTTCAAAGCCATACTTGTACTTGTCGACATCGATTTCTTTGACGTGTTCGATTGTTTCCTGGACGGCTGGCATCCTGCGCTCTCCTCAATCGTTACGCACTTAGTGGCGATAACGTCTTCTGTCATTGGATCTGGTCAGGCGACGTGCCTGAGACCATTCGAAGGTTTCACGGTTCGGGCCCAAATCTCCACGAACCGATCAAGATCGTCTTGCGTCGTTTCCCATCCTCGGCTGATACGGATGGCTGACGCGCTTAGTTCCTCGCCAAGCCCCATTGCCTCGATGACATGGCTTCGCGACACTTTGCCGGATGAGCAAGCTGCACCGGCGCTGACCGCAAAACCTGCCAAATCCAGGGCGATCACGAGTGTCTCGGCGCCCCGTCCTGGCATGGCAATCGAGGTTGTGTTGGGCAAACGTGGTGCGTTTCGCCCGATGACAACGCAATCAGGCGAGACTTCGACCAGCCGACGCTCGAATTCTTTGGTTATTTGGCTGTCTGCTGGTTCGGTTTCAAGCGATTTAACCGCACATTCTGCCGCAAAACCGAAGGCTGCGATGGAGGCTACGTTTTCGGTGCCGCCGCGCAGCCCTTTTTCCTGGCCTCCGCCTGTGATGAGCGGCGTTGCGGACTGGCCCGGGCGTACCCAAAGTGCGCCGACACCTTTCGGTCCGCCTAGCTTATGGGCTGAGATCACGGCGTAGTCGACACCAAGTGTCGTTACGTCGATTGGAAGCTTGCCTGCGACCTGTACGGCGTCTGTCAGAACAGAGGCCCCAGCGGCATGGCAGATTTCGACGACATCGGCTACGGGTTGCAAAACCCCGGTCTCGTTGTTTGCCGCTTGGACGCACACTAAAACCCGAGGCCCGAACGTTCGTGCTGTATCGATGACGCTTGGAAGCGTTTCAAGGTCGATGATACCATCATCCGTGACCTCAATACTTAGATTTGCGGTGTCATAGGTCTTGGCTGGGGCCAGGACGGCTGCATGTTCCGTCCGCAGCGTGATGACGCTGTCCCAATTTGATTGGACGACCATGTTCAGGGCTTCTGTTGCCGAACTGCAAAAGACGATGTCGTTTGCCGATCCACCAACAAGTTTTGCCACTTGGGTTTTTGCTGTGGACACGTAAGACCGCGCCGTTCGTCCCTCAGCGTGGACCGATGAGGGGTTGCCAAACTGGTCGAGCGCGTCGATCAGCACATCTCGAACGCCCGGACGCAGCGGCGTCGTGGCGTTGTAATCCAGATATGTTCGCCCGATGTCCATTATACCGCCTGAAGCATTGAAGAAGCACCAAACCAAGTCGAAATCTGAAGTACCGGCCGCACCATGGTCATCGGCGACACGTTCGCCGCCAGGTTGGCGACTTATCACCCACCCCCATTGACGCAGACGGGAGATAAATGTGACAGACATGACCGCTATGGCGCATCAAGCGTCGCATTCGCTAAAAGATAGAACGGTTCTAAAGTAGCCGCAGATTAGAAATCTGCTAAAGAAAGTCAAGCAAGTCTCACCGCGCTTTGCCTGGAACGCGTTTCGCGCTCGATAATGTCCGCGCGGCGTTCCCCCTCGTGAGCCCATAAACCAACAGACAAGAGCACTCAGACCCATATGCCTGAACTGATCATAAACGGCCCCGCAGGACGGATCGAAGCGCGCTATCATCACGAACCGGCATCTGACAGCCCGATTGCTTTGATTCTTCATCCGCACCCGCAATTTGGGGGGACGATGAACAACCAGGTGGTCTATGCGCTTTATCATACATACGTTGCGCGTGGTTTCTCGGTGCTGCGGTTTAACTTTCGCGGTGTCGGTCGATCTCAAGGGTTCTGGGATGGCGGACCCGGTGAACTTGCGGATGCGGCATCCGCCTTGGATTGGCTGCAGATCGTCAAGCCGGACGCGCGCACATGTTGGATCGCGGGTGTCTCGTTCGGGACTTGGATTGCTATGCAGCTTTTGATGCGTCGACCTGAGATCGAAGGCTTTATTTGCGTGGCCCCACCGTCGAACTTATACGATTTTTCATTCCTGGCGCCCTGCCCATCATCGGGCTTGATGATTAACGGCGACAATGACCGCGTGGTGCCATCGGCTTCGGTCGGTGAGTTGACGCAGAAGCTCAAGACGCAGAAGGGCATAAAGATCGATCATGAGATCGTGCCGGGTGCGAACCACTTCTTTGAAAACAAGGTCGACGAGCTGACTGATATTGTCGGTAGCTATGTCGATATGCGCTTGGCGATGCCACCACGCGAGACAAAGCGCGACCGCTTGTTGGAGCGCCTTGCTCCTCCACCTGCCCAGCCAAAAGAAGAACCCAAGGAAGAAGCAAGCGACGACGAAGCTTAAGCTTCTGACAATGGTTTGCGCTTGCCGGCCACAATGAGAGCTGCTGGCTGGTGACGGACAAAACGATCTAAACAAAGTCTTAGGTGGCGCCGGCGTTTTCAAACGTTCGCGTCAACTCCTCGAATAGGTAGAACTGATACGATCTGCGTAATGATTGGTTAGTCTCTATTAATCCTTCGGGAGCGGCCTAAGTGAACGCAGTGTGGATCATCCTTGGGTTAGCCGCTGTCGTCGGGGTGACCGGCTATGGTTTGGTGCGGTATGCGCTGGTTTTCCCACTTATGCATCGGCCCGACGCGTCGCCACGTACGCCACGTCATGATCAAGACCCGCGGATGAGTGCTCTGCGCTCGCATCTGAATTCAGTTGCGACCGTTCCACACAATACCCACCATTATGCTGCGCTTGAATTGGCGGCCGACTACATCACCGGGACACTCACGGCATTTGGCCACATGCCTGAAACTCAGAGTTTTGTCGTCGATGGCAATACGCCCGTGCGCAATATCGTGGTTTGCTTGAAAGCGGATCCGGCTTCCTCAGCGCAGGACGTGCGTGCGGACACGATCGTTATTGGCGCGCACTACGATAGCGCAGGCCATAGCCCGGGTGCGAATGATAATGGCACGGGGGTTGCCGCACTCCTTGAGATCTGTCGTGACCTGGTCGATTACCGGCCGGCTAACCGCAATGTGAAGCTGGTGTTTTTCGTCAACGAAGAAGCGCCCTACTGCAAGACCCCTGACATGGGGAGTTGGCGCTGCGCGGAGATGTTGATTGATCGCGGTGAGAACATCATTGGTATGATGGCGCTTGAGACGTTGGGGTACTTTTCAGACGCTTCAGGGTCGCAGCATTTTCCGTTTCCATTCAACCATATCTATGATGATCGTGGAGACTTTGTTGCTTTCGTCGGCCTTTCGAGAGGCCGAGGTTTCACGCATGCGGCGACGCGCGCTTTTCGTGAGACCCAGGCTTTTCCATCGATCGGTGGGATTGCGCCAAGCTTTGTTTCCGGCATTGATCTCTCCGATCATTGGTCATTTAACGCGTTTGGCATTCCGGCCTCGATGATAGTACGGGTTTCGGAACGGCGCCGTATCCGTGACCATCAAGGCCGGAATGCCAAACGCATCAAATGACCAATGGTCGGAAAGATCGATGCCAGAAACAAAACTTGGCGCAATCCCGCCGATCGATGGAAACGCCTGCGTATCCCGAAATGCGCGC
>JBCBRD010000159.1:0-7496 GCA_039819885.1 Pseudomonadota bacterium
CCTTGTCTGCCGACTTTCGCTACTCTTGAGTGACGCGGGCGCGCGTGGGTGTCGGGCGGCTGGTTGTTGTCGCTCATGTTTTGGGTTTGATCGGCCATGGTTGGTCAGGCCGCGTTTCGCTTTAAAGGCGACCGCGCCAGACTGGTTTCGGCCGGTTTGATCCAGCCTTTGGCCCATGGCATGCGGCGGGTCACTTTTTCCAGAGCGTTTTCGATCAAAGGGCTGGCTGACAAGCTCGTCAGCGATGGGGCCAAGCGAACCAGCGCGCATGTCGTTTGGATGAAGCGCGGGCGGAACGCACGGGACCACTTTTTGCGGAATGCTGCCTTCGCGGTGTCGAATGAGGTGTCTTTGTTGCCTGGTGAGAGGTGCTGCAAATGGAAGTCGATGACGTAGGCTTCCCACCCCATGGTCTCTGCTGCAAGACAGATATCGGCGCCATAGAAGTGGAAGCCCTGCAGGTTTCGTGAAAAGCCGATCTGGGCGGACCGTCGCACGACAATGAAGTTCTCATCCAAAGCGAACACGCGATGGGGGAAGTCACCGACCGATTGACTTTGACGATGCGGATCGGAAATGCGGATTGCGAGTTCGCCTGGTGCTGCACCACCCGCATTCCCAGCCAAGGCCCAATCGGGGTGGTTGGCGTCAAGCTGTCGGAGGCGCGCTTCCAGCGTCTGGCGATTGTTTACGAGCAAGCGGACGTCCTGGTGACATAGGATGACGTAGGGCGCGCGCGCAGAGGCAAGGGCGGCGTTCAGGCCGCGATAGGCGCAGGTTTGGTCTTGTCCCGCCTGCGTGTTGTCGATGACGAGGTATTCGCAAGTGTCGGGTGTGAACCCGCCGTCTTCAAACGATGTGCACATCTGCGCGTACTGTGCTGGGGCGGTGACAAGCGTGGCGATGGTGAAAGCGGGTGTATCAGCGCGCATCCCGGCAGCCAGATTCGGCGTAACGGGTGTCGCGAATTCGGGGAGCTGCGTATCGGGCATTGGCATTGTCTTTGTCTTTCAGATGCCGTTTCTTAGGCGGATGCCGTGTTCGGACTGCAAACAGTCTTGAGGTCTTAGGGATTAACCTGTGCCAACTGTCCGGGTGGCATCGTGTGCCCATCTCCGGTTTTTCCAGCCGTTTCGGTGAAACCATTTTGCCATTCGGGTTTCCGCCTTATAACGTCGGCCCAGGCCTCCGTTTGGTCTTTGAGCTTGTCGGACGGTTTGATTATTGCTGCGAGTTTGCCCGCAACCCATCGCGTTAATGGCCAAAGGTGGAGCAGCGTGCGCGTTGCAGTCCTCTGCCAGCCAGTCATGTGGCGTTCGATGAGTTCGCTTTTTGCTGCCAAGAGCCGCACGACCTTGTCGGCGCGCACGGTTTCGGACGCGCCCCCGATGTGAATGATGGCCGCATCTGGCGTGATCAGTGGGCGCGCACCTTTGGCGGCGGCGCGAAGGCAGAGGTCTGCTTCTTCGCCATACATAAAGAACACCGGCGCAAAGCCGTTCAGATCGCGCCAAAGGGTTCGGTCGATGAGGAGAAAACAGCCGGAGACGATATCGACATACTCGACCGTGTCGCGCTGCCAGCCACCAAATGTCTCTCCGTTGAAGAAGTCTTTGGCCGGGAAAAGGCCCGTCAAACCACTGGTCCGGCAAAACTGGTTCCAGATGGTCATGCGCCGCCAGCATGATGCTGGGTTCAAGCGTCCATCTTCGAAAAACGTACGTCCACCCCAGATTCGCGCGTCAGGGTTTTCGTCGGCGAAATCCTGAAGTCGATCAATCGCTGCATCCATCACGACGGTGTCTGGATTGAGGAGGAGGATACGATCGCCATGGGCATGGGCTGATGCAAGATTGTTAGCTGCACCAAAACCCAGATTGCGCTTGGAACGGATCAGCTTAACGTCAGGAAAGGCGGCAGCAATGGCATTGGGGGAGCCGTCAGTTGACGCATTGTCAACGACGACCAACTCGATGGTGTACTTGGTGGTTTCACGTAGTGCAGATGAAATGGCGGCCAAAGTCATTTCGCATGTGTTGTAACTCACGACCAGAATGGAGATATCGATGCTATCTCTCATTTTTTTGGTTTTGAGACACTTGGTCATGATTTATTTGCCATTCCAGCTTGCGCTTGAGAGCTGATAACAGAGCTCATCACGTTCGATTGCTGGTGGGATGATCGTAAATCGCAGCTAATTCCGCGTTAAAATTCCGATTTCAATAACGCGGAATTAAGCGTGATGGTGCATGACTTAGCCAAGTAATGGGTCGTATCGATCTTGGTTTTGCGTGGGGAGCGGTCGTTTGATGGGTGAAGGTTTTGAAGGTAACGAGGTTCAAACCTTCGCAGACGCGCTGCATGACGCTGACTTTGACGGCATTATCTGCATCGGTGGGGAAGACTGGTGGTACCACAACCGCGGTCATTTCGATTTTCAGATCATGCGGCGCTTAGCGAAGCGCTGGCCGGTCTTATTCGTCAATTCACTCGGTGTGCGGATGCCGAGTTTGTCCGACAAGGGGTTATTTGCCAAACGCATTGGCAGGAAACTGAAATCGTTTTCACGCGGCGTCACGAATGTTGAAAACAAGTTTTGGGTGTTTTCACCTCTGAGTGTGCCAGGCGAAGCTGTCCGTGACTTGAACAAATCCACGTTGGCACCTCAAATACGATTGGCGGCATTGCGTGCTGGAATTCGCAAACCGCTCTTGTGGGTGCATTGCCCCGCCGGCGTCGATGTCATCGATAAGGTGCCACATGAAGCTCTTGTGTTTCAGCGCACCGATCGCTTTGAGGCATTTCCGGAAGGGGATCCGGTTTTATTGAAACAGCAGGTTGACACGCTTCGCGCGCGTGCGGATCTGGTGGTCTACGCAGCACCGCATTTGCAAGCCGAAGAACAGGACAGGGTTCGTCGTTCGGTGTTGGTGACCCACGGTGTGGACGTCGAGCGCTTCAAGGCGGCAGGTGCGGCAAAAGCCGTTGGGCCCCGAGATATTGCGCATTTGAATCGACCGCGTGTTGGCTTCATTGGTGGCATTGATGCACACACATTTGATCCGGAGTTGTTTTTGGCAGTTGCTGGGCAACTTCGGGATCATCAGTTCATTCTGGTGGGCGGGTGTTCGTTGGCAGACGACTGGTGCACGTTGCCGAACGTGCGCGCTGTGGGCCGGAAACCGTATGATGTTGTTGCTCAGTACATGGCGGCTATGGACTGCCTGATCATGCCTTGGAACAAGTCCGATTGGATTGCGGCGTGCAATCCGATCAAGTTGAAAGAGTATTTGGCGGTTGGACGGCCGGTGGTGTCACGGCCGTTCGCAGCGCTTGGGCCTTATGAGACTGTTGTGCGTGCGGCTGACGATGCGACGGACTTTGCTGAAGCTATCCGTGCTGCCTGCTGTGAGCCCTATGACGTGGCAACCGCGCATGAACTGATTGCTGGTGAAGACTGGGACGATAAGGCCAAATTGGTTGCTGACGAGCTTTGTAGCCTGCGGCGCGACTCTATCGTCCAGGACACTTCTGACGAGGCAGATGCGCGTTCCGTCGCTTGAGAGCGGGTTCGTATTATGAATGGGCAGGGGCGGCATTGATGGCTTTTTAGAGCACGTTTACTTTAGGCGTACTTGGAAGACGTGCTCTAAGCATTTGTTTTGGATCATGGTCTTGTCTTGAATATCGCTCGCCTTCGGCAAGACAAACCGCGTACACTTTTGCGGAACATGATCTAGAGCCACTCCATGCCGTCGGTTGAGATCTTTAAGACCTTATCTTGCGGCACCTCAAGTTCGAGGATGTTGTTCATATCCATCCCAAGCAGGTGCCCACGTAATGTGCGCGATATCCCACCGTGGGTTGAGACGACCGTTGTTTGATCTAGAGTTTCGACCCAGGGGATAATGCGCTGCATCAGATCGGCGTAGCTCTCACCACCTCTTGGCCGCCAGTTGAATGGGTCGTCTAGGCGATCTTTCATTCCGGTTGGGTCAAGTGTTGGAAGATCCGACAGCAGCTTTGCTTCCCAGTGACCGTAGTGGACTTCCCGCAGTCTGGGATCTGTGGTGAAGGTGTCGGGATCAAGCCCCATCTGCCTGCGAACGATCTGCATCGTCTCAACCGTTCGCCCCAGTGGGCTTGCCACGTAGTGCGCTTTGGTCAGGTCGATAGGGAGGTCGCGCAGAACGCTGCCATTTCTTGCCGCCTGTCCACGTCCGAAGTCGTTCAACGGGATATCGGCTTGGCCCTGGTAGCGCTGTTCTGCGTTCCAATCTGTCTGGCCGTGGCGAATGCAGTAGATGGTCACGCGTTCAGGCATCGTGTCTTTTTCGCTTTTCGAATGAACGCGATGAACTGAGGGTACGAGTTTATGACTTGTCGACCGTGATGTCTGGGGCGTCTTCGTTCTTCATGCCCTGGACATGGTAACCGGCATCGACGTGGTGGATTTCACCGGTTACGCCTCGTGCAAGATCGGACAATAGGTAGACCCCGGCGCCGCCCACTTCGTCGATTGTGACTGTGCGGCGGAGAGGGGAATTGTACTCATTCCAACGCAGGATGTAGCGGAAATCTGAAATGCCCGATGCCGCTAGCGTCTTAATTGGGCCAGCCGAGATGGCGTTGACGCGGATACCGTTCTGGCCAAGGTCTGCCGCCAGATAGCGCACACTGGCTTCAAGGGCTGCTTTGGCAACGCCCATCACGTTGTAGTGCGGCATGACTTTTTCAGCGCCGTAATACGTCAGTGTAATGATCGACCCACCGTCGACCATCAACTTTTCCGCGCGTTTTGCCAGAGTGGTCAACGAGAAGCACGAGATGTTCATGGTCTTGTTGAAGTTCTCTTCCGATGTGTCGACGTAGCGACCATCGAGCTCGGCTTTATCTGAGAAGGCAATCGCATGGACGAGGAAGTCCAATTGACCCCACTCAGATTTCAAGGTCTCGAAGACGGCATCCATCGAAGCGGCGTCTGAAACATCACAGGGCAACACTAATGTCGAACCAAGCTCAGCGGCGAGCGGCTCGACGCGCTTTTTCAAAGCATCGCCTTGATATGTCAGCGCGATTTGTGCGCCCTGAGCGGCACATGACTTTGCGATTCCCCATGCAATGGAGCGGTTGTTAGCGACGCCCATTATGAGGCCGCGCTTGCCAGCCATAAGGTTGCCGGTCGGCGTGGCCGGGTTCGGCGCCGTAGCGGTCATCGTATTCGAAACCTTTTTTTGATTACTTGTGTGACGGCGCGCATCCTACACAAACCGCGCCGACGGTCCAGCATAGGCAATAGACGCGTGGCGGGTCGCCACAGTGTCGTGCGGAGAACGGCGGTAGACCCGTTGTTTGCGGCGTTAGCTGTCCAGACGCCAGATTCCGTTGTCCATGCGGCATGCGCTGGTTTTGGTTTTGCGGCTTCGATCGCTGGAACTTAGGAAGACGATGAGTTCACGGCAGACTTCGCCATTACGCCCAAAGTAGGATCTCGTGGGCTGTACAATGCCGCTGAGCTGGCCGTGGTTGCGATGCCAGACGTAGCTGGAGCCATCTGCCACCTGTGAAAGCGCAAACTGGAGGCTTTCGAGAGCGGTGAGCTTATCGGTTGCGGTGAAATACGGTCGTGTGGATGACCGCAAGGCTGTGAATTGGCGACTTGTCGTGTTTTTGGAATGCGCTTCAGGCGGTGGAGGTGCGGTTGATGATTGCGGCCCCAACGTTGGCTTTAAGCCCACATCTGCGGCGAAAACATCGCTCGTCGACAGCACTACGGCCGTGAAACATATGAATGCCAGGAGAAAAGCCGGCACCAGTCCTAGGACACACTCGTTGTCACGCATGACTTTAACGAACTCCACTCGACACATAATCCAATACAAGCTCACAACAGGTGAGCGAACTTCGGTCAGGTTGACAGCCAGACGTTAAAATCTGGTCAAACACTGTTGCCGTTTGAAACAATCATGGTTTTAGAAGCGGTTGGTTGGGCGCTTTCTTGTATGCAGATACATGTGTGCGGGCGATGTCTAGCAGGGCTGTGTGTGTCAGAAAAAGGAAAGTTGTCTTCATGCAAGACGCAGCAAAACCGGCAGATCCGTTCGTCGACGGCGCGGACCCGTTTGGTGTTTTTCAAGCCTGGATGGCTGACGCGGAGGCCAGTGAACTGAATGATCCTAATGCCATGGCGCTGGCAACCGTCGACAGCGGTGGGTTGCCAAATGTGCGGATGGTTCTGCTTAAGGGCCTAGATGAAGCGGATGTGCAAAGCCGCGGCTTCGTATTTTATACGAATCTCGAAAGCCAGAAGGGTCGCGAGGTGCTGGCTGCAAAAAAAGCCGCTCTGCTGTTCCATTGGAAGTCGCTCAGACGGCAGGTTCGCGTACGCGGTGGCGTGGAGGCCGTCAGTGATGCTGAAGCAGATGTGTATTATGCGTCGAGGGCGCTGGGAAGCAGGATTGGCGCATGGGCCTCGAAGCAATCACGGCCACTGGAAAGCCGTTATGCTCTTGAGAAGCAGGTGGCGTTGTATGGCGCCAAATATGCGATCGGTGATGTTCCGCGACCGGCGCATTGGTCGGGATTTCGCGTGGTTCCGAAAGAAATCGAGTTCTGGATCGACGGAGCGTTTCGGCTTCACGACCGGATTGTCTTTCGACGCGAAGTGACAGATGAGCCTTGGGAGGCGACACGTCTTTACCCTTGACGCTTGATTGGTGTGACTTGCGTCACTCGGGTTTTTCGACAAGTGGCGTTGGCGTGTGGATTGAGCGCTTTGGCGGCTTGTTCTCGAATGTGAGGCGATAGCTGGCGAGGCAACCCAGTTTGCCTTTGGCCTCTGCCATATGCGTCTCCTCGGTTGGATCAACGAGGGCGAACCGAGAACAATCCAAGATAGGTTTTGGCGCGGTGGTTTCGTCGCCCGGTTGTTTGGTACTTGATGTGGGCGTGTTTGCTTTTCCTTTTGTCGCCTGACTTGAGAACCAACCGGAGAACCACCCTGTTGTTTCGCCGCTTGGATCTTTAGGTGACGATGGTGTTTGTTGGCTGCTCGATGCAGTCTTCATTGTTGGATTGTTGAGGTCCGGTGCTGCGAGCGCACCGCCGATTGCGATGCGGTCCTGTGTGGTTGGGAGGCCTTTGCGCCACGTCTTGATCGCATTGGCTTTTGCGCAGGTGTGTGTGCTTGAAGCGAGTGTGCACTTGCCTGGCAAATGCGTGCTCACGAGCCAAAAGACGTCTCCATAGTACGAAAACCTGATTGCGAGACCTGCGACGGTTGATGCGCGCGCCTGGTTCGTGTTCTCCATGTGTTGCGCCGTTGCTTTCGAAGGCGTTTGCCGACCCACTCGCTTCAAGCACGCACACCTGCACAAAAGCCGATGCGATCAAGACCTGGCGCAAAGGCCTCCCAACCACACAGGACCGCATCGCAATCGGCGGCGCGCTCGATGCAGTCTTCATTGTTGGATTGTTGAGGTCCGGTGCTGCGAGCG
>JBCBRD010000160.1:0-7474 GCA_039819885.1 Pseudomonadota bacterium
CCAACTCGCAGCCTGCTTCCTGGGCTTCTGCGACGTCGTTTGCGAGGCGGCGAAGCTGGCCGACTTGGGTCGCCAATTGGCAATGCACGTCGCTGCCGCCAGCCCATTGGCACTGACACCAGATGAACTCGACCAAACAGTGATCGAGAAAGAGCGCGGCATCTATACCGAACAGGCCAAAGCGACGGGTAAGCCGGACGAGATCATCGCCAAGATGGTCGAAGGCCGCCTGCGCAATGAATTCTTCCAGCAGGTTGTCCTTCTGCAGCAGACGTACGTTCTGGATGGCAAGGCTTCTGTTGAGGCGGCCGTTAAGACGGCTGAGAAAGACATCGGTGCCCCCATCAATATCGCAGGCTTTGAGCGGTTCGAACTGGGTGCTGGAATCGAGAAAAAGGAAGACGACTTTGCAGCAGAAGTCGCTGCAGCAGCGGGAACGGGCGCATAAGAGCGACTTGATCGCCAACGCTGGGGCCAGTCCCGGCCTTCCCCACCCAACTAGACTTGTTATCTAATTCACAGTGCGCCGCCTTTGCGGCGCACTTTTTTGTGCTACCCCTCCGCATCACCGGATGTGAAGTCACCAGCTCGCAGTCCAGCAAAGCACGCTGAACAACAGCGCAACGAGGTCACTCAATGGGTGGAACACCAGAAAAACCAGAACTCAAATACGATCGGATGCTCCTCAAGCTGTCCGGTGAGGCACTCATGGGTCAGCAGGGTTTTGGGCTGGACATGGACACCGTCGGCCGCCTTGCAAACGACGTCGCAGAGGCCCAGGAAGCAGGCTGCGAGTTGGCTTTGGTCATCGGTGGTGGCAACATTTTTCGCGGTCTCCAAGGTGCGGCCAAAGGGATGGATCGCGCTACAGCCGACTATATGGGCATGCTCGCGACGGTCATGAATGCGTTGGCCTTTCAAGGGGCCCTCGAAGCGCGCGGCGTGTCAGCTCGTGTCCTGTCAGCCATTCCCATGCCGACGGTGTGCGAACCCTATGTGCGCTCTCGGGCATTGGCACATCTCGAGGAAGGGCGCGTCGTAATCTTCGCTGCGGGCACCGGAAACCCCTTTTTCACGACCGATACCGCCGCCACGTTGCGCGCTGTCGAGATGGGCTGTCAGGTCGTTGCAAAAGCAACTCAGGTCGATGGGATTTACTCAGACGATCCGCGCAAAGTACCTGACGCAAAACGTTACGATGAGCTGACTTACTCCGAGGTCTTGTCACGCGACCTTCAGGTCATGGATGGTGCAGCCATCGCCTTGGCGCGAGACAATCGCTTGCCTGTCCTGGTATTTTCAATTGAAGAGCCAGGGAACCTCCTGAACGTCCTTCGTGGCACTGCACGATCCACAGTGGTCAAGCCAAGCAACCTGGGCTGAACGCGTTCGCAAGGCCCGCTGCGGCCTTCAACCGCAACCTGCCGCTGCTGAGGTGACCACGAAAGCACCAACATGTAGGAAACTGGTGTATGGCTCTGTTGAAGACGCACGCGCGACGTTGCGTAACACTTTGAACACAACCAAGATGTGCCCGAACCGGTTAGGCCGTCGAGGGCGTTGATAAACGTGAAGAACCACTGACATCAATGTCAGTGAAAGGAGAGGGACATGGCCGTCGAGGACTTCGACAAATCCAAGTTTGAAGACAGTATGGGGTCATCGCTAGAAGCACTGAAACGTGAGTTTTCAGGTCTCCGGACGGGCCGGGCGAGTGCACATCTACTCGATCCGCTTCAAGTTACGGTGTATGGATCCAAGATGCCGATCAACCAGGTCGCAACGGTCTCTACGCCTGAACCACGTACAATCTCCGTTCAGGTGTGGGACAAGACAAACGTTGCTGCAGTTGAAAAATCGATCCGCGAATCAAATCTTGGCCTCAACCCGGTGATTGATGGAACGTTGCTACGCCTGCCGATTCCAGCCCTAACTGCCGAACGCCGACAGGAACTCGTCAAAATTGCCCATAAGTATGCGGAGCAATCCAAGGTGTCCGTGCGTAATGTGCGTCGTGACGGCATGGATTTGTTGAAGAAACTGGAGAAGGGCAACCAGATCAGTCAAGACGAGCACCGTGCCCTATCAGGCGAAGTCCAGGAGCTAACTGACAAGTTCATCAAAGAAGTTGATGATTTGCTCAGCGCGAAGGAAACCGAAATTCAAACGGTGTAAAGATGAATGAGAAGAGTCCATCTCAGTCTCAGTGAGTGGGCGGATGAGTTCAAAACTCTGCAATGCGAAAGCAAATGGGCATTGGCACAGGACACGACGGGCTTCATAACATCAACTGATCGGCTCGAAGCAGTCAATCACGTTGCAATTATTATGGATGGCAATGGCCGTTGGGCCAAGGCACGCGGTCTGCCGCGTACTTTGGGCCATCGGGAAGGCGTCGAAGCGGTGCGCCGCACGGTGCGTGCAGCCGGTGAACTCGGCATCAAGTATCTGACGATTTATTCGTTCTCGACGGAGAATTGGTCACGCCCGGCAGCAGAGATCGACGATCTGATGGGGCTGATGAAACGTTTCATCAAGAGAGACCTCGCTGAACTCCACCAAAATGGCGTACGTCTCAAGGTGATTGGAGAGCGGTCGCGTGTCGATACCGAGCTGTTGAAACTCATCGACGATGGATGCGCGCTCACGAAGAACAATACAGAATTGACGTTGATTATCGCATTTAACTACGGTGGACGCGGAGAAATTGCGAAAGCGGCCAAGCAAGTCGCCCAGCGCGTTGCAAAAGGTGAGATCGATCCGGATGCTATCGACGTTAGCGTCCTCGATGCGCACCTGGATACAGCGGGCTTGCCCGACCCTGACCTTCTCATCCGGACAAGTGGCGAGATCCGGTTGTCGAACTTCTTGCTTTGGCAATGTGCGTATACGGAGTTCGTGTTCCTCGAAGAGAATTGGCCTGAATTCGGCCGCAGCTTGCTGGAAAAGGCGATTGATCAGTTTCGAGCCCGTGACCGCCGATACGGAGGACTTTCGCGCCGGTCCACAGCTTGATGCCGTATCTGCAGACCGGCCCAACGCCGACCGCAAGTCTGCATCCGGTGGGGGAGCCCGACCAAGGCAGGACGGGGCGGAACTGTCGAGGGGTGGCACATGAGTGACCAATCCCTGTCGTCCTACTTCAGTTCCCGCTGGTCTTCGAAAACCTTCAAGGATCTTAGACCCCGCATCATATCTGGCGTAACGATGCTGGCAGGGTCGTTGCTTTTCTTGTTTGCAGGCGCAATCCCTTTCTCCATCCTGGTGTTTATCGTCTCGTTGATCATGAGCTGGGAGTGGGGCCGGTTGGTTCGTGGACACAGCGCAGATCGCTCCTACCTTGTGCACGCGATCTCTGTCGCCACAGCAATTCTCCTCGCCATAACCGGGCAGCACCAGCTCGCACTTGCTGCAATCGCAATTGGAGCTGCAGGCCTTTTTTACCTCAACTTCGGCAGCACAGCTGGTCTATCGGCCTTTGGTGTTGCCTATGTCGGCATTCCGGCCATTGTCCTAGTGCTTTTGCGCGGAGAAACACTTGAAGGCGCACTGGCCGTGTTGTTTTTGTTTGTCGTCGTTTGGTCGGCCGACATTGCTGCATTCGTCGGTGGTCGCCTGGTTGGCGGATATAAGCTCTGGCCGAGTGTGTCTCCGAACAAGACATGGGCCGGCTTTGTCTTTGGCGTATTGGCCGGCATGTGCGCCGCAATGATTTTCGCGTCAACCGTTACGGGTGCGGGTTTGATCTACTCGGCCGCTATCGGGCTCGGGTTCGGGATCCTGTCGCAGGCCGGAGACCTCGCAGAATCGGCCTTGAAACGCGGCCGCGGCGTAAAAGACGCCAGCGACCTCATTCCCGGCCATGGCGGCGTGATGGATCGGATGGACGGCGTCGTCATCGTCGCTAGCGTTGCTGCGGTTATGGCCCTTTCGATGGATGCAACAGCCCCTGCACATGCTTTACTATTCGGACCTTAGACGACGCTTTGTTCGCCCGCACCGGTGCTGGTACATGGCAAAAACCAATAACAAACAAAGGCTTTGAATGGCTGACCTGACCACCGCCGCGCGTCCGTCAGCGACCGACGCCCCCCCAGCTTGGCAGCCGTCGACTGAAACCGGCGTCCGGAGTTTGACGATTCTTGGCGCGACCGGTTCAATCGGCACGTCAACGCTCAGTCTCGTTGATCACCACCCCGGCCGATTTGAAGTCGAAGCCGTAACAGCCGGTTCAAACGCAAACGAACTCGCCCAGATCGCCATCAAGTATGGGGCAAACCGGGCCGTCATCGCCGATGAGACCCGCTACCCCGCGCTGAAAGACGCGTTGGCTGGAACCGGGATCAAAGCCATGGCGGGCCAACAGGCCATGATCGAAGCAGCCTCCGTCCCTGTCGACTGCGTGATGGCAGCCATTGTCGGCGCAGCAGGCCTACCGCCCGCCTTCGCGGCGCTGCAACACAGCAGCCGCATGGGACTAGCCAACAAGGAATGTCTCGTTTGCGCCGGCGATATCTTCATGAAAGAGGTCAAGCGGCATGACGTCGAACTTCTCCCTGTCGACAGCGAACACTCGGCGGCATTCCAGGCGCTGAGCGATGCACCCGCTGACACGATCGACAAAATAACACTGACAGCATCGGGGGGACCTTTCCGGTCGTGGACGGCTGATCAGATCTCAAAAGCCACCCGCGATGAGGCCTTGAAGCATCCCAACTGGTCGATGGGCGCCAAAATCACGATCGACTCGGCCAGCATGATGAACAAGGGCCTGGAGTTGATTGAGGCCTACCACCTCTTTCCAGTAGAGGTCGACCAGTTGGACGTCGTTGTTCACCCGCAATCGATCATCCACTGTTTGGTCAGCTATTGTGATGGCTCGGTTCTCGCCCAGTTATCCGAGCCGGACATGCGAACACCGATCGCACTGGCGCTGTCGTGGCCCACACGGATCGCCGCACCAACGAAGCAACTGGATTTGGCCAAGACCGGTACGCTGACCTTTGAAGCACCCGATGAGAAGCGCTTTCCGGCGTTGCGCATCGCAAAAGAGGCTTTAAGGCGAGGCGGCAGCGCGCCTGCCCTGATGAACGCGGCCAATGAAGTCGCCGTTGCGCGCTTTCTTGAGGGTGGATTACCCTTTCCAGTGATCGCGCAGACGGTGGAACAGGTCTTGGAAGATGCCGAGCGCGCGGGGCTGACGGCCGAAGTTGGCACACTTGACGATATAATCGCCGTGGACACGCACGGTCGCCGACTGGCCGCATCTGTGCTCGAAAAACGAACGTAGGCAAAGCCAAGACCCCTGCCTTATTGGTGAACGGAACTCAATCTTCACCTTGTGATTGAAGGTGTTCGCAAACACACCTTCAATAGCTGTTAAAGCGGTGAGCAGCGGTTGTGAGTAGACAAGCCGCTGCAGGATCGGCAACAGGGCTGGCAGATGTGCATATCTGCCGGGTTGGCTTTGACGCAGAGCCTCTCGTGCACCAAATGGAGCGACCATAACAGCACTGTTCACAGGCGGTTTGCTGACACAGTCTTATGGTCAGGTACGGTCTAATATAGCGAATTGAGTCTAAAACGACCCGGCACAGCCGAAGGAGAGATGACGAATGGAATTTCTGGCACCACTAGCCGGTAACCTAGCGAGCGCATTGTTCATTGCAGCATCATTTCTGTTCGCCCTCACGGTCGTCGTATTCATCCACGAGCTGGGCCACTTCCAGGTCGCTCGCTGGTGCGGCGTCACCATCGACACCTTCTCAATCGGCTTCGGTAAGGAAATCGCTGCGTTTCACGACAAACATGGGACGCGCTGGCGGATTGCGTGGATCCCACTGGGCGGCTACGTGAAATTCATGGACGACGAAGGCGTGGCCAGCACGCCTTCCCATGAAACCGTCTCAAATCTGACAGAAGAGCAACGCCAAGGCGCGTTTCACCTCAAGCCACTCTGGCAGCGTGCAGCCATTGTGGCAGCCGGACCAATAGCGAACTTCATCTTGGCCATCTTGATCTTCGCCGGACTGGCGATGTCGGTTGGCGTCACTCAGATGGAAGCCAGGGTTGCCAGCGTCGCACCAGGCACGCCGGCAGAAGCTGCTGGGTTTCAGCCAGACGATGTCGTAATCGAGATCAGTGGCCGAAAAATTGATGATTTCAACGAGTTACGTCACGTTGTCTCGACCTCAGCGAGTCGCGAACTTACGTTTATCGTTGATCGCGGGGGCGAGATTATCACGCTCAAAGCAGCGCCCATGCTGAAAGAAATGAACGATGAAATCGCAGGTAAGCACTCGCGTCCCATTATCGGCATTCGCGCAGATGCCAACGTCAGCAAGGTAACGCACGAACAGAAAGGTCCCATTGAGGCCGTCGCCCTGGGCGTGGAGAAGACGTACGATATCATCACTGGAACGCTCTCCTACGTCGGCGACATCTTCATGCAGCGTCAAAGCGCTGAGCAGCTAGGTGGGGTCGTTCGAATCGCGGACGCGGCCGGCAAGGTTGCATCTATAGGTTTTATACAACTTATTCACTTTACGGCGTTCATTTCAGTCAGCATTGGCCTGATCAACCTGTTCCCAATCCCGCTGCTGGACGGTGGTCATTTGGTCTTCTATGCGGTCGAAGCCATCCGGGGAAAGCCATTGAGCGACGCGGCGCAGGAATTCAGCTTCCGCATTGGTTTGGCGATGATTTTAGGCCTCATGGTTTTCGGCTTCTGGAACGATCGGGGAATACTCGCGGGCTGGTTGTCCATTTCGAGCTAACCCCTTACGAATCAGGGCCGGTGACGTATTCTTGCCACTTCCAGAACCCTTGCTGAATCGTTAATAACTTACGCCTGAGCAGCAGTGCGCTTACACAGGGACCCATCACGTCGATGGGGTAGGCAAGTAGCAGTTCAGGGTCGTTAGCGAATTGGGATCACATCCAGTGCCGACAGGTGTGGTCCTCGGGGGATCGGCAAATAAGATGAGGGCAGATCCGCGAATGTTAAAGTTTCGGATCATGTCGCTTGGAAGTCTGGCAACCCTGGTATGGGTCGCTCTTTCGTCCACGACACTAATCACGATCGATACACTGGCGAACTCCAGTGTTGCGCAAGCTCAGGGCATTGTGCGCGACATTCAGGTGACGGGCAACCGGCGCGTTGAACCAGAAACGGTACGCTCGTATCTTCAATTCACAGTCGGTGATGCTTACGAGCCGGGCGTCGTTGACGCGTCATTGCGCGCGCTGTTCGCAACCGGCCTGTTCTCCGACGTTCAGATTGATAACAACGGTGGCACCGTCTTAGTGTCCGTCGACGAAAACCCCGTGATCAATCAGGTGGTTTTCGAAGGCAACTCGGAGGTTGAGAACGGTACACTTCAAAGCGAAGTTCAGCTCAAGCCACGGTCGATCTACACACGTGCTCGAGTTCAGGCAGACGCGCAACGCATCCTGGATGTCTATCGTCGGCAAG
>JBCBRD010000161.1:0-7400 GCA_039819885.1 Pseudomonadota bacterium
CGAGCGATCTCATCGAGACGCCAGTACCAGCCCTTTCCTAAGTTCACCGAAATTCCGATTGCGACAACGACAGACATGGCAAGTCCAGCTCGGGCCATCACGTTGGCAGGCGGCATGCCCCGCCATACTTTCTTGTATCGGAATGGCTGCTCAACCAGTCTCCACGTAACGATCGCGAGTCCCAAAGCCAAGCCCACCAGGCCTATGGTCTCGGCGACGGTCGGATCACGTTCGAGGATCAGGCGCCCGAATGCTAGGACCGGCCAATGCCAGAGGTAGAGCGAGTACGAAATCAAGCCGATGAAGACCAATGGACGCCATGTCAAAAAACTGGCAGCAAATGGACTGCGATGTTGAATTGCCAGCAATATGGCAGCTGTTCCCAAACACGCGGGTACAGCGGCCAAACCTGGGAATGGTGTCTGGGCTGACAACCAAATCACGCTTGCAAGAACGGCGCAAAGACCGGCCGTCGTTAACAGCTCGGATGTGACTTGCGACGGCTTCCACCTGTCATAAACAAAGGCCAGTCCGGCTCCGATCAGAAGCTCCCAAATGCGTGCTTCTGTTGCGAAATAGGCAACAGCGCTCTTGGTCTGCGCCATGTGTTCGGACCACGCGATAAGTGCGATGCAGGCAACCGCGATGACCCACGCCATTGTCTTTGTTCGTAGCCTCGGCACCAGTAAAAGCAGTAGCGGTGCCCAAGCGATGTAGAACTGTTCTTCGATCGATAGAGACCACGTGTGCAGAAGTGGGCGGTCGTGTGCGGGGGCATCGAAGTAACCGGTTTTTCCAGCAAAATAGATGTTTGAGAAAAACAACGTCGCCGCCGTCAGGCTCCTGCCGAAGTGGCGGAAGTCGTCCGGCGACATGATGAAAGCGGCGAACAGAAATACGACGAAGAAGACGGTCAGCGATGCAGGCAGGAGGCGCCGGGCGCGGCGGGCATAAAACCCGATGAGCGAAAAATCGCCTTGTGCGAGTTCTTTCCTAATCAATGCTGTGATCAAGAACCCGGAGATGACGAAGAAGACGTCAACGCCAACAAAGCCGCCGGGAAGTGCTGTGGGGAAGGCATGGAATACGACGACAGCAAGGACGGCGATTGCACGCAGCCCATCAATTTGAGGCCGATATTCCATCAACGATGTACATGCCCTTCACTCCAGGTCTTGGCCAAAGCCGGATTTAGAAACCCGATACCGGTTCGCCTGTTTCATCGACGAAGGCAATCCGGATCATGTTGGTTGTTCCTGGCGTGCCGAGTGGAACGCCACCCGTAACCAGAATGCCATCACCAGCTTTGACAAAACCCTCGTCAAACGCAATGCGGCAGGCTTTTTGGACCATATCTGCTGTGTTTTCTGGATCAGTATCAAGAATAACCGAGTGTAGCCCCCAGACAGCCGACAGGCGATGTGCTGTTTCGGCGATCGGCGTCAGACCCATGACGGGCAGGCGCGGGCGTTCCCGGGCGACGCGCAATGCAGTTGAGCCGGTCGCCGTATAACAGACGATAGCGGAGAGCTTTACGGTCTCGGCGATGGCGTGGGCAGCGGCTGCAATTGCATCGGCAGGGGTTGGCAGGGGCTCGGTCTGCCACGCGTACAGGATCGCCTCATAACCCTTGTCGTGTTCAACCTCGATTGCAATACGATCCATCATGTCGATGGCTTTAATTGGGAATTTTCCGACAGCAGATTCGGCTGACAGCATGACAGCATCAGCACCCTCAAAAACTGCTGTGGCGACGTCTGAGACTTCCGCGCGCGTCGGTGTCGGTGCAGTGATCATGCTCTCGAGCATCTGGGTTGCGACGACCACTGGCTTACCCGCAGCGCGAGATTTTCGCATGATTTTTTTCTGAAGGCCTGGAACCTTTTCGAGCGGCATTTCAACGCCGAGGTCTCCTCGCGCGACCATGAACCCATCGGCTGCGGCGATGATCGCATTCAAATCGTCGATGGCTGCCGGCTTTTCGATCTTCACCATGACGGCGGCCTTATCGCCGATCAGCTTTTTCGCATCGACGACATCTTCGCCGCGTTGGACGAACGACAGCGCGATCCAGTCCACGCCCAGCTGCAAAACATATTCGAGGTCTGCCAGATCTTTCGGCGTCAGAGGACCTACCGGTAGCAGCGTGTCGGGCAGTGAGATGCCCTTGCGGCTCGCCAACGTGCCACCGACGTCGACTTTTGCTGTGATGGCGCTGTTGTCGTTGCTGAGGACGTGCATTGGCAGTTTGCCATCATCCAGCAACAACCGGTCACCTGGTTTGACGGCATCGAAGATTTGAGGATGGGGTAGGAACACACGGGCTTCGGTGCCTGGGTCTTTCTCGTTCTGGTCGAAAACGAACTCTGCGCCGGTTTCGAGTTTGATCCGCTCATCGGCGAATGCACCTAAGCGGAACTTCGGTCCTTGAAGGTCAGCAAGAATTCCAATCGCATGGTTGTGCTTCTTGCTGAGTGCGCGCACCTGACCATGAAGTTGGCGCGCAACATCGTGGCTTGCGTGACTCATATTGATGCGGAAGACATCAACGCCGGCAAGGAAAAGGTCTTCCATGACGTCGGGCGGCGAAGACGCCGGGCCGAGGGTTGCAATCAGTTTGACCCGGCGATTGCGTCGCATCAGTTTGCTCCAAGTTGAGGATCTGTCAGGCGAATCGTCCACTCTTTAGCATCGCCTGTGTCGACTTCGAAGAACCCTTGGCTTTTGTAGCCACGTTCAATGCAGTCCTGAGCCCCACGAATCGCGAATGATTTTTCGTTGGTGCACATGAAATTTTTGCCGACCCAGGCGCCGCCACGGTCATAGTCCACGGCATAAACATAGATGTACCTGCTTGGGACGGCGCCTCGTAGCAGCGTTTCACAGGCCTGGGAGGAAACGTTCCACCACCCTTCGGTTGCCCAGCCATTGTCGTCTCTGTATCCGATTGCGACGCCGACACGGCTGCTGGTTGTGTTGCATAGCTTGAGATTGGCGAAGGCCCGATCAGGAGCCGCAAGCGATATCGTTGAACTCAGTGCAAGGCTCAGCAGCAACGCAAGTAAGCCTTTCGCCAGTCTTGCTCTCACTCCGTCGGCCAACAAACTGCGTTTGGCAGCCATGCCTTTGCCAGCGAGGTCTCGTTTGGTGCCGCTTTGTTCCAAAGATCCGCGCAGTAACGCCGTTGCGAAGGCAAAGATTACCATTGGTGGCATTCGAACCACGTCTTCCCCCGTTGAATGTAAGCTAGCAACACAGCTTCCCCCGAAGCGGTGTTTCAGAAGTCTGCGCACGCCGTCACTATGCAAGCCAGCGTCTCCAATTTCTTCGTCATGACGCAACGCTCTCATCTTGCTATGCGGTCGGCTTATTCCGCCTGAGCCGGGGTTACAAGCACAACTCGCAGGTCGTTGACGTTTGTTTGTGTCGGGCCACACAAAATCAGATCGCCTATGGTTTTGAAGAACGCCGTCGAGTCGTTGTTTTCCAGGAAGGTGGCCGCATTGAGATCAGCTGACGTGGCCCGCGTCAGCGTGTCTTCAAAGACAAAGGCACCGGCAGGATCATCAGACGCACCACTACCGCCGTCGCTGCCGTCGGTGTCGCCTGCAACGCCAACTATGCCGTTTGCGCCGTCAAGGGCGATTGCAAGCCCCAATGCATACTCCTGGTTTGGGCCACCGGACCCATCACCCCGAACTGTGACGGTCAATTCACCACCTGATAAAATAGCCAGCTTGTCGCCCTTTACTTTGGCCTCAAGCGCACGTTTGGCATGCTCGGCTGCGACTTCGCGTGCTTCCCCTTCCAGAGCATCCCCCAATATTTCGACCCTATAGCCATTCTGCTTGGCAATCTTGGCGGCGGCTTCAATTGAAGCCTTCGGGGCCGCAACAATGCGATAGTTTGTATTTGCAAAAGCTGGGTCACTGGCCTTCGGGGTTTCGTTTTGCGGATTTGCCAGCGCCTCTGTGATCTCTGGGGGGGCCTCCACGCCATAACGACCGAGCACAGCACGGGCATCTGCGAGCGTTGTCGCATCGGCCACGGTTGGACCTGAGCCGATGGCATCTGGACTGTCACCCGGCACGTCGGAAATCGAAAGCGTAATCAGTTTGGCTGGTGCTGCCAACGCCGCAAGTCGCCCGCCCTTGATACGTGACAGGTGCTTGCGCACGCAGTTCATTTCCGAGATCCGAGCACCAGAGCGTAGCAAAGCCTTAGTCAGGGCCTGCTTGGCTTCAAAGGTCACGCCGTCAACGGGAGCTGACCAGAGGGCGGACGCCCCGCCTGAAATCAGGCACAGGACAATGTCGTTCTCGGTTGCACTACTAATGAACTCCGCTGCGCGTTTCGCCCCATCGACGCTTCCTGAATCGGGAACGGGATGGCCGGCTTCCAGGATCTCGATTCGCTGGGTTGGCAGTGCATAGCCATGGCGTGTCGTTACAAATCCGGACACGCGCTCAAAGCCAGGCTTTTCCGAATAGTATTGCTCTGTTGCAACCGCCATTGCAGCAGCGGCCTTGCCGGCGCCGATGATAAGGAGGCGTCCGTTTTCCGGTATGTCTGGCAGATGTGGTGGCACGCAAACACTTGGATGCGCTGTGGAAACAGCTGCCTGATACATGTCGTAGAGAAGCTCACGCATCGGATCGTCTGGCCTAAACGGGCTATTGGCGCTTTCACTTTGCGTATGCTCAGACATCCGGGCGCCTCCTGAAGTGTTGTTATTCTTTGGTCGATAACGTGTTTGCGTGATGAAAGCATGTCGGTCAAGCAAAGCTGGGTGGTGACGGGCAAGGAGCGACGGTATAAACCAAGGCCATGCTGAAAACCTCTGCTCCGTCGAAATCGCCAACCCAGGTGGTCATTCCTCACGAATTGGCTGAAAGCTACCATGTGCTTGAAGGCGATCCTGCGGCCGGGGTTATCGTCTTGTGCGACCACGCCAACAATGCCTTCCCACCTGGGTATGGAACGCTGGGACTGCCTGCGGACCAGCTCATCCGGCACATTGCCTATGACATTGGGGCAGCAGAAGTCACTCGGCTATTGTCGGAGACGCTCAATGCGCCGGCGGTCATGACACGTTATTCGCGCCTGCTGATTGATCCCAACCGGGGAGATGATGACCCGACTTTGATCATGCGGATTTCTGATGGGGCAGTGGTGCCGGGAAATCGTATTCTGGATGACGCGGAACGCGAGCGACGGAAATCCAAGTACTACGATCCATACCACGCTGCGATTGATCAGGTGATTGACGGCTGCATTGCTGCCGGTCATGTGCCGATGCTGTTTTCCATTCATAGCTACACGGACGTCTGGCGCGGCGCACAGCGACCGTGGCATTGCGGTATCCTATGGGATGAAGATGACCGCTTGGCTCTACCGTTGCTGCAAGCGCTTCGCGATGAAGGTGATCTGCTGGTTGGCGATAATGAGCCCTACACCGGTCGCCTCAAAGGCGACTGTATGTGGCAGCATGGAACGATGCGTGGTCTGGCTCACTGCATCATTGAAATCCGGCAGGACTTGATCACAACCGGCGAAGGGCAAGCGTCCTGGGCGAAGCGTCTTGCCCGCATACTTCAAAACCTGATCGCCGAACCGACATTCAACGACAGAGTGGGCCGGGTGGAATTTCACGTGTCGAATGCCGATATTGATCGTGACGAGACCTGAGCCAAAGGGCTTTATCGTTTGACCGTCCTCTCAACGGTTCAATTCCAAACGATTAGAAAAAACAAGGACACAGCCTATGAGCAATCCCGAAACTCTTGATGACCTCGGTGCACCCGGTATCGACAAGGCGACGCAGACCGAACTCGAAGCGGCGGCCTTTCGTCGCCTCGTGAGCCACCTTCGCACGCGCACGGATGTCCAGAACATTGACATGATGAACTTGTCTGGCTTTTGCCGGAACTGCCTGTCCAACTGGTACAAGGATGCAGCTGAAGACAAAGGCATCACGCTGGATAAACTTGGCGCGCGTGAGATCATCTACGGGATGCCCTTTGAGCATTGGCGAGCAAAGTACCAAGCTGAAGCATCAGCCGAGCAACAAGCAGCGTTTGAGACGTCTCACCCTAAGTCGTGAGGCTTTGGCTTCAAAGCAGAGCCGATTACTTGCATTCGAATCACTGCTAGGCGCACGCTTCAAAAGTGTGCTCCGCGTCAAGGCGTTATGCTTTGACAAGCAGCGTTGGGGATGACGTGGGGATGATGGTGCGGTTCTGGTTGCTGATGGAAGATGCGGCTCGTAGCGTCACGCCACACGCAAGCGGCCCGCTGTCATTTTGAAGGCTGCCGCACTCTTGAGGGGCCTCACACATGAGCACGTTGCAAAAGTCTGCGCAGGATCAGCTACGCCAATACATCGAACAGATTGAACGTCTGGAAGAAGAAAAGAAGGCTTTGGCGGGCGACATCAAGGAGAAGTTCCTTGAGGCAAAAGCGAACGGTTTTGACGTCAAAGCAATGCGTAAGATTATCCAGATGCGCAAGAAGTCACAGACCGAACGAGACGAAGAGGAAGGCATTCTGGAAGTCTACCTGCATGCCTTAGGGATGCTGGAAGACACGCCACAGAATGCTGCAACCGATGCATTGATGGCTGCTGAGTAAATCCCCACTGCATCCTTTGCGCCTGCTTCAAAATGATTAAGCCCGCTGCCCTGATTGATCCAGGACAGCGGGCTTTTTTGCGATGCAAGCGTTCGACAGACAGACAGGCCCAAGGGATGCCTGCATCGCTAAACCGTTGTGATTTTACTTACCTGCGATTTTGCGAGCTGCTGGGGAGCTTGTGAGGCCAGCTTTGACGAGAGCCCTAACGCAGGTGTGTGACAGGCTGGAACCGTTTTTGCGGAAGCACTGCTGAACACCTTTGGTGCCTGGAGCGTGCTGTGAGCAGTATGAGAAGTAGTCGCCGATGCAGGCGCGCTTGACGTAGCCAGGGACTGCGGAAGCTGAAGTTGCTGTTGCAACGAGGGTTGCTGTTGCGACAACTGCGAGGGTGATGGAAGCGATCGGGGTCATGGCTGAGGTCCTTGGGTCTGGTGTGTTTGTCTGTCTCGTTGAAACAAACCTACCCAGATGCCCGTTAAGGCTCAGTTCCCTGGGGAACGTGCCGGATGAGAAAACGCAAAAGACCCAATTTTTCGTGTGGTTGCGGGGGATTGGTGGGGTGGGGGCCAGCGTTGCCCCGTATGGACGGCCGTACTGCGGGTAAGACCAATCCAAATGCATCCCGACGAAGCCATACGGATAGGCACCTGTTCACCTGGCCCGGCACCAACCCGTTCCGACCTCGCGTTTAGGTTTCATCTGGGTTGACGTGAGACATGGGCCGGCTTTTCGTCGGAACACAACGCCACACCCCCATTTATCATCTC
>JBCBRD010000162.1:0-4135 GCA_039819885.1 Pseudomonadota bacterium
CCGTAATTCTATTGCCGTAGACGGCCCGGTCATTCTTACGTATCGGTTCATCCATCACCTTGGCGTCATGGACCTTGCCAGTCGGTACTCCGGCTGTGTGCCTAAGGCCGCTTGGCCCATCCACCCGGATCGGACAGCTGACACCACTGTTGCAAGCAGAAAATATGCAGCATCACCGCCATCGCACATCGTCTTCGATTGTTGCTAGCTTTCGTGAAATGCGGCTCAATCAGCGCCAGCAATGTCGTCTGCGAAACCACGGCCCGCCTGTCGGCGAGAAGCCGTTTGCGCTTGCTCTGCTTCGTCTTATTGCAGTGATCAAGCGTTGCAAAGTTTAGTCCGCTCATGCTTTGGCGTCAGGGCATTACAACCGAGAGCTTCGGACCGTCTTTTGAGCACACCCGCGTCAGACTGTCCGTGATCTCCGCCTCGTCTGCCTCCGTTATTTGGAACTCAGCAGACAACAAGGAGACACTCACCATGGAACTTCATCCGTTGGGTATCATGCCGCTAATTTCATTTTCGGCTATACTATTCATCTGCGCCCGTGAGCTCTGGATTTTGTCACACGACAAAGACCTACAACGCATTCGCGCCACTTCTTCGAAATCCAAAAACTAGCAGTTGCCGTCGGGGAATCTAAAAACTGCCATTAAAGCGTTTGGTAGCGTGAAACATAGCCGGTTTGTGTTGAGCGGCAAGGCTGATTGGCCGCTTACCCGCGTTGCCCTAGTCACGAAGGTCGAAGGCAGGAGACCAACATTAAGGTCAAATTGGCGGTGGTCGTGGCAATTTAGGCCACCGGCCTGCCTGACCCGTAAACCAAGGCCAAAACGTGCAGCCAACATAATTGTCTTACAGTCGGAGGTTGCTGGCTTGCCGCCAATGTCCGAGCCTGCGGAGAAAGAAAAAGTCGCGCACGCGAGTTGTTCGTTACGAGTAATTTTGATTTTTCAAAGTCTCGCCCGAAACCGAAATAGAGACGTACTTCAACATTGACGAAATAGGTTTCCACATGTTCGGGCTGTGGGTTTTGGGTCGCTCGGGCAGACGGGTAGCCAAGAACTTGCGCCTGATACGAGCGAGGCAGGCAATTCCCTAAATATAGCCGCTCTGATAAAGGTATTCGGCTTTCAATCAGCGCCGATAAAAGCCAGAAAGTCGCTCCGGCGAAATCCCTAGCGCGAAACCTGTTAGCAACACCGTGTTTAGGAACTGAGTCCGAACCGGTCCGTGGCTCCTGAACCTTCTGGCAGAGGTCGTGATGCATGATTGCATTTTCTTGAAGTCGCCAACAGTACGGAAGCGCTGTCGCAGCTCCACGTCCTCAAACAACGGCCAATCCGGAGCGCCACCGATACGTTTGAAATCTGAACGCCGAAAGAAAAACGCCTGATCACCAAATGTCGTCCAATAACTCTCATAGCGACTGATCCACGCCGAGAATTTCAGTAACTCTCTCTGCTCATCGAAGTTCAGTCGGAAGCAGCCGCAAGCCACTGCCGGGTCGGCTAACGCCCCGCGAATTTGATCGTCAGCACCTTGGGGAAGGCGAGTGTCGGCATGCAGCACTATGACGAATTCAGACCTGAGTAATTCGATCCCAACATTTATCTGGTAGCCGCGGCCTCGAGGTGAATGAACCAGTCTCAGATTTGGGAAGCGTGATAGGCAGTCGACGGTTCCGTCAGTGCTCCCTCCATCAGAAACGACGATTTCTGAAATGCCATTCTCATAAACACTGTTGATTGTCCCAACGATGTAGTCACGTTCGTTAAGTGAAGGGATCACAACTCCGATCTGTTTCATTCTGGGCAATTTCTCGCTGCGAGGTTGGCCGGGGCGTACTTCATCAATAGTGCATCATTTTGTTGACCGCTCTTACACTCTGGCCGTCTTTCTTGACTCCTTGTGTAAGTCACTATCCAGAATCGGGATGCCCACTGCGGCAAACTAAATGTTGTCGGCGCAGCAAACCCAGAGCAGAGCTTCTTCATCACAGGCTCGGAGTGATTATAGCAATCTTCAGCCTATGATTACGGCTGAGATCCAAACGCCCTTGGAAGCGCTGGTGCAACACCTTAGCCCGCGTCTTCCTAGTAATAAAACCAAGTGCCCCGCATCGCCGTAGTTAGAGCGGTTGGTAAATCCCCGCGATCCAACTAGCACACCAGGCCGCCGGTCATGCCCTCCCGACCGGCGGCTTTTTTCTTTGGTTCCAACAATGTTCGGCTTGGAGCATAGACGCGATCTCCACGATCACACCGGCGATTTACCAACTAATGGCGAACACTATTGATCTGTCTTCTGCCACCGACCGTTGATGACACTATCGGATCGGCTGCGATGGCTCGCTGAAGTAAGCTTAAAGATAGGCATTTCATTTCAATGAGACAGTTAAGAGGAATTCGTTTCAAGACTCAAATCGCATTGCCAACGCTCTTAGCGCTTGCAATTTTCGGTTTCCAACCGGGTAACGCGGAAGCACAAGATGACCACAAATCGTTTTCCAACGTGAAACAATGGTACGAGTCCTATCGAGACCTGACCGCCGCGCTTCATACGCAGTGTGAAAAAAGCGTTGAAGGCGTTAAGAGCTCGGTATATTCCGCTCAATGTGCACGCTTTATTGGCGCCGCAGCCGTATTTTCATATTTTCCAGTTGGTATCCGATCCGGATACGGCGTCGATGCCACGCCTGATAGCGTGCTTGGTCTTACTGAAGCCGAACTTGATTCCCAAGACAGGAACATCAACGAGAAAGTCGAAGCGCTGAAAGATAGCTACTTGCCCTATCGCGGCGACTTCCCATCACAATAACGCTGTCTGGCTAGTCGCCATCAAGGCCGCTCTGATAACGCGGTTGCCGCCATCGCCGACCCAAGAAGAGTATGACGGTTGGTAAGCGCTACATCTGGCCGCCTGAAACATACCAAAAACAGTCTTACGCATCCCCACGATGTTGGAACGGCAAACAGCGTATGTAAAAACGTCAGCCACCGACGTGGTAGCGCGTCCTAACGAATTATCGTACATTCAAAAGCTGGTAGCGGGGCCAACGACCCCATTAGAAGCGCTCAAATATCGGTCAAACAGCACAAGATTCAAAAACAGTCTTACTTCATGCTCGGCCCTGATAAAAAGAAGCTTTCGCGGCTGGTGCTATGTGCGCCCATTGGCCAAATACGTTTGATTACGCCGTTATGAACAAGACCAGTTCAGCGCGGAATGGAGGTGACCGCTAAGTACACATCGAGAATATCTTCCGCTTTTTTGGACTACTGCAACAAGTCTTCATACCTGTGGTGGTGCCGGCGATGTCCCCCAAGCTCTGTTCTGCGTGGGTGAGGCACAGACGATTCATTTGGGAAAAGCTCAGACGGACGTACTGATGCTTCATCCTTGTTAGTGCCAGCCAAAGTAGTTCCACCAGACAACCAGCCTAGGAGGCGAACTGTCGTTTCAAATGACATAGAAACAGCCTTTGATTTGGTTTTGGACCGAAGCCATTGAAGAGGACTTCTATAATGAAACCTGAGTCGACGAGCTTCCCTTAGTTGTAACGCTACCGATCGGTATTTGGAACGCGGCAACATCGGTATCAGTAGTCCGACTGTCTGCTCCTGATAGAGATCCGAGTGACGACAACCCTAACGTTAAAAGTATACGAAGCTGATTAGCCTCATCAGCCAAATCTTTTGCATGGACATCATCTCCCAGCCTGCTCAATATATCGGCTTCATGCTCCATCGCATGTAGTAGTATCTCTACCTTGGACTGCATAACGTATCCTTTTGTCGCGTAAAACATTCTATTTCATAACGTTAAAAAAAGCTGGCTAGATCGTTTTCGGGCCAGAGGCATGACGCTAAAGCGCAACCCATGGACATACAGCTTTGCCCCGACTACACCGAACATACGCTTATCCGTCCCGACGACAGTGCGGTTTGGTGTTCGGTATGTCGTGGTGGGGTGTCCCTGGCAAAACGTAGAAGCGCGTCAGGTACTGCAAACATGGAACGCTCCGCCGCGAGGTGCTCAATGCAGAGTGGTTTGTGACGACGCGCCAAGCACAGGTGGTCATCAATAACTGGCTCACGCAGGACACTCATGTCCGTCCGCACCATGCGCTCGG
>JBCBRD010000162.1:4232-7352 GCA_039819885.1 Pseudomonadota bacterium
AAAAAAATGCCAGATCGCAGGTACAGACGATGGTGGCTAGACAGAACCTCGATATTTCCGATGACCGCGTGCTGCGCTCAGGCTTTAACAGGCACCGTAAGCCAATCAGAGCCGAAGAACCCTGGTTTTTCGCTCTCGAAGAAAGGGGTTGGCCGCCTGTCATGTTCGCACGTGCCTATGTCGCACGGGAGCAACGTTGGCTTTTCTGTGTGTCAGACGAAGCCTTGCCAGCCATGCTGCAATAGCTCGGGGCAGCCTAGGGTCAAGGACGGGCTTCATGGCCACCGCCAGCACTCCGACTTCACCCCTGTTCGCGTCCGTTCGGGACTTGGATCGGGAAAGGCAACGCGATGCCCTCAACACCGGAAACTACGCTGCGCCGCAACGAAACGTCGTTCGGGGCCATTTGGCGGCCGTTTACGTGTATAATCTTGGGGAGATGCAAACTGTTGGAGAGGCAGGTGGTTGTCGAATGACAAGTGGCGCAAAGCGTGCTGCTTCTCCCTTACGCACCAAAGCCGCCCTATATTTGATCCAGGACGTTTCCGTCGATCCCACCCCCTTTGAAAAGGTCGCTCTCGCGTGTTCGCCTTTGACAATACTTACGCTCGCAACCCAGACCGCTTCTTCGCCCGGCTTGACCCAATGCCGGTCGCGAAGCCATCGCTGATCAAGTTGAATAGTGTCCTCGCGCAGCACCTTGGGCTTGATGCCGAAACGCTCTCGGGTTCGATGGGGACGGCTGTGTTTTCCGGCAATCACGTTCCCAACGGGGCCGGACCCATCGCGATGGCTTATGCTGGACACCAATTTGGCGGCTTCAACCCGCAACTTGGCGACGGGCGTGCCATCCTCCTGGGTGAAGTTTTAGATCGTAACGGTGTTCGCAGAGACATCCAGCTGAAGGGGTCGGGCAGAACGCCCTTTTCTCGGCGCGGTGATGGACGCGCCGCCCTTGGTCCGGTACTGCGGGAGTACATTGTCTGCGAAGCTATGAATGCGCTTGGTATTCCAACCACGCGTGCACTAGCGGCCGTCACAACGGGAGAGCCCGTATATCGTGAGATGGAGGAACCTGGGGCGATTTTGACCAGGGTCGCAAAAGGGTTGGTGCGTGTCGGGACTTTTGAGTTCTTCGCCGTGCGCAAGGATCAAGCTGCCATCAAGACCCTGGCTGATTATGTGATCGCCCGGCATTACCCCGCCGCCCGTGACACCGACAACCCTTATCTCACCATGCTCCAGGCCGTCATCTCAGCGCAGGCGCAACTTATTGCGCAGTGGATGGGCGTAGGTTTCATTCATGGCGTCATGAATACTGACAACATGTCCGTGGCCGGTGAGACAATCGACTACGGGCCGTGCGCCTTCATGGATACGTTTGATCCTTCTACGGTTTACAGTTCCATAGACGTCGCGGGGCGCTATCGCTACAGCAACCAGCCCTCGATCGCACATTGGAACTTGGCGCAGCTGGCCCAATCGTTGTTACCAATTCTGACCGATGACGAAGAGACGGCCGTTTCTATCGCACGACACGCAATCAATGAGTTTCCTGATCTGTACCGGTCAGCCTGGACGAAGAAAATGCGCCAAAAACTCGGCCTACTAAAAGCGCAAGATGGTGATTTGGCGCTGGCCGAAGCGCTCTTTAAAATCCTACACGATGACCGGAGTGATTTGACCAACACGTTTCGCAGGTTGTGCGATCTGGCCGCCGCTAAAGACAATCAAACAGAAGTCTTTGAGGCCTCAATGTCGGACGCGCTTGGTGGTTGGCTTGTCGAATGGCAGGCGCGGCTCCAACAGGAGACGGCGTCGCCCCAAGAGCGCGCTCATCTCATGCGGCTGGCAAACCCTGCATTCATTCCACGCAATCACCTGGTGGAGGAGGCGATCTCAGCGGCGGTCGGCCAAGGTGACTTTGGATCCTTCGAACGACTCTTGAGCGTCCTATCAAACCCCTTTGAAGATCAACCCGAGTCGTCCGCCTACACCCACCCGCCGAAGCCCGGGGAGGTTGTGCGTGAGACCTTCTGCGGGACATGATTGAGGGGCGATTAACGCGCAAATCGGCTGGGCTGCAACGCGCGGCCTGCCCCGGTCGGCTTCGGGTCATGATGGCCGATCCGGCGATTGATCGACGACCGACGACTTAGGGTGGAAAGCAGTCGTCCGACGCGGAAATTCACCGCCAGTTTGATGCGCCGCAGCGATTTTGGCAGCGATGACCTCCGGCTTGCCGCGTGCAAATAACACATGCCGTCTGATCATCCTTGCTCCTGCACGGCAGAAACCTGGCCCTTCGCGACAGGGCCATGCTGCGGCGCAATTGCAGCGATCACCAGCACCGGACATCGTCGGCGGCTCTGAGCGTAGCCATGCGAAGTCGCCTTGTGGGATACAGCGACGATCGACGTCCGTCGCGTCGACGTCATGGGCCAGGAGGCGACGTGTCTTCGAGATGCGGGAAGACTGGCGCATCCGATGGCCATGGCCGTCTTGCGGCTACGAGGTTGAAGAGGGACGCCGATGTCGTCGAGACAGAGAAATCCCGCTCAGCGTTGGTCACTGACGTCAGCACCAACCGATTGCGGACGTTTTGCTGAGTGTCGCGATCGCTGGAACGGCACGCAACCCATCGACGAGCAAGGCCACTCTGACGCGCACATGCTGCGCGTTTAAATCTATGGTCAGGGCGGATCTCAAAGCTCTACGAATACAGTCGTCACCGCAATGGGTTTGGAGTGCGATTATGAAGGGCCGGATGATAGCCGCGATTTGTGCTGCCGCGATTGCCTTTGGCAGTCTGGGCGCCAATGCCGGCGATAACCTAACCTCCGCAACCATTCTGGATTTTGCTGACGCCCAGACGTTGTTCGTTGCCGATCCTAATTCCTCTCGAATCGTCGCATTCTCACTGCCAGACATGAAAGCCGCACAGGAGAAACCGGTCGGATACAATCTCACTGACTTCGCAAGCCGGGTAGCTGCTGTTGTCAATGCTCCTTATTCGGCGATCCTTTACAACGATCTCGCAGTGCATCCGGTGACGAAATCAGTGAGATTGTATCCGACCGGTTTCTCCTGTGCGGCTTTCATGTCTGGCAGTGAGAATGC
>JBCBRD010000163.1:0-7348 GCA_039819885.1 Pseudomonadota bacterium
CGAGACCGTGCACATGTTCGAAACTCTCGGTTCCTTCGACTCCAAGCTTTTCGAACACTCTCAGGATCATCAGCGACGACACGCCTTGGGTTGGCGGCGGCATGTTGAAGACACGTCCTGCCACCAGCTTTGCCTCGGCTGGCTCCACGCGTTTGGCGCGATAGTTTTCGAGGTCGGAAAGACGCAATGGGCTGCCTGCGGATTCTAACCCGCTGGCCAGAGTTCTTGCCAAGTCGCCTCGATAAAAATCGTCGAGACCGTTTTCGGCCAAGCGAGCTAGTGTCGCTGAAAGGGCCGGCTGACGTAGGATGCTTGCTTCGGACGGCAATCCGTTCGCGGCAAATGTTTTGACGAAGCCAGGCACGTCGGCAAGCTCATCATACTTTTCGCGCGTCAATCGTTCTTGGGATCGCGATACGGGGACGCCCTCGCGTCCATGCGTCACTGCTGCTTCCAGAAGTCTGCTCAACGGCATCACACCACCGGCTTCCGCGGCAAGTCGGGACGCTTCAGCCCAGCCGCCGATCGCGCCAGCAACGGTCAGTGCTGCTCTTGCTCCGCGTGTTGGGATCGCCTGCTCACCATGGCTTTCATAAAAGTTTTTGTCGGCCAGCCCTGCGGCCGGACCACATGCTCGGATACCGATTGGGCGTCTTCCTTCATGCGAAACCAACCAGAACCCATCGCCGCCGATTGCATTCATATGCGGATAGACAACGGCAATTGCGGCTGCTGAAGCGATCATTGCCTCAATGGCATTGCCGCCTTCGCGCAGCACCGAAGCTCCAGCTTCGGCAGCCAAATGATGTGGTGCGGTCACCATGCCGCCAAGACACATGCGGGCTCGCAGCATGTCATCACTTCCTTATTTTTTGAGCAGCTCTCGTTGCCGTCGGCGAGGCTGGCTTCACGTTCGTACGCATCTGAAGATGAAGCGCAAGCGCAAAGGCTTTACTCTACTAAAGTTGCAAAAATTGTATACAAGATGCCAGATAATTAGGCGTCTAACGACCAAGGTGGGCGGCAAATCTCATAGTAAACATAGGGTTAACCGACTGGCGCGGTTGTTGCTCTACAGCATTGGAAACTCGGCGAACAGTTCCTGCCCCATCAATGGAGTGTTGTTTATGAAGAGACGTGAGTTCCTGACAAATGCTGGCCTGGCAACTGCTGGTGCCTCGGCTGTGGTGGCTGCACCTTCTGTCGTTCGCGCTCAAGAGACGTTCTCATTCAAGATGACGAACGCCTATCCGCCAGGCGCGCCGTTCTACACGGTCGGACCCGGCAGCCCGACAGACTTCTGCAAGAAGGTCGATACCATGTCAGGCGGTCGGCTTAAGATCCAGCACTTCGCAGCTGGCGAGCTGATCCCGGCGCTTGAAGGCTTCGATGCCGTGCAAGCCGGTACAGTCGAAATGAATGCGGCCAATGCTTACTTCTGGGCGGGCAAGATCTTCGCTGCACAGTATTTCACAACCGTTCCGTTCGGCCTCAACTTCCAGGGCGTGAATGCCTGGCTGTATCATGGTGGCGGACTGGAGCTTTGGCAGGACCTCTACAAACCACTCGGCATGATTGCCTTCCCAATGGGCAATACAGGACTGCAGATGACAGGCTGGTTCCGAAAGCCAATCAAGTCCATCGATGACTTCAACGGCCTCAAGATGCGCATCCCTGGATTGGCGGGCAAGGTCTACAAAGAGCTCGGTGTCGACGTGAAACTTCTGCCGGGCGGCGAGATTTTCCCTGCACTTGAGCGTGGCGTCATCGACGCGGCTGAATTCGTTGGGCCGTTCCAAGATCGGCGTCTCGGTCTGCAGAATGCGGCGAAGTACTACTACACCACAGGATGGCATGAACCTTCCAATGTGACCGAGTTGCTGATCAGCCTGAAGGCTTGGGAAAAGCTTCCAGATGACCTTAAGGAAATCGTGAAGGCAGCAGCCATGGCCTGCAACCTTGAAAGCCATGCGTGGTCAGAGGCCAACAACTCTGATGCGCTTGATGACCTGATCAAGAACCACGGTGTCAAAGCCGACGTGTTGCCAAAAGAGATCGTTGCGAAGCTGCGCGAACTCACCTTTGCAACACTTGAGGCGGAAGCTGAAAAAGACCCGCGCACGAAGAAGGTCCATGACGCCTTTATGGCCTTCCGCGCTAAGCACCGCGCGTGGTCATCGATTAGTGAAAAGCCTTACCACGAAGATCTCGCTTAAGTCTGAGGGATCACAACCACATGGTGACGACCCTACAAAAACTAATCGACCGGCTCGAAACCTTCGTCGAGTTGGTCGGTCGGCTTGCTGCTTGGCTCGTCCTTGGACTTGTCCTGCTTGTCGCATTCAACGTGCTGGCAAGATACATGTTCAGCGCGGGGACCGTGGCACTGCAGGAGCTTGAATGGCATATGCTTGCCGTGACTGCACTGATCGGCATGTCCTACGGTATCAATCGTGGTGACGAAGTTCGAGTGGACATGCTGTACGCTGGGTATAGCTCACGGACGAAGGCAGTCGTTGATATCCTATCTGCTGTACTGATGTTGTTGGTCGCGCTTTTCATCATCAAAGTGTCGATAGGTTACGTCCAGCAATCTTACGCTTACAACGAGGGCTCACCCGACCCAGGGGGGCTGCCCTACCGCTTCATCCTGAAAGCACTCATTCCGATTGGTTTCTTCCTATTGGCTTTGCAGTCGGTTGCGCAAATCGCAAAGGCCATCCGCGCCTACAAACAGGCCTCCTCAACCACCGACCAACCTCCGGCACTGTGATCCCCAATGGCCCATGAAATGCTAGCCATTATGATGATTGGTGGTTTCTTCGCCCTCATCATTACCGGCGTTCCGGTTGCAATCTCTCTTGCCGTCTCGGGCCTCGTCTTTGGCTTCCTCGGCTTCGGCGATGGCCTCTTTAATTTGTTGCCGGCCCGCATGTACGGCGTGGTGACTAATTACACGCTGCTGGCGCTACCGCTTTTCATATTCATGGGCGTGATGCTTGAGAAGTCGAGGCTCGCTGAGGATCTCCTCGACACTATTGGTCTCGCGATGGGTGGCCTGAGCGGCGGCATGGCGCTTGCCATTATTCTCGTTGGTGTCCTCATGGGCGCCTCATCGGGGATCGTTGGAGCCACCGTGGTTACAGCGGGGCTCATCGCACTGGGTCCATTGGTTCGACGTGGTTACGATCACGGTGTGGCCTGCGGTGTCATCTGTGCATCCGGCACGCTTGGGCAGATCATCCCGCCGAGCCTCGTACTTATCCTGCTTGCCGACATCATGGGTGAATCCGTCGGCACACTGTTCGCTGCTGCCCTCTTCCCGGGATTGATGCTGTCGTCACTGTTTGTTGCGTACATCATTACACTCGGCATATTCGCTCCATCGCGTGTGCCACCGATCCCGCGCGCAGAGCGCGATGAAATTAGCTCGCTCGAACTGGCGAAGCGCTTGCTGCTGGTGGTGTTACCGCCACTTGGTCTGGTGTTTGCCGTCCTTGGATCAATCATCGGCGGGGTCGCGGCACCGACAGAAGCGGCTTCAATGGGTGCCTTCGGGAGCATACTTCTCGCAGCAGCAGCTGGTCGTCTCAGCTTCGATACGCTGCGCCAGGTCGCGCGATCAACGCTCTCCACCAGCGCTATGGTCTTCTTCATTCTGATCTGCGCGCAACCGTTTGGATTGTCGTTCCGCGGGCTTGGTGGTGAGCATCTCGTTCAAGAGATGTTTGCCATGGTTCCGGGCGGGATCGAGGGGCAGCTTCTATTCCTTATGCTGATCCTGTTCATTCTGGGTTTCTTCCTCGAATGGATCGAGATTTCTTACATCGCTCTCCCGTTGTTCCTGCCGATTTTCGTGGCAAGCGGGGTCGATATGGTCTGGGTCGCGATCCTTGTCGCGATGAACCTGCAGACATCCTTCCTAACGCCACCGTTTGGTTGGGCATTGTTCTTTTTGCGCGGAGTTGCACCGCCCGAAATCTCAACGGCGGACATTTATCGCGGGGTCTTACCGTTCATCGCTATACAGCTTGTTGGCTTGGCGCTGGTGTTTTCTTTTCCCCTGATAGCAACGTGGCTGCCGAAAGCAATTGGTTGGTAGTCTGACAAGTGAATGGGAGGTGAATGGCAGACGGGTCCTTCGCCTATTCAACGCCCAGCGACTTGGCGAGGAAGTCAAGGCGGTCCTGGCCGAAGAAGATTTCGCCATCAACGATGTAGGTCGGCGATCCAAACACACCTGCGGCGACAGCTTCGTTTGAGATGGCCTCAAATTCGTCGCTTGTTTTGGTGGAGCCGGCGCGCTCTAAGATCTGATCTGCGTGATCAGGGAATGCTGCTTTAACGATGGTGGCGATCGTTTCTGCGTCAGCAATGTTCTTGTCTTCAAACCACACACCACGCAGAAACGCAGATGAAAGCCCGCCTGGATCAAGACCAAGGCTTTGAGCGGCTAAAACTGCGCAAGAGGCATCTTTTGGCGGGACCGGCCAATGCTTTGGTGCCGTATTGACGTCCAAGCCGCGCACCTTCCCCCAACGGGTGAGTTCAATGCCCCGATAGGCTCTGCGCGCATCTGACTGTTTTGCGGGAGGCGTCGTGCCTGATGATGCGAAGACTGCGATGATGTCCACTGGCTTGTAGTTGATTGTTGCGCCAGCGAGGCCCGCAACTCGGCGTAGTTCCGGCTCGCCCAGATAGGCGAAGCCCGACATGATCGCGTAGTAGTAGTCAATCGTCTTTCCCATAGATGGCCCCCAACAAAAGAAAATGGCCGGTGTTGCGCCGGCCATTTCAGTTTGCACTTTTAAGTGACGATTAGAAGTGCGCTGGCAATTTACTCGGCAGCGATCACAGCGTAAGGAGGGCCTTCTGCAATCGGCAATTCCGGGTTACGTGACCACTCATTCCAAGAGCCAAAGTACATCTTAACATCTTGAACGCCAGCCTCCTTCAGCGCCATAAAGGTGTTTGATGCTCGCGCACCCTTGAAGCAATAGAGGATTACGGGTGTCGTTGGCGTAATGCCCACTGTGGCGCACTCGGCCAAGATTTCATCCTTCGACTTCAGACGGACACCGTCTGCAGCCGGCTTCATCATCCGGTACCACTCGATCCAAACAGCACCTGGCAGGCGACCTTTCCGAGGACAGAAATCCTTGCCATATGGTGAGGAGCTTTCGCCAACCCACTCGTCAACATCTCGGACATCGAGAAGTGTTGCACCGCCATTGTTGATGACTGATAGGACGGCGTCGGCATCCACCATGATGTCGCTACCGGCTGGATCAATTGGGAAGATTTTAGGTGTGGGCACGGATGGTTCGGTCGTGGTCTCGCCGCTTGATGCGACCCAGCCCTCATAACCGCCATGCAGAACGGCAATCTTTGGATACCCGAGGAACGACAGTAGGTAGTAACCGCGGCAGGATTGGCCAAAGCCGGTGTTCATCGACTGCTCATAGATGATGGCGGTTTCTTCACCAGACAGTCCAGCCTCACCGAAGGCGGTGGCGAATTTCTCTTTGAGCTCGGACAGGCCTTCAGCGCTGGACGTTGCGAGATACGTGAAGATATCATGGACATTGACAGCGCCGGGGAGATGCCCAGCCGCATAGGAATCTGGATCGCGCGTGTCGATAATGACTGTTGGCTCGGTTGTCATCACTGCTTTGAGTTCGGATGGCTCGAGAAGAACTTTACCCATGTCTTCCTCCTATTGATGAATGATGGTGGGAACTAGTGGCTCATGTCAGCGAGCATTTTTCGGAGTTGTTTTGTGGCTGGTGTGACGATGGCGACGAAGTAGGCTTCGCGCAGCCGTCGTTGAGCAGCGCCATGTGAGACGTAACCGCGTGCACCTTGATGGAGCATTGCGTAATGCGCTGCCTGCACCGCTTCTTCGCCCGCTTGTAGCCGCGCTTCCACGACGCGCCTGAAGTACACGGGATCAGGGTCGAACGGCGTCTTGCAGAGCTCAAACACCTCGGCTTCCATTGCAGCGAGGCTTTCTTCAAAGTCTTCGGGCTGTCGCTCGAGGTGCTTGTTCACGTGACCAAGGCTGCCGCGCACTTGGGTCATCAGCGAGATACAATTGCGAATAAGCCCAAATGCCATGCCGCTTTGAAGCAGGATGAAGCCTGCTCGAATTTTTGGTATGTAGGCGTTAATCGGATCCGCGAGTATCATCTCGTCGGGTATGAATGCGTCCCGCATTCCGATCGTGTAGGTGCGAGTACCTTCGAGCGCCACGAAGTTGTCGTTGACCGTCAGCTTCACGCCGGGGCCAGCACAATCTACGATGGCCATGATCCGATGCGTTGGGTCGTCTTCCAGTTCAAACATGCCGCCGAAGATGTGATCGGGACCCAAGTTCGATACCCACGGCAGGCCACCTCTTACAGTGTAGCCACCCGCGACACGCTTTGCCTTCAAGCGCATTTTCTCGATGCCGAAAAGCGTCTTCATCGGATTAGACAAGCCCGTTCCGCCGAGCAGTTGACCCGTCGCGACTTTCTGTCCAACCCGACCATGAAGCGATGTGTTTTCAGAGGTGTAGATGTACCACCCCAGCGCGTCCTGGCACCACGTGCAAAACGACGTCGAAAGGCAATGCTCCGAGACTTTCGACATCGCTCGGATCGCTGCTTCAAGGTCTGGCTCGCCTGTGGCCACGCCTGGAAGATGGACACCGAATGCACCAGAGCCTCCCAGTGCGCGCATCACGTTTTCAGGGTAGACGCCGTCCCGGTCGATGCTTGTAACCATCGGACCTAATTCGTTGTCCGTGATGGACGTCACGTTCTCAAGTAGATCGCCCTGAGGCATTTCCTGGGGGCTGGCCTCTGCCACATTCCTAAGGCCCAGTCCTAAATTAAACATCGCGCGGCTCACTTTGATTGCAATGACTGCGGGATAGCGTTGCGACTGCGCGGCAACCGAAACCAATCGGCCCACCGCACAGTCCATGTTTGGAGGTTGCTCAGGCGAGACCGACTTCGAGATTGACGGGCCGCGTGAACGTGTTGGCAACGGGCGACCACTGCGTCACATGATTGATCAGCGCGTCGACTTCGTCCTTCGCGATCCCGTCGCATTCCATGGCGACTGTCACCCGCACATCGGTGAAGCCCACGGGCTTTTCACTTGTATCGCCAGTGCCCCAAACCGCGGTGATGTTCAAATCGCCTTCGAGTTCGAGTTCGAGTTTTTGAACCGACCAACCGCGATGCACAGCATTGGCGTGCAATCCAACAGCAAGGCATGAACCAAGTGCGGCAAGCGAGGCCTCTGAAGGGTTTGGAGCTGTGTCATCGCCAAGCAAGCCAGGTGGCTCGTCAACGATGTA
>JBCBRD010000164.1:0-7284 GCA_039819885.1 Pseudomonadota bacterium
ATGAACACAGGTGTCGTGAAATTCTACAACACGCAAAAAGGCTACGGCTTCATCCAGCCTGACGACGGCGGAAATGACGTATTTGTCCATGCATCCGCTTTAGAGCGCGCAGGATTGCAGCCGTTGGTCGAGGGTCAAAAGGTGCAGTTTGACGTTGAGACAGATCGCCGATCCGGCAAACTAGCGGTCGGCAACATCCAAGCTGAATAAGCTGACCCCTCAAGACCGATAGAACACGATTTTGAGCCGCCCCATGACAGAGAATCTGTGGGCGGCTTTTTCTATTTGGCGTGGTGAGCGTGTTGCCCGTCAGGCGACGATGGTCGGGGGCCGCTTGAAAAACGGGTCTGACTGTTGCCATTGAGACCGCCAGCGGTCCGGCCTGCATCCTGCGATCGGTGTACAGTCGCTGCCGGTGATGCCGGTGAATAGAATTCGGGGCGTTCCGATGGGGGCGTCTCAGTCCGCCCGGCCTGCACTTGATCAGCGTTGGCAGGTGTTGGCCCGCGTTCTGGTCCGTGAATCTCGCCGGAGATGTCACCACCGTCTGCAACAGACAGCCGGCCATAAGTCAGGTTCCCGTTGATGCGACCCGTTGCGTGAACATCCAACAGCCCCTCAACGTGGACATTGCCCTCAACGTCGCCCAAGACCTCGGCATGGCCGGCATGCAATCCGCCGTTGACTGAACCGCCATTGCTGACAATCACATGGTCCGCAACCAATGTTCCCTCAAGATGTCCTTGTACTTCCACTTGCGAGCAGTTGCTCACTTCCCCAACGAGCTTTGTGCCGCGGCCAATTAAAACGCGCCCTTCGTCCTCTGAAACCTCAATGACCTCCAGATCATGAGGTTGCTCCAGGATCGAACGAAGTTCGGAGTTTTCAGGCAGCGGTGGGGTCGACGCAAGATGCTTGTCGAGGGTCGCGCTTTCGACCTGCGCCGCGGCAACGATCAATGGTGGCTGAGGTTCTTGGGGTTCGCTCTGCGCTGGCGGCCCATTGGCCTTATGGGACTGTGCAGAGGAGTGCGTTCGTGACTTACCAAATCCAAACATCGGACTGTTCCTATCAACGCGACAGCGACCACATGGTCGCTATACTCTAAGCTGGGGCAGCCCCTTCCCCAAAGCAGCAAACACTCGATACGCACCAGAAAGATAGCGCACAAGAAAATTTTCCGTTGCTGAATTTGCAGCAACAAAAACATCTGAACAGCGTATTTATGTCGGTTAATAGATGATGGTTTTTCAAAGAGCTGTCAATATTTGCTCACCCAATAAGTGCAGCAATGGTGACGTCAGTTAAGACGTTTCCGATATAAGCCCTGTGAACCCATAAGGCACTCCCGCCTTGGCAGAGACGCGCTGCCTCCGTAAAGCTCTTGCAGCAAACACGGTATGCAATCTGTGTCGCGCTGACGTTCGCGCCAGCCGACGATATGCCCGGCAGCAAACCATTTGGTGAAGGATGGGGAGAGACCAAAAAGCGATGCGGAAGCAAACAGTCATCTGCATGAAATGGGGCACGCGGTACGGACCGGAGTACGTGAACAGGCTCGCCTCAATGGTCCAGCGCAACACATCGCGCCCCACTCGATTTGTATGCTTCACTGAAGACAACAGCAAAGTCGATGACGGTATTGAGCTGCACCCACTTCCTGAAATCAACATTCCAGATCGCGTCGCCTGGACGCCGTGGCGCAAACTGTCTGTCTGGCAACATCCTCTCGCCGGACTGGAGGGCGACGTGCTGTTCTTGGACCTAGATTTGGTCCTGACCGGACCACTGGATGATTTCTTCGACTATGAACCTGGTGCCTATGTGGCAATCGATAACTGGACCCAACCAGGCCAGGGTGTCGGCAACACATCTGCCTTTCGCTTTCCTGCTGGTCGGTACACGTACATCTTTGATGACTTTGTGCGCGACCCTGAAGCGATCCTTGCCAAGTGTCGTATTGAGCAGCAGTACATCTCCGACACGATTGATCGCATGGTGTTCTGGCCCAAGCCGTGGTGTGTGAGTTTCAAACACTCACTCCTTCCCAAATGGCCACTGAATTTTATTCGATCTCCCGACCTTTCGCCCGATGCGCGGATCGTGGCCTTCACCGGTAAGCCGGATGCAGACGATGCGTTGATCGGAGAGTGGCCGGGTCGCTCTCTACGGCAGAAGCTCTACAAACATGTCAGGCCAACACCTTGGATCGCGGAGCATTGGCGATGAGCGCCAGCAAGCTCGGTCTCGGCGTTTTGTCCTGGCATGGCTACGAGACACTGGCGGCATCTCTAAAAACCTATCCCGGTGACAGATTTCTAGACCTCTTCGACGAGCGCGTGATCTTCTACCCTGAAATCACCGACGAGGGCCGAGATCTCGCTGCGCGGTTTGCCTTTGAAGCGAAGGGGCAGCCAGGAAACAAAGGCATCATGGATGGCTTTCGTGGGCTGGCAAACGCCATGAAGAGCGACACAGTCGTATTGGTTGAAAACGACTGTCCGTTGATCGAAAGCTGCGATGAAGCCAACTTGCAAATCACTAAGGCACGGCAACTCATCGAAGATGAAAGGGCGCAAGTCGTCCGCATGCGGTCACGCGGTGAGCCAGGCGAAGCGTTTGATACCGCTGATAAGTACAAGGCGATGTATCCTGTCGCATCAGCGCCCGCGATCGAACGCACCAAAGCAAAACTTCTCCGCCTCATCCGACCAGGCAAGGCCAAGAAGCTGATTGGCACATCAGTCTATGTCGAGGCGGACCCGGTGCAAAAATTTCCAAAGCACATTCAGGATGTGGGCAGCGGTTTCTATCTCGTCCCCACGTCAGTGATCACGTGGACCAACCAATCGATCATGATCGACAGACGCTTCTTCCTCGAAAAGATCATTGCCCGCTCTGAGAGCGTCGATGGCCGCCGCACTGTCAACGGCTTCAAGAACCTAGAGATTGAGTTGAACGATAATTGGTGGCGCACGCGACCTTGGACGGTTGCCGTTGCCCCCGGCCTCTTCACCCACCGCCGCCTCGGCTCTCGCGGGTACTGACGCAACGTAGTCAGAGTGAGAACGAGGGTTCATAGAATTGCCCAACATCGTTCGCGCCTGGTTGAGTTGGGGTTATCGACTCTACGTAGTCATCAAGCACACAGGGCCAGTGGCTGATCGGCGTGCTACTCCATCGGAACGCATCTTGCCAATAACCACAATGAATTCCCGTGTTTTCGTCCCATCTTTCCAGAGGGGTGCGAATGAACTTAGCGCCAAATAAGCGATACATGCCCTCGGCAGTGACTTGACCAGCTCTAAGGCGCGGATCCCCCATCAATCCCACTTTGTCGAATTCAATGTCTTTGCCAAGTCGATTGAGGCTCAGGGTGCCAGCCTTGCAATCCACTCCGTCTTTGAAGGTTGCAAACAGATCAATAAGTGGCTCACCAGCTCTGATAGCATCGTCGAGTGTCCGAAGCATTGGCCCAATTCCCGCAACCAAAAAACGCATCAAAGTATCCCGCGCTTCTCCATCTCGTCTTCAATCGATAGCAAGTACGCGCGCGAAGCAGGCGTCGCCGAATAGTATCCCTTGCTTGGCCGATCGATGGCATTCGACTTTGCCAGCCGATCCAGATTGGCCGTCAGCGCCGGTGCCTTCACGTCCGGCTCGACATCATGGACGGCCTCGACAAGCTCACTTAGCGGAAACGACCGATCACTCTTTGAAAGGGCAACGAGCAAAGTTCGTTCGCGGCGGAGGATATCATCGCTCTTGCTCTTGAGACGGGCTGTCGCTGAACGCTGGGGGCGCTTCACTTCTTTTGCAGGATCACCACCACCGTACTGCTGCGAAATCGCACTTAAATCCACCGACAGCTTCCCAACCAGTGGAGAAACAACGTCAGGTCGCGCTTCGCCCAAGGCCCGGATCAACGCCCCAATACCCATCTGATAGAGCATCATGACGCGGCGCTGAGCGGCTTCGGGCGTAATCGTACCAGCTTCAAGCTGAGCCAGGATGTCGAGAAAGTCGCTATGTTCCTTAGCGCTCCCAAACGGCAAGGGCGGTTGCGAACGGCCCGCTTCGACACCCTGATCGTCTCCAGTATCTGACATTGAAAACCAATCGATTGGCGGATGCATATGCCGTATATAGGCGAAATCACCTCAAAAAGCCAATCTCTGTGACGCAGATACGCGCGGAAGAAGCGATTCGCCACAAAACGCAAACAAACATAGTGAATAAATCATTGACATACGAAGTATAAAATATTAGTTAATGCATGCTGGCAGCAATGAGTAGGTAAAACAGGAACTTAAAGGGCGTTAGTTATGATGGAATTTGCAGGTTTAGCCACATTCACCAGCCTGGTGATGACGGTGATCACGATCTACCAGAGCTCAGTCAACAATCGGCTCTTGTCGGATCTTCTTAAGCGGCACTCACAGGACTAAATCGAAAGACCAGCCTGTCACCGTGGATTGCTACCGTGATGGGCTGGCTTTCCTGTTGGGGGTCATCGCACCAATTCAACCCACTGCAGGAAAGCGAGTGCCGCAAGGCTGATGGCCCCGATCCACAGTGCGACCCGCCCCCACCACGTTCCCCGTGCGTCTTCGGCGGCCAACCGCTTGATCGTGCCCTTGTCGAGCCGGATGCCTGACTTGGTCATCTCATTCAGCGATGTCGCCGTCTCTTGAGCTTGTGTCATCAGCGCTGGGACATGCATCAAGACGCGCCCGATTTCTTCAGCACCATCACCCGCTCCGCGCAGACGTCCCGCAACGCTGAGATTATTTTCCATCCATTCTTTCGCAACCGGTTCGGCCGCCGTCCACATATTGAGGTCGGGGTTCAGCGACCGCGCGACTCCCTCCACGATCACCATGGATTTTTGCAGCATGATCAACTCCGGCCGCGTCTCCATGTCGAACACCTCGGTGTAGGCAAATAGCTGACCGAGCAGGTCCGCCATGGAAATCTCCGACGCGGTTCGCCCATGGATCGGCTCGCCGATCGCGCGCATAGCCTGCGCAAACGTTTCGATGGAATGGTGCGGCGGCACATAACCGGCTTCGAAATGGATCGCAGCAGCCCGACGGTAATCCCTGGTGATAAGCCCGTGCAGGATCTCCGCTAAGAACCTCTGCTCCTGCTGCCCCAGCCGCCCCATAATCCCGAAGTCCACCGCAACAATGTCGCCCTTCGCATCTACGAACAAGTTGCCCTGATGCATGTCCGCGTGAAAGAAGCCGTCGCGCATGGCATGTCGCAGGAACGAACGAATAACGGTCAGGCCCAGGGCTTTAAGATCAAACCCGGCTGCTTCAAGCGCCTCAGTATCGGCAACCTTAATACCGTCGATCCACTCTAACGTGAGCACGCGCTTGGACGTGCGCACCCAGTCAACGGTTGGAACGCGAAAGCCCTCGTCATTCGTAATGTTGTCCGCCATTTCAGAAATCGCGGCGGCCTCAAGGCGCAGGTCCATTTCAAGTTCCGTGGTCCGACGCAGCGTATCGACAACAGCGATCGGGCGAAGCCGACGTGATGGCGGGTGCCATTTCTCCACCTGCCGGGCGACAAAGTAATAGCTGTCGAGGTCCGCCTTGAACCGCCGCTCGACGCCTGGTCTCAGGATTTTGACCGCCACCTCGCGACGCTCTTCATTTTGGATCGTTATGGCCTTGTGAACTTGCGCAATGGAGGCAGCAGCAACCGGTGCGCTGAATTCAACAAACAATTCCTCTTGTTTTTTCCCAAGAGAGTCTTCGACCGCGCGCCGGCTTTCGCGATCTGAAAATGGTGGAAGTTTATCGCGGAGGAACGAAAGTTCACCAGCAAGCTTCGGCCCGATCACATCTGCCCGTGTGGCCATGAACTGACCCAGCTTGATATAAGACGGACCAAGCCGTGCAAGCGCATCTGAAATCCGTTGGTTACGCGGTCGGCCAGCCCGCATGGGCCAGGTCAAAACCGTAATGGGTAACGTCGCCCACTGTGCAAGTCGCAGGACCAGCGGCACCTTCATCGTACGCGGAACAAATCGAACGCCATGTTGCGCCATCACGAGCCCCGCGCGTGCGAGCCGGAAGATGTTTGTAAGCGTCGATGCCATGGAGAATGAGGGTCCGGTTCGAAGGGCGAATCATGAGGTGTGCGCAAGTGTGCGAGCCGCACTTTGGCTTTTGCGAGCCGTGGGTCAAGGCGGCTGTGACGTTGAACTGAACGACAACGTATAAACACACATCTTGACAGTCCCTCACTGCAGGCGGCGTTGTGCGGCTAAAACTACGGGAAAAGAGGCAAGCCCTTTGTACAAAGTCGTTGGATTTCCCAAAACACGGGCGTTCCGTGTCATCTGGATGCTGGAAGAACTCGAGCAACCCTACGAAATCGACCCCGTTGCGCCCAGAAGCGACGATGCGCGCAAACACAACCCGTCCGGGAAGGTTCCAGCGCTTATTGCCGACGGTGAGACGATTTGTGATTCCGTCGCGATCTGCCAGTACCTGGCCGATAAGCACGGGTCTCTCACCCATCCAGCCGGTTCCATTGCGCGGGCGCAGCAAGATAGCTGGACGCAATTCGCCACGGATGACATCGAGACGCCATTGTGGGTCAACGCAAAGAACACCTTCATTTTGCCTGAACGGTTGCGTTCGGACACCGCAAAAGCAGCCTGCAAGTACGACTTCGACCGAGCTATGAAGGTTTTCGAGTCGCGCTTGGGTGATGAAACCTACGTCATGGGCGACGACTTCACGGTCCCGGATGTCCTATTGGGCCACTGCGCAAGCTGGGCCGAAAACGGAGCGAGTTGGGCTTTGCCCGAAGGCCCTGTCAAAGACTATGCCGATCGCGTCCGGTCCCGCCCGGCCCACGCCCGCGCCATCGCCGCCCGCGACCGCTTTGCCTGAACCTCCCAAAAAGAAAGCCCGCAGGCCGGGGCTGCGGGCTCAGAGTTTGGGGAGGAAGTCGGGACGTAAGTTCAAATATCTTGCTGCATGACCTGGTCGATCTGGCCGCCCAACACCGGCTTGCCGGATGTTGGCAAACCGAAATGCGGCCTGTTGACCACTAAAGACTTCGAGTCAACGGCTCGGGGAACATTTTGTTTGCCTGCCTTCGACAGGACGCGACCCGCCCGTGGCATCGCTGCATGGCCTGCTCAATCAGGCCCTTGGGCCTGTTGACCACCAAGACTCACTTCCCAGCGATCTGGCGGGCAGCTTTGGAGTTGGTCAGGCCAGCTTTGACGAGCGCCTTAACGCACGTGTGTGAGAGGCT
>JBCBRD010000165.1:0-7271 GCA_039819885.1 Pseudomonadota bacterium
ACACTCTATCACACCATCCGTCATCACCGGCGCCATGCCGAAGCGTGGAACCGTCGTTGTGTTCGATGCCCATGCGGATCTGCGTACCACCTATCAAGGAACGATTCACAGCCACGCCTGTGCGGTCCATCGCCTGCGCGAATTGGGTCACAGAGTCATTCTTATCGGTGTGCGCTCAATGGCGGAGTTTGAGGCCGAACGCATCAGATCGGATAAGCACATTCTGACCGTCCTGGGCCGCGAAGCAAACGACCCCGTGACAAGGACCAGCCTGATGAGCGCGTTGCATCGCTTGAAGGGTGATGTTTGGATCTCATGCGATATGGACGCGTTCGATCCTTCGCTGGTGCCAAGTGTTGGAACGCCGCAACCCGGCGGCCTGGACTGGGCGTTTGTATCCCGCGCATTGGAAGCGGTCATGATGGCGCCCGAGGCGCACATCCGCGGAGCTGATATCGTCGAAGTTATTCCAGAAAAGTCGAACGTCTCGCAGTTGGTCGCCGCCAAACTGGTGCAGAGGATCGTGTCGCTTTGGGGAAAAGCACGGGGCTTTGACAAGCTGCCGGCCGAAGGCAGCCAGGCGCGGTTGGATATCGAATGATGCCAGTCGAGGAGTATGATCTTGAGGACCAAGCGTGAAGATCTTCGTCCCGACCAGGCATACGGGTCACGACCCTTTTATGGACTATTCAGACGGTCTACCCCCGTTCGAGCACCTTGAAAAACCAGACCGCGTGGACGGCGTGTTAGAAGGGCTCGATCGCATCGGCCTCACCGACCGGACTGAGATCGATGGTCTCGCGCGCGATGCCGTGACCGAACTTCACGACGCCGACTACATCGCTTTCTTAGACGCCATTACGGCTGAGCTTGGCAACGATGAGCAATACATCCCATCGCTCTTTCACGATGATTTGGACGCAGCCCCCATCCGCTTTCAAGGCGGTCGATTTTGCCGGGAAATCGGAACACCCATTGGTGCGAACTCGATGGAGGCCGCACTGAATTCTGCCGCAGCCGCGTTGGCCGCCGCAAAACACACAGCCGCGACACGCGAGAATACATTCGCGCTCTGCCGCCCGCCTGGCCATCACGCAGGTCAGCGCCGATATGGCGGCTATTGCATTTTCAACAATGCCTACATCGCAGCGAGCGTACTCTCAAAAGCCGGGCACCGACCGGTGGTCCTCGACATCGACTATCACCTTGGAGACGGCGCGTTAGAGTTCGCCAGTGAGCACCAGCCGTATGTCTCGCTTCATGCAGACGCGTTAAAAACATACCCCTATATGGGCACGGCCGGTCTTGCATCCGGTGGTGGAATTTCACTCACGGCCCTAGAAGATGGGGTCGATATCAACGCCTACGCCGATCTGCTCAGTCCGGCCTTGGACAAGGTTTCGAGCTCTGGTTCGTACCTCATCCTATCTCTCGGCTTCGATCTCATTGCCGATGACTATATCCAGGACGTACCGACCCAAATCACCGCCGCTGACTTTGAACCAATCGGCGCAGCAATCGGCGCTCTCAAGATGCCGGTCACCATGGTTCTGGAGGGTGGCTACAACAAAGGCCGTTTGGCCGAATGCACGCGAGCGTTCTTCCAAGGCTTCATGCCGATGCGCGTGTAACCTGCGTGTGGCGCTCAAGCCAAGCTGGAATGACCGTCATCATGGCGATCGCCAGCCGGTCGAGGTCATCATCAGGAATGTTCAGTGGTGGTGTGATGTAGACCACGTCGCGGAAGGGCCGGATAAACACTCCGGCATCAACAAACGCCGCGCCAAGCCCCGTCATTGGAAGGGTTGAATCGAGCTGCACAACCGCAACCCCACCACGGCACCGGACATCGACGATGCCTGGCAAGTCTGCCAATGGAGCGAGGCGCTCAGCCATCGCCGCCTCAATACGCTTTGCTTGCACCAATCGGGGTTCTCGCTCAAACAGATCGAGAGAGGCATTGGCCGCAGCACACGCCAACGCGTTCCCCATATACGTCGGCCCATGCATGAGTGCCCGCTCTGTATCGTCTGACAGGAACGCCTCAAACACATGATCCCTCGCCACCGTCGCAGCCAGTGGCAGTGTGCCGCCAGTCAGCGCTTTCGAAAGCGTGATGATATCAGGAACAACGCCGACATCTTCGCATGCAAAAAGGGACTGCCCCAGCCGACCAAAGCCAACGAAAATCTCATCAAAGATAAGCAGGATGCTCCGGCGTTCCGTGACCTCGCGCAAGTATTGCATTACGTGCGCATCATGAAACACCATGCCGCCAGCACCCTGCACCAAAGGTTCGATCAACACGGCGGCAATCCGATCGGAATGCTGGTCCAACGCCTGTTCAAACAACACCCGGTCCTCAGCCGTTCGCGGGAGTGGCACGACAATCTGCTCAGGCACAACACCGCCGAACATCGTGTGCATACCCTCTTCAGGGTCGCACACACTCATTGTGGCAAACGTGTCCCCGTGATATCCGCCTGCAAATGACACGAACCGCGTCCGTTCACGACCAGAATTCAAATGAAACTGTACCGCCATCTTCATCGCGATCTCGACAGAAACAGATCCCGACTCCGAGAAGAACACGCGATTGAGATCGCCCGGCAAGAGGTGAGCTAACCGTTCCGCCAACCGATAGGGCTGCTCATGTGCAAGGCCCCCCAACATGACATGTGAAAGTTGCTCGGCCTGGCGCTGCACAGCCTCAACGATATGCGGATGCTGATAGCCGTGAGCCGCACACCACCATGAAGCGATGCCATCCACCAACTCTCGCCCGTCGGCAAGCTTGAGGCGCGAGCCCGCAGCACTGACAACTGGCAAGGATGGCATAGCCGTTTTCATTTGCGTGTAAGGTCGCCAAACGTGGGGCCGACCGTCGGTCAACCAAGAAGGTGGCTTCATAGGCGCTTTGATCATGGTCCAGGTGAATCGTGAAAAAACTCTGCGAAGCTTCAAAAGACCCGCGAGTATTTAATGCAGCAAGAACAGATTTGTGTAGCCTTAACAGCGCTAAGCAGCAGCAACAACCGTACGTCCATGCACCCACAACCCAATCCCTATTGTTGAGCGGAGCATGAACTTAGAGCCCACAAGTGGGAAATCACCGATCCAAAGCTTGCACTCGGGATCAAGGCAGCATAAGACACCGCTTCCCACGCAGAACCGAAGAACTTGCGGCCCCGGCCGACAGCTTCGGTATGGCGGCCAGATATGACGCGTCTCAGCCCTCAAAGCAACGCCGAGACACTACAACTGGCAGTCGACCTGTAGAGCTGCAACGCGCTGCAAACCTGTTTGGTGCGCAACGAATAGGCTCGTTCGGAGAGGTGGCCGAGTGGCTGAAGGCGCTGGTCTCGAAAACCGGTGGGCGGGCAACCGTCTCGTGGGTTCGAATCCCACCCTCTCCGCCACACCTATGGAAAACGAATTGCCATACTGAACACTGGTATCATGCCGCGCATGCGGCTTGCGTGAGGAGGCGTTCGCGATGCCAGCAACCCCATGGCGAACTGTGCCAAGCTGCTAACCCCATTTTCGGGATTGCACTTTTCGCTCGATCTCAAAAAAACTTAGAGGTCAGGTGGGCGAGACACCCAGCCTTCGCCAGACTTTCCTGTAGCAAAACCGTTGTCGTAGAGTTTGCGCATGTAGACTTTGTCGAAGGGTTCAGAACTCTTCTCGGTAAAGTCTGGCGGGATGCTGGCGAGGTTGAAGGCAATCCCATTCTTTTTCGCGCGTAGATAGATCTTAAGCAAATCGCCCTGGAGTTGTTGTTTAATCAGCGTCGAGATCGAGCGACCTGCAATTGCGATTGTCGTGGCTTCAATGACTTGCCGGTCGGGTGCAAGCTTAGCATTCGCGACAATGAAAATGCGGTAGCGACGGCCCGAGCGCTTGCGTTCGTGTTTGGCGATATCGAAGTTCGCCGGGAGAAGAAACGCGTTATCGGTCGTCCCACCATCAACGTGCATTTCTTGGAAAACCTGTCCGTCGCTTTCCACTTTCAGGAACACCGGTGGGAAGAGCCCTGGCAACGCCGCTGAGGCCAGCAAAATCCGTCGAAAAAGCTCAGCAGACTGAGCCGTGCCTCGTGCAGCAATTGCACCCATGTCCCAAACAACCGGACGCTCACTATCGAGGTTGGTGGTGCCGACAAGGAGGCGACGACCTTTGCGATGTTCCTCGGCGATTTCTGTCAGGACCTCGCGGTTCATATATTTTGCAATGAGCCGTTCGAGCGGTTTCGTATTGGTCACCGCACTGCCACCTAGCAAGCCAGCGAGAACCTGTTGCTCGACAAGATCGCTCGTTGAGTACTCCGTATAAATTTCCGTGAGCTGGCGATCGTAACGGCTCCCGAGAAATGCAAACGGCGCTGACAGTGCGCCCGTGCTGACACCGGCGACAATTTCAAAGTTAGGTCGTTTGCCACTCGCACTCCAGCCACTCAGTAAACCAGCCCCAAATGCGCCGTCAGCTCCACCACCGGAAATTGCAAGCATATCCACGTGATGCGATTTAGCGGTGAGCAGTGCGGGCCGTGTTGCCTTGATCTGGTCCAGACGCAGTTGCGCGATCTGTTGTACATTCTTGAGTGGCGCGTCACCCCAATGCCGAACACCTGGCAATTCAGCAACTTCGACTTTGTCGACAAGACTTGCTGGAACAGCGTTGCGCGCCAACGTCGCCGCACAGCCAGACATTGCGATGATGCTCAGAGCAATGCCGGCGAAATAGGTTAGTCTTTCAAAATTTCGCATCACAACACCTTCTGGCTCAAGGCCGGTTACGCTGGAGTGCAATTCGATATTCAGATGGGGACTGTCCAGTCCATCGCAGAAAGGCTCGGCGAAAAGCTCGGTCGTCCGAATAGCCAAGCAGCAGTGCAATTGAATTCACGTCTATTTTGGGATCACTCAGAAATTCTTTCGCGCGATCCTCTCGGACATGCTCAATCAACCCCTGCAGCGACTGACCATGTGCCGCTGCCAGGCGCTGCGCAGACCGCAGGCTCATGTTTGCTGCAGCAGCAGCGGCGGCTGCTCCATATTCCCCAGCCAAAGCATTCTGGGCGACTGACTTATGCAAAGGGGACAATTCGTCTGTTTCATCCGTCGCGCCAATCTGTTTTTGAACACCATCAAAATGCGTTTCAACGTATTTGAACAATTGGACGTTGGAGTTCTTGATCGGTACGTCCAGTTTTTCGCTTCGCAAAACAAGTGCTGTTTCGCCTTTGTCGAATTCGACGGGTGCGTTGAAAAACGCATCGTAGTGTCCGACCGAAAAATTTGGTGCGTGGGCCAGTTGCACTGAAGCTACAACGCCTTCAACGCCCAGGAATTCATGGATCAACCGCGTCATCAAAGCCGCGCCCATCTCTGAGGAGCGCCCGCGATCGACATGGTCGAGCGGATGCTTAGCAATCAATGTTGCTTGGCCACCCGCATCAGCGAACTCCACGTCCAATCTATCGGCGATGATCCGTCTGTTCTTGATAATGAGGGTGATCGCCCTGCGCAAAGTGTCAGCAAACTGAGCACCATCAGCAAGACCACCGAAGAAAGAAAACGGTGCTGCTCGGGCCATTTCGAGGGTCAATGGTTCATTGGGAAACCGATCGCTCAGCAGCAGCCAAAGGTTTGGCATGATGTCTTCCGGCAATCGAGCGTTCGGGGTCATGACCTGCTGACATGACACACCGGTCGCTTCTTGAATTTCAGTGTTCGTGAGTCCGCGAGACAAGGCAAAGGCCACAACGGCAGTCACCGAGCTGGCCAACAGCTTTGTCATGCCACCCGTCCCAGAGCGCTAGCGTGTCGAGACAGCAAGTCAATTAAAGTGGGACTGTGCAACGGATCGCTCTTCAATCCCGTTCCTCGAAGGATTGCCGAAAGACTTCGACCAAGGCTGCCGAACTGACGCCGAACACTAAAAGGCCATGGGCAGCGCACATACCAGCTAGCTGTCGCCACTCGTCCGGAGGTATCACATCTCCGAAACCAAGTGTGGTGAATGCCACGGCCGAGAAATAGATTGATGTGTCCCAAGTAGGGAAAATATCCAGCGCGTCGAATGCAATGGCCCAGGCTAAAATCGAGACTGCATGGATCAGCATCAACCAGAGGGCGGTGATCCCAACGATCATAGACGCCTTTGTGATCGATGCCGAACCACGGGACTGCTGTTTGTAGCGCCTTAACTGAACAAACGCCGTAGCGACCATTGCACTTTGCAAAACGATACATGTGAAAATAACGAATGCGCCTATTGCAACTTGAGCCAGCATACTGAATTCCGTTGACGGCAAAAGACGTGTGATGAACTGACGCGGTGTGATTCATGAACTTACCGCAGCCTCACGCTCAAATCCTGGCGTTCTGGGAAAAGCCCGCGGCCGCAGAAATAGGTAGCATACACTTGGAACAAAAATCAGTGTGAGAGGCGAGGCGATCAGCAGGCCGCCGATCATGATGGTTGCCATCGGCTCAAACAGCACACCACCTGAAATTGCCATGGGCAAAAGCCCAAACACAGTTGTCAAGGACGTCAAGATAATCGGGCGCGCACGCTGCTCGGCAGCCGAAACGATCGCATCTTCAAGGTCTTTCGTCTCCAACTCAATGTCGATCTGGTTGATCAGCACAATCGCATTGTTGATGATGATTCCCATCAGCGACATCAACCCCAACACTCCAAAGAACGACATAGGCTGCCCTGCGATCATGAGCGCGAATGGTGCTCCGATCAGAATGATCGGGATCGTCAAAAACGTGATCAAGGAGCGCCGGATTGAATTGAATTGGAAGATGAGCGCGAGGAACATCACCGCCAGCGCAAGCGGTAGGTTCGCACCGATTTTGGCGTACACGTCAGCACTGTCCTCGATCTCACCGGCAATCTTGATGTTGTATTCGTTGCCAAGGTTCAGTGCGGCAAGTGTTGGTTGGATGTGGGCCGCTAACTTCTCAGCCGATAGTTCCGAACTTTTCGCCGAAATGACAACTTGCCGAACTTGGTTTTCGCGCCGGATCTCTGAGAACTCAAGCTTTGGGCGGAACGTTGCAAGTTGGTCGATGGAGATCAACTGACCGTTAGCTGAGATCGACAAGTTCACAAAGTCTTCAAGACTGTCACGAAAGCCTTCAGCAGCCCGAAGAACGATCGGGATCTGCTCGTCGCCTTCTCGGTATGTGGAGTAACGCGTGCCAGAGAAATAAGCGTTCATGACGGAGGAGACGTCCTCTGACGTCACACCAAAT
>JBCBRD010000166.1:0-7228 GCA_039819885.1 Pseudomonadota bacterium
ATCGGGCAGCTGGAACAGCGCCTTTTAACAAATTCAGACCACCAAGCAGCGAACAGTCGCCATGCTCGATGGATGTTATCATTCACATCAGGCGCCTGTGATGCCAGTGATCCGCACCTTAGTGAGGTGCCGACGATGACCTTTCTTGCGCTTGGAATTCTGACGGCGGCGCTTCTTGAAGGCAATGACCTTCGGGCCCCGTGTTTGCTCGACAAGCTCGGCTGTGACTTTCGCGCCAGACACAAACGGCGTGCCGACTTTCGCGTTTCCGCCTTCACCCACCAGCATCACGTCTGTAAATTCGATGGTTGAGCCGGAGTCTCCAGCAAGTTTTTCGATGGCGATCACATCGTCCTGCGCCACACGATACTGCTTGCCGCCAGTCTTGATGACTGCGTACATCTTGATAGTCCTTCGCGTTATCGGGTTTACCGCATAGAAACGATTGACCCGTCATCCGCGTCCTGTGGCGCCCAAAATCGTCGGCCTATGCCGCGTTTCGGATCTTTAATGTCTGCTAAGTCGCAGATGGGCCTCGGACAGCACCTATTGCGCGCCGAGCCAAACACCCACCGCGAAGCCGCGTATATTCCGCAACGACAGCCGTTTGTCAACGATTTCAGGCAAAGACTTTGAACAGCCCGACGATCCCGAAAACAAGTCCGCCGATGACTGCGGTTTGTTTCCAGATCATGCTTTCGAGATCTGCACGCAATTCGCGAAGATCCTGACGGGTGGCCAGATCATCGCGACCAAAATCATTGATCACCCGCGCAATGGCCTCGGCATGAGGCTTCTCGATGCCGGAGCTATGCAAAACGTCTGATGCTTTCAAAGTATCCATCGCCATAAATTGATGACCTTAATCAATGGATTGTATGTTGCTAAGGTTAGAACATAAAGCGAACAAGTCAAGCGAAAAAAGCGTTGTTTGGCGTCATCAATCCAGTCGGATCGTAACTGACGCGTGAGGCCAAATGAGGTCTTTTTTTGCACCTCGGCGGTAGCGACAGCTTCCATCCGATCGCGGAGCGCGTCTTACCGAAGGCGAGCCAAGAAACGAGTGCGTCGCGCGCGCAACAAAAAAGAACCGCGAGAGCAGTTGCTCATCGCGGTCCTTCGTGAGACTGGCCGGTAGAAGCGGCCCGAACTGAAAAGTTCCAGTGTGTCAGCGAAGCGCCAGAGGCTGCTCCAACACCATGCAATCACACCCAGACATCTTCACCAGCCTGAAGTTCTCACTCGACATGGGACCACCTCCTTTCAGTTGTTGAAATGTAGCAGGACGTTACCAGTGTTCGCATGAATGGCAAGTGACCATTCCGTCACGATTAATTGGAAAAAGGGGGGATGCAACGCACGGTTTTCAAACCGACCGTCCGCAAAGCAAGTCGGGCGGCTTAGGCTCACCTGGCGCGGACTTGCCGAGGGTTGACCGTCAATATGGCGCTAATCCGTCGCCTGCTGTGATGTACGGCGGATTACGCTCAGCTAACTCGCCCTACGCCTCCCGACCGCTTCATTCGTTTCCCCTATCCGCGCCCCGCCTCTTGACATGGCTTCTGCTCTGTCACATATTTCTGTCATGACAGAAATAACCGCACATAACAAATTGCCGGAACCCATTGAGCGAGTCGTGGTGCATTGGGGTGAGATGGGCACCGTATGGGGCGTGAACCGTTCCGTCGCGCAGATCCACGCCCTGCTGTTCATGTCGGATGCGCCGCGGACCGCTGAGGACATCGCGGAGACACTGAGCTTGGCTCGTTCCAACGTATCGAACAGCTTGAAGGAACTGCTGTCTTGGTCGTTGATCCGTCGCGTTCAGGTGCTGGGAGATCGCCGTGACTACTATGAGGCCGAGGCCGACATGTTCGAGATGGTCCGCCGGATCGCGACGGGCCGAAAGCAGCGCGAGATTGACCCGACAATCGCACTGCTTCGGGGTTGCGTTGCGCAAGCTGAGGGAACGCGACAGGTTTCAGACCAGCAGAAAAAGCGCCTCGCGGAAATGCTGGGCTTCATGGAGAAGGTCGAAAAGGGGTTCGATGAGATCATCCGGCTTCCCGCACCCACGCTAATGCGGCTGATCAGTATGGGCGGCACGATTGCCAAGTTCGTCGCTCCCAAACGCAAGAAGGAGAAGGAGTAAAGGCGCGCCACGGCATGGTTGTCACCCCGGCATTCATTGCCGGGATCCAAAGCGCCATTGATTTCAGGCTCGGCGAATTGGTCGATGAACTTCGGATAGTCTCGCATTTGCTGGTGGTTGGATCCCGGGGACAAGCCCCGGGATGACATTAGTAATTTTGGCCAGTGCCGCGCCCCAGCGGAGGGCCAGGATGCGCGAGCATCCGCCCCGGCCCGCGATCGAAACGTCTATCGGATCGCGACGAGCGATCCGGGGAACAAGGTGACCCGGCGCTTAGCGCCGCCCCAGCGGAGGGCCAGGATGCGGCGGCATCCGGAGCGGCCCGTGAGCGAACTAAACAGAGCCCCAGGGCTCAATTTTTTAGCTTGGTTATTTCTGTCATTACAGAAATAACGACATAGACGAACAAGGCAGACGGAGGTGAGTGTTTTGGGACAAGCTGCTCAACGAGTATTGAAACAACCAAGTCTATCTCAACCACGGTTGCGCAAACGCTTAGACGACGCGTTCACCGTTGGAACCGCTGTGAAGCGTGAACCTTGCCCAACCCGCATCGCCGTGCAGCGCGCAGTGCTCCGCCATAACCGCGCCAACCTACCCGGCCCCTTTCAAAAATTGCTATCGCCTGCAAGTTGGCGAGCGCTTCCGCCGGAAGTCCGCGCGCGCTTCGCAACTGAGCCCGGCGAGCAAAAGCCCAAGCTGTACGCCGGTCGCGTCATTGAAACCCGCCTGTCGTTCGCCGGCCGTCTGCTTGCGCGCCTCGCCGGCATCATCGGCACACCGCTTCCCGAGACGGACGGTGCAACCGGACCTGCGAGTGTCAGCGTCGCCAACAATGCGAAGCTGAAAGGTCAGATCTGGACCCGCGTCTACGGCAGAGCTGGACAATTCCCGCAGGTCGTCCACTCGGTGAAACGTTTTCAAGGCCCCACCGGCCTGGAAGAATTTGTCGGTCCCGGAGCAACATGGGGCATCGGCATGACGTTACGACTGACTGTTGAAGACGGCGCGTTGGTCTTCCGCTCAAACCGCTATTTCGTTCAGGCCGGGCACCTTCGCATCACCCTCCCGAAGTGGCTCAGTCCCGGTGAAATGGCGATTACGCACCGGCAAGTCAAAGGCAGTGAATTCCAGTTTCTACTTGAGCTCGACCATCCCGTATTCGGACCACTCATCCGCCAGGACTGCAGGTTTACTGACACCACCACAAACAAGGAGTGAGTTATGTTTGACATCCTCAGCGCCGACATCCTCCAAAGCCCGCTGTTGTGGACGCTCATCGCCCTGCAGATCGCCATGGGTGGGTTCGACGTCATCTTCCACCACGAGCTGACCGAACGCCTCGCCTGGAAAGACAACGCGGCAAACGAATTGCGCCTGCACGCTTGGCGCAATGTGTTCTACGGCTTTCTGTTCACCTTTTTCGCCTGGGTCCAGCCGCATGGCCTATTCGCGGTCGCCATCATGGTAATCCTCGTCGTGGAAATCATCATCACGTTGTGGGACTTCGTCGAGGAAGACCGCACGCGCATGTTACCGCCGACCGAGCGAGTGCTGCATACGCTGCTTGCGATCAACTATGGAGCCATCCTCGCTTTGGTGATGCCGCTGCTTGTGGTGTGGGCACGGCAGCCGACGGACGTCGACATTGTCACCTACGGCTGGGGTACTGCGATCCTCACAACCGCAGGCGTCGGCTGCGCCCTCTTCGCGTTGCGTGACTTTTTCACCAGCGCGCGGGCTGCACGTTTCGAGCCGTCCGCTCCGGTTTCATTGACCGCCGATCTGAAGGGGAAACGGTCGGTGCTGGTCACAGGCGGCACGGGTTTGGTTGGCCGCAGCCTCGTCGAAAGCCTCAATTCAGCAGGTCACGACGTCACAGTCCTAACGCGCGACGCGAAAAACGCGGGCCGTCTCGCAGCACCTGTACGGATCATCACCAACCTTGATCAAGTGTCCGACAAAGAAGAGATCAACGCGATCGTCGACTTGGCTGGCGAGCCAGTAGCCGGAGGTCTATGGACGAGGGCACGCAAGCGCGAGATCTTGAGGTCACGGCTGCACATGAGCCGTCGCATGACTGCGCTCGTTTCCAGATTGGCGCGCAAGCCAGAGCTCGTGATTTCAGCGTCCGCCATCGGCGCTTATGGACTGACCGGCGATGAAATCCTCACCGAGGCCGACGCAGCCCCCGGCTATGACTTTCATGCGCCAAGTGTACGCAAAGCGCGCGCCTTCACGCAGCGCGTCTGCGTCGCCCGCGAGCACGAGGCCGCTAAAGTCCGCGCCGAAGGTGTCCGGTTTGTCGCTTTGCGGATCGGACTGGTTCTCGACCGCGACGGTGGTTTGCTGTCCCGCATGGCGCCGGCGTTCGACTTGGGACTGGGCGGGCGGATCGGTGATGGTCAGCAGTGGATGAGCTGGATTGCACTGCCGGATCTCGTACGGTTGATCGCGTTCGCGATCCAGTCAGATGAACTCGACGGCGCTGTGAACGCGACCGCTCCGACACCGGTGCGCAACGCCACGTTTGCAGCCAGCCTCGCGCATGTTCTGCACCGGCCCGCGTTCCTGCCAATGCCAGCATGGCCACTTGAAACAGCACTTGGCGACTTCGCCCGCGAACTCCTGATCGGCGGTCAGCGCGTGGTGCCACTCAAGGCAACGTCGGCTGGCTTCAACTTCGAAGCCAACACCATCCAGGACGGCCTGCGCCTAGCCCTTCGCTTGCCGCAGCGAACGGAAATACAACACAACCTGCATCCTGTCGGTCGTGCGGTTAGCGAAGTCTGATGGGATCGCAGGTGGGAGCCGAGATGCGTAGTGCGGGTTAGCAACGCGTAACCTGCCATCCTGGCCCATAGCGGCGGATTACGGCCATGTCTTTGCCCAACACACGGCAAGCCGGTGTTGGGCCGGCCTAATCCGCCCGACTTTATGAGAGTACCCAGACGATCCGCGCTGCGGAATTGAAAACTGTAATTCCGCCTATAAAGAGAAAACCAAGTATCGACAGCAATGTCGCTGCGAGCCAAAAAGTTCTGCTTCCAAAGGCTGCAAATGCTATTTGCAATAATAGTCCAAGACCAAAAAGCGCATATACTAGTTCGTAAAGATATTTTGGGCCGCTCAAGAGAAGTGTTGGGGCATACGTGGCTAAGTAGCTGTAAGCCGCTAGGCTAAAAGCTGCTAAAAGGTCAAAACGGAATTTTTTCTGAAATAATCTCACTTGTTGGGGGTGCTCTCAAGCGTGCTGGAATGAAATACGGGCAGTGAGAGGTGTCGAAATATACAGTGCGTAGGGCGGGTTAACACAGCGTAACCCGCCATTGTGCTCTCTTCGGCGGATTACAGCCAAGGCCTAATCCGCCCTACTGGCTGTTATAACAAGCGGCAGACGTCACTGTGCCCCCACACCCTAACGTCTGCCGGTTACGCTTGGCTTAAACACGTCGTACACTGGCGCGATGACAGCGACGACACAGGCCGACCAGCAAACCGTCCGGACCGTCACGCCAGCCGATGCGCGCGCGTGGGCTGCATGCATGGACATCTATCGGGCATCATTTCCAGATTGGGAGCGCGAACCGGAGGCGCGGATGGCCGAGGAAGCGTCACGCGGCCGCTACGTTGTGCGCGTAGCCTTCGACGGCGAGACACCACAAGGATTCGCGATCCTCGACATCGATAAGGCCGACGACACACCCTACGCACTCCTCACCTTCCTCGCGGTGGCCGAGCATGCGCGCCGCACCGGCATCGGTCGCAAACTGGTGGAGGACGCAGTGCTGTGGGTCATGTCCAACACGCCAAGTGTGTGGCTTTTAACCGAAGCCGAACCTCGTCCCGCGAGGTACTATGGTCAGCTCGGGTTCCGCAACATCGATATCGCCTACCGGACGCCATCTTTTACGGACGAAACATCCGTGCCCATGCAGTTGATGGCGATCCCACGCGACCGTGAAGCCGCACCGATCGGTCAAAAAACACTTCACGCTGTGATTGCGCGGATTTTCACAAGCGGCTATGGCCTCCCACCCGATGATCCACGCTTGGACGCGCAGCTCAAAGCAGTGACAGGTGATACACCATTGCTCCTGTCGTCGCCGCATGTTTCAAAGCGCAACATCACCCATCGCGCTTAGCTCTCTCGCGCCGCCCGCAACCCTGGAATACGCAACCGTGCTCACTTACGCCCAGAAAGCCAACGCATCCGACAGCGTTGTGCGGACCTTCGACACGCTCCTGGCTCAGGGCAAGACGGACTACCAGTCCTACCTGTTCTTCACCTCGCCTGTGCACGGCACCTGCATAGCCTTAGACGGCGATGTTCAGTCCTGCGCGTCGGACGAAGCGCTCTATCACGAAGCGTTGGTGCACCCAGCAATCCTGCTACACCCCGAGCCGAAGATCGTCCTCATCATGGGTGGGGGTGAAGGCGCCACCAGCCGCGAAGTTCTAAGGCACGTTGGCGTTGAAAAAGTCGTCATGGTGGATATCGACCGCGAATTCGTCAGCTTGTGCGTGGAGCATATTCCGGAGTGGAACGCAGGCGCATTCGACAATCCACGCCACGAAATCCGTTACGAAGATATCCGTAAGTTCATCGCGGAAACAGACTTGCGGTTTGACGTGGTCATTGGCGACCTTGTTGATTTTGACGATGCAGACGAGGGATCGATCGCAGCAGGCTTTTACTCAGATGCGTTCTATACGCGGTTGAAGTCTTGCCTGAACGACGACGCGATCCTGGCAACCCAGGCCGGTCCAATGTCGCCAGCAAATCTACCCCATCACAATGGCATTCGAGACGGACTGCGAACAGCCTTCGGTGGTGTGCAGTCCTACGCGACCATTGTGCCAAGCTTCTATGGGCTGTGGAGCTACGTCATCGCCGGTCCGCAACTGTCAGAGTTGGCTCCGGAAGCCGTGCGCGAGCAGATCATCACCGTCAGCCAACAGCGGAACTTTTCGCCACCAGCAACAGGCATTCGACCACTTGCCGCCACATTCGAGTTGCCAGAGATCATGACGCAAGGTCTTAAGTGACGTCGTAGTAACCAGATGCGCTAACAC
>JBCBRD010000167.1:0-7182 GCA_039819885.1 Pseudomonadota bacterium
GAACGAGGTCTTCAGCAGATGAGTTTTTGGCTTGGATTGCTGTTGGTCTTCGGTCTCTCCCCCTGGGTCGTCGACGCCGCTGCTGCAGACGAGCAATCCGCGTACAGCGCCAAGAAGACTGTGGCTGGAACCTTCAGCCATGAATACGTGATCGACATGGCGTCTCGCATGTCGAAGCGGGCACATGTTCCCACACCGCCTCTTCGTCGTGCCGACGGTAACCGTTTGGATTACGACACATACCGAGCGATCTGGTTCAAGACTGAAAAAGGGGTTTGGAAACAGGACCCGCCTGGGCTTGAGCTTCATCTATATCCCACCGGCTGGCTTTATGAGCAGCCCATAGAACTGAACGTTGTCGAAAACGGACATGTCCGACGGATTAAACCGCGACGTGACTTGTTTAATGTCGGTGCTCGATCCGAAGATGCCGCGAGAGGCATGCCGTGGGGGCTTTCGGGGTTCAGGATCAACGGCCCGCTCAATCGGGATGATGTCGCTGACGAGATCGTCGTGTTTCAAGGCGCGAGTTACTTCCGCGCGATTTCCCAAGGCCAACAGTACGGTTTGTCGGCGCGCGGGCTTGCGCTTGGCGTGGCAGCAGCAACGGGTGAAGAGTTCCCATTCTTCAAAAGGTTCTGGGTCGAAAAACCCGCTGCTGGATCAGAGACCATTACCGTTCATGCGCTGTTGGACAGCCCTTCGGTCGTTGGTGCCTACCGGTTCAATATTACGCCTGGAAAGCTGACGCGAACGGATGTCACGACAACGCTTTTTCCTCGTGTCGTTCTGCGCGAGGTCGGCGTGGCGCCGCTGACCAGCATGAACATTCTCGGGCCTCTCAATCAAAGACGCGTGCCTGACTTTCGGCCTCGCGTTCATGACTCAGATGGCCTCGTCATTTTGAACGGCAACGGCGAACGTATTTGGCGACCGATTAACAATCCCAAGCGCCTCCAGATGAGCTGGTTCATCGATGAGAACCCGCGCGGGTTTGGGTTATCGCAACGTGAACGGCACTATCGTGCGTACCTGGACTTGGAAGCTCGCTATGAGCGCCGACCATCTGCCTGGGTTGAGCCGATCGGCGATTGGGGGCGCGGCAGTGTCGTGCTCGTTGAAATCCCGTCCGAAGAAGAGATCCACGATAACATCGTTGCCTTTTGGCGACCGGAAAAACCGTTGGAGCCTGGCAAGGCCCATCAATTCACCTATCGGCTCTCCTGGCCGGATGTGACTCCCAGCCGCACAAGCGGTCCCTTCATACTGCGTTCACGTGCTGGACTGGCACATGGGTGGGACGGACGCAAAGGCAAGGTTCGTTTCGTTGTCGATCTTGCCGGGTTTGAGAAAGGTTTTGGTGATGCGCTTCCAGCAGCCACAGTTACAGCCAGCCAAGGGGCTGTCAGCAATGTCGTCGTGCAATCCATCCCGCAGGTGCCAGACCCTGCAACACCGGTCCATCTCATTGCTGGCCGCACGTATGACACCGTGAGTGGCAAGGGGCCTGAGACAAGGCCAGATGGCGCGTATCGCGTGTCGTTCGTTTTCGATCCCAAAGGGCGCGATGTCTCGGAACTTCGATTGCAGTTGGCTGTTTCTAAAGGACCAACGCCCGAGACGTGGCTTTATCGATGGACACAAGATCAATGACCCGAACTGCTGATATTAAGTTTCATGAAGCTATGTTGCGCGCAGATGGTTCTGATATTCGAACTGGCGCGCATGGCTCCGCGCTGCCAGATGATCGTCCGTTGGATATGCCGACCCAGGATCTCTGGAGCGGTGGCCGGATGCCGACGTGGTCATCTCAGCTTGGATCATCGATCTGGATGTGGACGATCGCATCCCGGGTGCTGTTGGTTGCGATAACGTTGGCCGTTTCAAGCGCGTTCGCTTGGGGGCTTTATGAAGTCTTGCAGCCCTCTCGTTCTTTCCCACTGCTGATCGCACTGATCACGTTCAGCACTATTTGTTTTGCATGGGTTGCATTTGGCAGTGCTATGGCTGTTGTGGGCCTATTCAATCTTGTCTTCCGTGGGACTGCCGACACCCTTCAGTTGCCAGAGGGGCACGTGACGTTGTCGTCGCGGAATGCACTACTGTTTCCGATCTATCACGAAGACCCCAGGGGTGTGCGGGCCACGATCGATGCCGTTTCTGAACAACTGGCATTGCGCGGTCACGGCGATGACTTCGATGTTTTCGTGTTGAGCGACACTCGCGCATCTGAAGACGTTCGAAACGAGCGAACTGTGTTTCAGTCCGATGCCGGTCGGTTCGGAGGCTTGAACGTCTACTATCGCAACCGGTCAGATAACGCTGGCAAAAAGGCTGGCAATATCGCGGACTGGGTCACGCGTTTTGGGCGTGGCTATGATCACTTCGTTATTCTGGATGCCGACAGTGTCATGTCCGCCGAGACACTGGTTCGGTTGGCTGCTGCTATGGAGAAGCATCCCATGGCAGGGCTGATCCAAACAGTGCCGCGACTGATTGGTTCACAAACCCTGTTTGCGCGGCTGCAGCAGTTTGCCCATGGCGTTTATGGTCCAGTTATTGCCGCGGGTTATGCGGCTTGGCAGGGTGCCAGTGGGAACTATTGGGGTCACAACGCGATTATCCGGACGGAAGCGTTTGCGCAGTCGGCTGGGCTCCCGACGTTGCACGGTCGGCCGCCATTTGGTGGTCCGATCCAAAGCCACGACTTCGTCGAGGCGGCAATGTTGCGACGTGCAGGTTGGGGCGTGCACATGGTGCCAAGTGCGGACGGTTCGTTTGAGCGCTGTCCGCCAACGCTGATCGATATGGCGATCCGTGACCGACGCTGGGCACAAGGCAACTTGCAGCATGCGCGTGTCGTTGGTGCGCCTGGTTTGCCGATCATCAGCCGCATCCATATGACCTTGGGCATTTTTGCCTACCTTGCGTCTGCGTTCTGGTGTCTGGCATTGCTCACCGGGCTTTGGTTGACAGCAGCCACCCAGGGATATGTGCCGAGGTACTTCCCGACGGATACACAAACACTGTTTCCAGAATGGCCGACCTACGATCCGCAAGGTGCGTTGCAGCTTTTGGTCGTCACAGCACTTGTGGTGCTTTTGCCGAAACTGATTGGGATTGGTCTTGAAGTCTGGACCAGTATCCAACGCAAGCAGAACCGCTGGGCGGATGTCGTGACCGGTGGTGTGGTTGAGATCGTGATGTCGATGCTGTTGGCGCCCGTGATGATGGCCACGCAAATTCGTTCGGTCGCAGAGATTGTTCTGGGACGGGACTCGGGTTGGTCGGCGCAACGGCGTGATGGAGCAGTTACAACTCTTTTCGACGTCTGGGTATTCCATCGTTGGCACGTGTTGATTGGCTTGGGGTTGGCCTGGGTTTGCTGGTCGTTGTCTTGGTATGTTGTGGCTTGGATGTCGCCGATTATTGTGGGCTTGGTGCTCTCGCCATTGTTGAGCTGGTGGACTGCCCGACACGCCGACGAAGGTCTTGCCCGCCAATTGGCAACGCAGGAAGATGTTGAAATACCGCGCATTCTGGCGCGTGTTTCGGCATTAACTTCAATGGGTTCGACTGAGAGTAATCAAAAAGGTGAGCATTGCTGACCTTTTTGCGGAGGTCTGACCTTTTGAGCGATTTGAGCACCCCGAATGAGGGTGAAGCGGCGGTTTCGAGCCCGTGGCAAAGTCCTGCACAAGATGAGCTTAGATGGCGTAACCGCGGTCTTGATCACCGGGCGTCAGTCTGTGTTCGACTGGTGTGAGTCTTGCTTATTGATTCGAAAATAGTCGATCGACTTTGGAACAGTCTCTCCGGTGCGACGTCGTTTTTCGAAGTCTATTGTACGAAAGCTCGTGTCGAAACAAAGGACTGCGACTTATGTATGCAACCAATCGCAAACCAGATGGTGGTACGCTTAACGACCTGCGGAACCACATCCTGAGGCTGAAGCAACGTGCGGACAGCACTTATGCTCCATCCCATCGTGGTTCGTCGGTCATGGGCGTGGTTCGAACCGAGTCCAACGAACACGGAATGGTTGGTCAGGAGTGGCATCGTGAGTCGAATGATTGAAAGCCGTTTGCGCGGGCTTCGCGAGCGGCGGCTGCTTTGTCTGCGGGAACTGGACCTTCATTTGGCGCGCGGGGCTTCAAATGATGCAGGTGTTACCTCTTGCCTGGAACAGATTGAGCGGATCAATCAGGAAATGCTCCGTGTTGCGTCTTCCAAACCAAGCGTCAAAGAGCGAGAGCCAGCGTTGACCAGCGGGCTTTGAGGCATCGCTGAGTTCTTGTGCATTCCGATCGACGGGCATGGTCGGTTCTCCCACACGTTTCCCAACTGCGATCAGCGGAACAGACCATCTCTATAGTCTGCCTGTTGGGTTTTCTGGATACTCTTATCAAACAAGAGGTTGGAGTGTTTGATGCCGCGCCGACGTCTTCTATCGGTTGATGTGAGACCTATGCGTGTGCAGATCCACGTGGTGCGCGATCGATTGGAATCGTTCTAAACTGATGTGATTGCTTGTTTTTTTGGTTGACCATTTGGGTTCTCAGGGTGTTTCTATACCTATGTAGTCGACATTTTTTCGTCGTTCCGATTGGCCGTTCAAAGTTGTCATGTCGTTGAGCCGGGGTATCAGGCATTGAAACGGAAACTCGACATCTTGCCATCAGCACGCTCCTCAATTCGAACTGAGGGCGCATGTGCACATGGCTTTTTGCATGACCCTCAGTCACCCGAGGGGTTGGTCGGTCTGGGGTTCCGTCATTGGATGCGTGGTTGTCAAACCGGAGACGTTGATCATTGGGCTCGGGCGTGGACGCTTTATTCCAACCGGCTTGGCTGTCAACGGGCCAAGACAGTTCTTGGCGAACTTTCGGGTTGGGTCCGCCTCGTGAATTGCCGTGCGCGGCGATCCATTGAAGTTGCCCCGGAAGGCTGTATTCGGTTGTGTCGGGACGAGTGCCTTGCGGTTTCAATGATTGCAGCCGCTCAACACAAGACCTGTCCGGCAATGCGTGCGTGTACGTTCGCGCTCATTGAGGATTCAATGATTGAAGAAGTTGTCGATCGGTCCGATCAATTTGCTCTGATGTTGCGGGCTTCTGATCAGGTGCTCTCACCGCGGGCGATTATGGCGGCCGATATTTCAGGCCTCGCTCCGGCATCTGGCATGTATCAATAAGCTTCTCAGCTTTGAAGCTTTCGATCCCTAACGACGTTTGCGGAACTGACTAGTTGACCGGACCGGGTTTGCGCGCTTCTGCGATCCTTGCCTGTAGGTTTTGAATTGTAAGGGTGATGACATTGTTCGCTTTGGGCTGGTGGTAGGCCCCGGGCGTTGTGCGCAAAAGCTGAAGAGCTGCGACCGCCTCCGTCAAACGGTCAGCGTACGCGGCTTCGCCAATGGTTTTGCGGTCGGCTTCTGCCGCATTCACAGTGCAGGCGGCGAACAACCTATGAATGGTGTAGTTTGCTCCGCTTTCGCGACGCGCTTTGTCCGCGTTGCTCGCGCAGGCTGCATAGTTGCCATCGCGCTGGGCCAGAAACGCGGCCGTTGCATGATCAGTTGTTCGGGCAATACCCGCTTCTAGAGATGCCAGGGGCACTGACACCGCGAGTGCGCACGCCAAGCAGAGGTACACGAGTGCACTGCTGGGTTTCTGCATGGTTTCGATCCTCCACTGCTTGTTTGGTGCTTAAACGAGGATCTTGTGCGTTCGGTTTGTGCGAATGCTGGTTTGCTGGAAGTGGCTCAGTCGGTTTTCTGAACTCGACGATGAACTGAAGCGTGCTCAGCGGCAATAGCGGTAGTTGTTCTTCGCGTTATGACGCGCCAGGTCAAAGTGAAAATGATCCTGGTGGTAGCGATCAGCATTCGGGCCGAGAACGGTCGTGAAGTGGCGGCATGCGGATTTATGGACGGCGCGCAGGAACGCAGCTTCCTTTCGGCTTCCACGACGCCAACCTTTTAGAACTGTAACTCGGCGACCGTCTGCCAGGTCAAAGGCTGAAACATCTAGCGCGTTGGCCAATCCGTGTTCGGAGAGTTTGGTGAACGCTTTGCTGTTGCGATTTCGGCATGAATAGGAAGCGGCGACCTTCAGGGCGGTCACGGGCGATCCCAAATGGCGGATTGATGCGGGGATGACAACTTCGCTGACCCACCTGTCGACGGCTGGCACCATTGGACATCGTAGAGTGGCCTTGGGGCGGAGTTGGACACGGCCGCTGTCGACGGCACTGACAACATAGGGGCGGAAGGCGCCGCAGCGGCTGTTTGGGCCGCCTAGTGCGGAGCGCTGCTGAATGAAACGGTTCTCTCGCACCAGTCTGTTTGAAATACAGGCGTGTTCTTCGTTTGCTCGCACGGGTTGGGTTTTCGAGGGACTTCCCGGTGCGACCGCAACAGACTTGCTGCGTTGGCCACCGCATGCGGCAAGACCAATCAAGACAATCACGATACTCGGGACGAAAAGGCGGGTACGACGCAAAACCATGATTTTAGGGTTAACCACAATAGGGTTACCAAGCCGTTAAGCGGGCGGGTTATGTTGGCTACTGACAGCAAGGGCCAGACTTGTGCATTGATGGAACATGCGTGGTCAGCGCGTCCGTTTTCTGGCCAAAGGACGATCTGGGGGCGGCTAGAGTTGGGTGTTTTTGTGCCGGTGCTGACGCGTGCGCATCGTTCGACAGCACTTGAGATTTGATGTGAGCAACCGAGAACGACCGCATTTCTCATTTCGGTGGTCGTTGAGTTTTCCACAGGAGCTGATTTGGCTTGCGCGTCAATCGAGACTCGTTCGCTGTCAGAGGTTATCCTCAGACTTATTCCGGCGTCAGTGCGGCGTTTTTTAGTGTTTGCGTAAGTTGTGATGCCTGGATGCGTAAGCGTAGCGTTGGTTGTGTACCAAAATAGCGTAACGGCTTCGGTCGTCAGTTGAGGATTGTGCTGGATACTCTCCCCGAGTGTTCTCCCCGCAATAAACTGCTGGCCCGAAGCCGATTTCGTTGGTGACTTTGGTCCCGAAGCTTGTTGCCAGCGCGCCGCTCAAGGTTGTCTTATACGGCTTTCACCATCGGATTGTCCGATAAGAATTCCAGTACCGCTTGCCTGTAGCCCGCGTCTCCAACCGCCTTCATATGATCTTTGTCGACTAGGACTTTCGC
>JBCBRD010000168.1:0-7158 GCA_039819885.1 Pseudomonadota bacterium
GCAATACCAGAGAATGGGCGCGCCGCCGGCATCCATTGCCGGACCCGAAACCCGACCGGCTCCGTCATTGGAATGTTTGTGATTAGGAACGCACCAAATGACGCGCGATAGTATCCGTGGATCGCATTGTAGATGACCCGGTCCGTATCGCCGATCGCGGCACTGGCCGTATTTCCATGCTCAATCAAGACCGCAATCCTAGGAACAGCACCCAGGTTTTTCTCGCACGTCGCGGCTATCCGCGAAATCGTATCGATCCCGCGAGACAGGTCTTTGACGTTGTTCCACCCCATTTTAGAGACCTGGTCGGCGAGCGGAACACCATTGACCGCGGTGAACCGACCAAGTGCCAACGGATCCTTCGTGTCCTCGTCAAACTCGATTGAAGCGGACTGGTGCGGGTTCTCACCGTATTTGAGGGTCTGCGGCACGTGTTTGGTCTCCGTGTTTTCTGTAGCCCAGCCGGGGCCTTATTGGTGGCACGTGTATTGATCGTCGAAACAGTCGACGTCCTTATCGCGGTAAATTCGCACAACCGCCAGCACCTTCACAACCAACCAATCACGTCCCGGCGCACAACTGCGTCGCCACAAGTATTTGGACGTCTCGAGCACGGTGGCGTGAACCGTGGGTAATTTGAAAGCAAGCAGTCGTGAAACAACGTGACGGCCGCCCCCCTTCACTAAGCGGCAAAAAGGGAGCATTTCAACAGTAGGCGGACAGTCAAAGGTGAATTGACCAATTGGCTCCGATCCGCCCAAACAAAAGCAAAAGCAAAAAAGGACGACGACATGATTAAAAGCATGAGCATAGCAACACTTCTGACAATGCTGATGGCAGCCTGTATTGCTGCCGTAACACCACTTCGTGCGGAAAACACAGCCGCGAATGCTGACCAAGGCAAAGCGACAGTCGTTTACACCGCTGAATTCACTGGTGCGGGCGGCCACGTCACCAGTGGCAACGTCATCATCTCAACGAAGAACGGCAAGACAACAGTCACGCTTGATAAGTCGTTCTCACTTGACGGCGCACCAGATCCAAAACTTGCATTCGGCAAAGATGGCTATGTGAAAGAAACCATCTTCTCAAAGCTGGGCAAGCTCAAAGGCGCGCAAACGTATGACGTCCCAGCCACTCTTGATGTCGCGGACTACAATGAGCTTTGGCTGTGGTGCGAAAAGTTCAACGTCCCACTTGGCGTCGCGAAACTGACCAAGAGCAGTTAGGCAACCAGCAAACTGCTATAGCGCGCAAAGAAGAAGGCGGACACATTATGTGCCCGCCCTCTCTAAATCCTATCAGTCACTCACCCGAAAATGCATCAGCTCGCCGATCAAGCGTGTAGAGCTTCTGTAAAAGCGCATCCAGCCCACCACGCTCACCTGCGTGCAAATCGATCCGGCCAACTTTCTCGACAAGCTTTTCAAGCGACTCCAATTCCTTGAGACGCAGGAGCAGCGGGTTGTCAGCCATCAACTTTGCAGTGTTGAGCAACGAACGCGTCGCGGCCGTTTCCTCCTGGCGCCGGATCAAGTTTGCTTTCGCAACCCGCTCTGCTTCCACCACCTTATTGAGCAGATCCCGAACATCGCCTGGAAGAATAACATCCTTCACTCCGATCTCGGTCACCTCCACACCAAGCTCGGGCGCACGTTCTGAAACGTATGTCCGAACTTGCTGGTCGATCGTGTCACGAGCCGCCAGGATGTCATCCAACGTTCGCGTCGCAACCGCTTCGCGGATCGCAAACTGCACCAGCCGATAGAGCGTGTTGGCCACATCGCCCGACCCAGTGAGGCTTTTTTCAGCATCCACCACCTTGTAGAACGCGGTGAGCGTCACACGAATCCCGACACGATCCTTGGTCAAGATTTCCTGAGCGGTGACCTCCAATGGCTGCGGACGCAAATCCACCGTCGCGATCCGCACATTGCGGCTGACGTTCCAAAATGCATGGCGCCCTGGCTTCAAGTGCTCAACCAACGCACCGTCCACATACAAGAGCCCCGCCTGATGAGCTTCGATAACGGCGTGCGTCACCACTGACGTCCGCGCGAGATTAATGCGGTTCAAATCCCGTTTCGCAACACGCAGATCGCTAGCGGTATCGACCCGATCAACATCGACTTGCGTCAACGACTTCCAGAACGCGCGCGTTGAGTTTGGCAACACCAAATGCAACGGCTCTCCATCGAGCGACACGATAGCCACCTCGGTCGATCCGGTTTGCACGATGACGAAGTTTTCTTCCGCCACCTTCGGCGCGATCTTCTCAAGCATCAACGCAGTCTCAGCAGGCAGGTCCTCGCGAACCACGCGAAAGACATCGGCGCTGTAATCATTACGCCAGTCTAAGGTCGAAAACTTGCCCGGCTCCAAGAAGCGCTCAAAACGACCGCCGCGCTTCAAAATCGCGCGCGAGTCATCCGAAACACGAACAGTAAAAAATCCAAACTGGGCCATCATCGACCTCCTGAAACAGGCACAAAACGAATTAATGATCGCCGACACCTCGCCGACCACGGTAAGACCTGCGGGCTGGTGGTTCAGCATGTGATGAACAGCGCCGATCCGTCCAGACAGCCACCCGTCCGAAGACAGATGGTCCGTCATGGAACGGTCGGACACCGCGCATGCACCTGCGGTATCCCCACGCAGCACATGGCAGACTTACCGTTGCGAAACCCGCACGCACCATGAACCGAAGCCCACAATGCGAAACCGGGCCCCGCCGGCAAGCAAGACACCGACGACCGTGTAGTGGTTTGGCTTGGACCATAACCAAGTGTAGGAATCGAACCTACGGAGGGCTTTCACCCGCGAGATTAACAGTCTCGTGCTCGACCACCGAGCGTTGAAAAGCAAGAGGGAATTGAACCCCCGTCCCGCCAGGCATGGCCTAGCTGCTCTACCTCTGAGCTATTGCTTTGGAGCCCCAAAAAGGCGGAACACGAACACCCGCAAAGCGGACCGCGCCAGCCAGGTCTCAGCGAGCCTGAACACATGGCCTTTAAAAAGCTTGGGCGTCATGGCTGCCAAATCCGGCGAAACTATAGCGCTTACGGAAATAAAATCCGGCGCAGTCTCGCCACACCAAGGCTGCTCAAGCGCTGGTTGCGCCAGCATCGAGACTTGCGCATGTCCGCCCACTCCGCCACAACCGAACCGCTATTGAAGTCCACCCGATCGGGGCAATTCGGGGAAATATCGTCCACTCAGCAGCCTGAGACCAGGGAACGCACTCCAACCAAAACAATGGCCGAGTACCAATTCAAATACACAACGAAACCGGAACACTTCCGCGCGTATGTTGCTGCTGTGCCTTGGCGCCTTACGCGTGCGAAGCGCAACCACTTCGGGTCACGGGCTTACCGGATTGGAACAGGCCTAGCCATCGGTATCGTGCTGGCGTTAGCATTCATTGCAATCGACCAGTCGTGCCAGGATGCGGCATCGCCTTGTTGGCTTGATCCCATCTCAACGATCAACGGCGCCATCGCAGCCTTCGCAATGTTCTTTGCTGCAAATGTCTTTTACCACCGCCAACAAATTCAGAGGATGGTTTCAACCGAAGGGGCCTATGTCGGTCCGACAACCATTTCCGCCAATTCAGAACGGCTTGAGGCCTTTTCCGAGCACGTGAGAGCCACCTACGATTGGGAGGCGTTCAACGGCTTGGATCAGGAAGACAATATTCTGATCCTTTGGATCGATCGTGGCGTCGGCCTTTTCATCCCTCGGACGTGTTTTGCAAGTTCAGAGGCCGAAACCGAGTTCATCGCATTCTGTCGTGAGCAGATTGACCGAGCCGCCGTAAGGAAAGCCAACATCGTCCGCTTCACCTAGATCCGTTCAGGCTTCGATGGGTTCGGAACGGACGCAAGAGCTATAGCGCACCGCTACCGTGCCGCTCAATCAGCCAATCCAACACCAGCCTGCCAGGCATTGGCAAAACGAAATTGCGCCTTTTGGCCACTAAACAACCGTCAAGCGTCGCATCAACCCTGTTGCACGTCTGTCACCCGCGCGACTGACGAAGCAGGATAAACTCCCCTACCCGGACAACAACCGTGACCGCATAGCTCGACGACATTTAAGGATCGCCAAATGACTCGTCTTTCACGTTCATTCGACCATATTGCGGATAGCTATGACGTTATCATCGTCGGCTCCGGCTATGGCGGTGGCGTCTCCGCCTCCCGTTTGTCGCGCGCAGGCAAGAAGGTCGCCGTCCTTGAACGCGGTCGCGAATTCCTTACGGGCGAATTCCCAAGCCGCTTCCCCGATTTGAAAAACGAAATGCAGGTCCGCGGCACACCGATCCCAACCGGACCGGAAACCGCGCTTTATGATGTCCGCGTCGGCAAAGATATGCACGTGCTTGTCGGCTGCGGATTGGGCGGTGGCTCACTCGTGAATGCTGGCGTTGCACTCCGCCCCGACCAACGCGTTTTTGACGACCCGGTCTGGCCCGGTCAGATCCGGCAGGACGGTTTGCTGGACGAGGGCTACCGTCGCGCTGAAGCTTGGCTCCGCCCCAACGCACACCCAGACGCCTCGAGCATGACCAAGTACAAGGCACTTAGTGCCGCGAACGAAAAACTAGGCGACGACATTGAACACGACATGGTCGCTCCGCGTGTGGTCGTCAGCTTTGAGGAGCAAACAAACGCAGCCGGTATCCAACAACCCGCTTGCACCCTTTGTGGCGACTGCTGCGGCGGATGTAATGTTGGCGCGAAAAACACCGTTGCACTGACCTACCTCCCAGATGCAGTCAACCATGGCGCTGAACTCTTCACGCACACGAAGGTTCGCCACATCAGCAAATCCTCAGACGGTAAGTGGACCATCGAAGTCACCCGCCTCGACACGCCTAAGGGATCTCCTGAGAAGATCCAAACCTTGACCGCCGAGACTGTCATCCTCGCCGCCGGTACCCTCGGTACAAGCGAGATCCTCTTGAGGTCAGCGGAGGCAGGGCTACCCCTATCACCCAAACTCGGAGAACGGTTCTCGGCCAACGGCGACATCATCGCGTTTGGATACGGCGCAAAAACTGACGTGAATTGTATCGGTGTCGGTCACCCCAAGAAGATCGAAGACATGGACATCGGCGCATCGGTGTCCGGTCAAATCGAGGTCACTGATGATGCTACGGTCGACAACGAACTCTGCGTCCAGGAAGGCGCAATGCCATCTGCCCTTGCGCCTTTGCTGCCCTACTTGTTCGTCCCAAATGGCCGCATCGTTGGAGCACTCAAGAGCCTGATCAGCGGCGTCTACAAAGGCCCATTCGCACACCTTCAAACATTCTTCGCGGTGTCACACGACAGCGCATCGGGCAAGTTCGCGCTCAAGAAAGACGCTCTCGAGTTGTCCTGGCCAAACGCAAAAGACGAGCCCGTTTACAAAAGGCTCGACGCTGTTTTGGAAAAAATTGTGACCAGCGGTGGCGGTTCGTACGTCAAGAACCCCCTCTCCGGCAGCGTTATGGGGCACCAACCTGCAACCGCTCACCCACTCGGTGGATGCGTTATGGGAACAGACGCAGAAGCCGGTGTGGTCAACCACAAGGGGCAGGTCTTCGACCCAACGCACAAAGCCTCAGATGGAAAAGCTGCGACCACGGTTCATGACGGGCTCTATGTCATCGACGGCTCAGTGATCCCGCGATCACTCGGCGTGAATCCTCTTTTCACAATCACTGCCTTGGCCGAACGGGCAATGGCGCATTTCGCGGCCGATCATGGCCTCAAGCTGGACGTCGCGCCAACACCGGCTTCTCATACCCCGCGGTCACCCACATCCCCCGTCGCCGACACCGAAAACATGTTGGAACCGGCCGAATAGGCCAACCACGTCGCCAGACAGGTTGACCTTCAGCGTGGCAGGACTTGCCCACCGCCAGTGCGCCCGCTACACCACCCGCTGCACACATGGCATCCTCAACCCAAATCCAGGGCTCCGCTTCATGATCGAACTGCTAAGCTTCATCAGCTACGTTGTCGGACTGTATACTTACGTCATCTTGGCATCGGTCATCATGAGCTGGCTGATCGGTTTTGGTGTCATCAACGGCTACAATCCAACCGTTCGCGCCATTTACGATGCGCTGCGCGCCGTCACAGAACCACTACTCGGACCGATCCGGCGCATGCTTCCCGATCTTGGCGCCGTCGACATCTCACCCATCGTTTTGCTTTTAGGCTGTTTCTTCATCCAGAGCGTCGTGATCCCCAACCTTGCGAAAGTCGTCGCATAACACCGGCGACACGAATGGGCGCAACTGACGTTGCCATGTGCAGCAAAGCTCAGGGTCTGCGAATAGCGCATTGTGTTGCGCGTACACGTTACGCCGGTGGCACGGATAGAAGACATTGAAACCATCGCAGAAGATTATGCCGATGGAATCGTTTGGAAACTGAAAGTCCGCGCGAAACCTCATGCCGTTAAGGCAAACGCTGCCGCAGCAACACGTTTAGCCGCACATCTCGGACTAGCCAAAAGTCGCATAAGCGTCCAAAGTGGCACTGAATCCCGGCTGAAAACGCTCCGGATCGTCGGCAATCCCAAGGCCGTGATCAAGCTTGTTTCAACCAAGATCGAAACCACCCTGATCTGAAGGCAAACGTGCCCTCGGCAGCATGAGAGTATCCAGCTGTGATCGCCATCGGACCATCCATCCGCTGGTGAACGGACCGAAGAACAAACGTACCTCGCCGCACACCATCAAACGACGGCTTGGACCCACAATAAACCAGAACGGAGGAAATGACATGGGCGATGCAGCCATCATTGACGGTAAAGCAGTTGCAGCGACTGTCCGCGAAACACTAAAAGGTAAAGTCGCGACGTTGGTCGAACAGCACGGCATCAAACCAGGCCTCGCTGTCGTTCTGGTTGGCGAAGACCCAGCCAGCCAAGTTTACGTCCGCAACAAGGGCAAGCAGACCGTCGAGGTCGGCATGAATTCGTTCGAGCACAAGCTGCCTGATACCGTGTCAGAAGCTGACCTGTTAGCCCTCGTCAGCAAATTGAACAACGATCCAGCAGTCAACGGGATCTTGGTTCAGCTGCCACTCCCCAAACATGTTGATGCTGAGAAAGTCCTCAACACGATTGACCCGGCAAAGGACGTCGATGGTTTCCATC
>JBCBRD010000169.1:0-7137 GCA_039819885.1 Pseudomonadota bacterium
AAGGAGACGCTGACCATTGGGCGCAGCCATGGCATTCATGCCGAACCCACCACCTTTGGCGTGAAACTGGCTTACGCTTATGCTGAGTTCGCGCGTTGCAAACAGCGCATGATTGCTGCCCGCGAAGATATCGCCACATGTGCGCTATCAGGTGCAGTCGGCACCTTCGCCAACATCGACCCGCGCATCGAGGTCTACGTTGCCGAGAAGCTGGGACTAACGCCTGAACCTGTGTCGACACAAGTCATCCCACGTGATCGCCACGCGATGTTCTTTGCAACCCTGGCCGTCGTCGCATCCTCTGTCGAACGCCTCTCGGTCGAAGTCCGCCACCTTCAGCGCACCGAAGTTCTCGAAGCCGAGGAGTACTTCTCTCCTGGCCAAAAGGGCTCATCGGCCATGCCGCACAAGCGCAATCCCGTGCTGACAGAAAATCTCACCGGTCTCGCACGCATGGTCCGCGCCTATGCACTACCTGCCATGGAGAACGTCGCGCTGTGGCATGAACGAGACATCTCACACTCAAGCGTTGAGCGGATGATCGGCCCTGACGCAACCGTAACACTGGACTTCGCTCTCGGCCGTCTCGCAGGCGTCATCGAACAACTCGTCGTCTACCCTGAGCGTATGCAAGCCAATCTCAACAAGCTCGGCGGCCTGCATAACTCCCAGCGCGTTCTCCTTGCCCTCACCCAGGCCGGCTTGAGCCGTGAAGACAGCTATCGGTTGGTCCAACGTAACGCCATGAAAACATGGAACGAGGGCAAGGACTTCCTGGCCGAACTCAAAGCGGACGCAGACGTGATAGCGGCCGTACCGGCCAAAGACCTCGAAGACATGTTCGACATCGGGTATCACTTGAAGAACGTCGATACGATTTTCGAGCGGGTTTTCACCAGCGCCTAGATCATGTTCCGCAAAAGTGTGCGCGGTTTGTCTTGCCGAAGGCGAGCAATATTCAAGATAAGAACATGATGCAAAACAAATGCTTAGAACACCTCCAAAATAATCGTGCTCTAAGTCGCAGCAAGACCAAAAGGATCAAGACCTGTGCGCCTCGCCGACCTCGATATTGTCATTGTTCCCGGCTGGTCGAGTTCCGGTCCCGACCACTGGCAAACCCGCTGGGAAACGAAATTCAAGACCGCCCGTCGGATCGAGCAAGAGGACTGGCTTGAACCCAAGAAAGACGATTGGGTCAGCGCGATCGAGGCGGAGTTGCGACGCCACACGACACCGACCCTTGTCGTGGCGCACAGCCTCGGCGTGATTGCCGCCGCACACGCGTTGGATAACTTGGGCGATGAAGCGGCAGCCCACGTTCACGGGGCTTTTCTTGTCGCACCGGCAGATGTTGAGAATGCTGACAAATGGCCTGTAACACGCGGCCAGACATTCATTGATCATGGGCCTGGCTTTGCACCAATCCCGATGAACCCGCTCACCATACCATCGGTCGTCATCGCATCTGATAGCGATCCCTATTGCAGCGAACCACGAGCCAAGGAACTCGCGCAGGCCTGGGGCGCATCCTTCGTGGAAGCAGGTGACGCTGGACACATCAATGTCGACAGCGGCCATGGGCCGTGGCCAGAAGGCTTGATGCGCATTGGTTGGTTCCTCAAACAGATCGAGGATTCTAAACCAACACGGCACTAGATCATGCTCCGCACAAGTGTACACGGTTTTGCGATAAGAACATGATCCAAAACAGAAACTTTAAAGGGCGCCCGCTGATGCAGTCTATAGTGAACGCGCTTTAAGGCAGCTCGATGTAAGCAAAACCAAAGAGGGTGCACAATGAGTGACACGACCCATGGGGTGATTCACTGGAACGAACTCAACACCCATGATGCCAAAGCAGCCATGGCGTTCTACGGCCAAACCCTCGGCTGGACGTTTGAGGCTATGCCAACGCCAGATGGATCGACCTATTGGCTGATCAAATCTGGCGAGCGAATGGTCGGCGGCATTTTCGAAATGGTCCATCCCGAATTCGAAGGTATCCCGGAACACTGGTTCACGCATATCGCGGTCGACAACATCCAACAGCGCGTAGCAGCCGTGAAGGAACATGGCGGAAAAATAACCCGCGAACCGTTTGTCGTCCCAGGCGTGGGAACGCTTGCAGTTCTTCAAGCCGCAAGCGGTTCTTATTGTGCCTTTATCCAGCCCGACAACACCATCGAAGGCTGTGGGGCTGGATGAATAAGTCAGCCTTTCGATGACTCGATCTGCGCTACAGCCTCAGCGAGAAAACCCATCATCGCCTCGCGCAACTCTTCATCACTGAGAGCAACGCTTTTGGCATCGAGGTCCGCACGGACCTTGCGAAAAACGTCATCATCGCCAGCCTCTTCAAGATCCGCCCGGCGGACCTCTTTTTGATAATCAGCGACCGCATCTCCCGTGATGCCAAGCTTCTCAGCCACCCATGCACCAAGCAAATTGTTCCGGCGCGCCTCTGCCTTGAATTTCAGATCCTGATCGTGTGCGAACTTTGATTCAAATGCCTTCTCACGCTCATTGAACGTCGCCATTGAAGATCTCCAATTGTGAACGCGGATTCGATTCACGTTCTCTTTTTGTACCCAAAAACAAAAGTGCCACATGCTGTGCTTATTCAAACACACAGCCGATGTGACCCACTCGTTCGTTGCCTGGATTAACCACGTCTGCCCCAGAAATCAACGTGTCAAGAGCGACGGATGACCATGCTCAGACTGGCGGTAAGACCGTTTTCATCTGAGCCTTGCGTTAACATTGTCCTTCCCATGCCGTTCAGCTAGGGTCGCGTCTCTGAATTCAGCCTCACAAGCCTCGAATAAAGGTTTGTACACCCCCGTAAAATCGAGCCAAAAGAGCTAAAAATGCTGGGATGGCAAAGGGCTGATCAACCCAAGATGACAACAGTTAAGACATGGCATGAGCAGCATTCTCAAGGGACCAGGAATGAATAGGCGCCGCCGGATATATGAGGGCAAGGCAAAGGTACTCTATGAGGGACCTGAACCCGGCACTTTGATCCAACATTTCAAAGATGACACGACCGCCTTCAACAATGAAAAGCACGACATCATTGAAGGCAAAGGCGTACTCAACAATCGAATCTCCGAGCTGATTTTTACGCGGCTTGGCGAAATCGGCGTGCCGACGCATTTCATGCGCCGGTTGAATATGCGCGAGCAGTTGATCCGTGAAGTCGAGATCATTCCACTCGAGGTGGTGGTGCGCAACGTTGCCGCTGGTTCGCTGGCCAAACGCCTCGGACTGGAAGAGGGCACGCAGTTGCCACGATCCATCATCGAATTCTACTACAAGGAAGACAAACTCGGTGACCCAATGGTCTCTGAGGAACACATCACGGCGTTCGGCTGGGCTGCCCCCCAGGAAATCGACGAGATGATGCAGCTTGCCCTACGGGTGAATGACTTCCTCGTTGGGTTGTTCCTTGGCATTGGCATTCGTCTGGTCGACTTCAAAGTCGAATTTGGCCGTCTCTGGGAAAATGATCAGATGCGCATCCTGCTCGCTGATGAGATAAGCCCGGATAGCTGCCGCCTCTGGGACATCACCTCGGGCGAAAAACTCGATAAGGACCGCTTCCGCCGAGACCTCGGTGGCGTTCTCGAAGCCTACCAGGATGTCGCCAAGCGTTTAGGCATCTTAAACGAGAACCGCCCGCCAAAAGGCGTCGGTCCAGTGCTCGTTGCATCAAACACAGACGATGTAAAAACCGACTGATAAGCCCCATGGGCTTTACAAGATGGCGCTGGATCAGCATTGATCCGGCGTCATTTTTTTAAATCAACCCTCTAGGACCACCAGATGAAAGCCATCATCAAAGTCACATTGAAGAACGGCGTACTTGATCCACAGGGTAAAGCCATCCAGCACGCCCTCGGCGGTTTGGGTCTGAGCGGTGTCGACGAGGTCCGCCAAGGCAAACTGATTGAGATGAGCCTAAAGACCGGCAACCAGGATGAAGCACGCGAGATCGTCGAAAAAGCTTGTCGCGATCTGCTCGCCAATGCGGTCATCGAAAACTATACCTACGAACTACAGAATTAAGACCATCGCCACCGACGAAAACTATGCCAAAGACCCCAGGAGTAACCGAATGAAGCGACGTCAACGAGCAGCCATAAAAGCGACGGCATACGCGGCGGCGATTGCTCTGGTGCCGATCTTCTCACTAACGCCCCAAGCTGCAGACGATCAGAAGTCGAAAACCGCCGGTCTTTTCTCAGATGTCGTGGATGGGACCGACCTGTTTATCTCGTGTGAAACGACGGCGCTGGCCATGAACACATCACCGTTCGAGTCGTCGAAAGGTAACGTCACCGTCCGCGTGGTAATGGATGGAAATGATGGCGAAATACGCAAAGGCGCCTGGTACATCGCGAGCATTGCTGGCGATCACGAAAAGTCTTTTGGAATGAGCGCACAAGAGACCTGCAAAAACGGCTGCACACTCCGTCTAGCAACCCCGCCTCCAGAAAAGCCAACCACCGGCGAAGCTGCAGCAAACCAGGGCGGACCTCCGCGTCCTGGACGCGCCATTAAGCCATCGACGCAACTTGAACTATGGGCGCCCAATCCGATGGGCATAGACAAACTCAAACCTGATCAGAAACTGACCATCGCAACCTTCAAAGTCCCATCTTTAGATTTAAAGGCATCCGTATTTGAAGGCCGCTCACCTCTGATATTCGAGCAAGGCCAGTGCGAGCGTGTAAGTGAACCGCCGAAAACTATCGCCAAAAAAACGGAAGCACCCGCAAAGAAAGCCGCTGACACGTCGGATGGCCAAACTCCGCCCGCAACCTCCGAAACGGCGACATCCCCAAAGACGGAGCCTGAGCAGAAATGAACCGCGTCAGCATTATCGTCTTTCCCGGATCGAACTGCGACCGCGACGTCAAAGTGGCGTTCGAACGGGTAACAGGCGCAAACGTGCAAATGGTCTGGCACGGCGACAGCACGGTTCCAGCAAGCGAAATAATCGTCTTGCCAGGCGGGTTCTCATACGGTGATTATCTCAGATGCGGCGCGATGGCGGCGCACTCACCGATCATGCGCGATGTCGTGGCGAAGGCAAAGTCAGGCACGCCGGTATTGGGCATTTGCAATGGCTTTCAAATGCTCTTGGAAACAGGCCTTTTGCCAGGCGCGCTCATGCGCAATGCCTCGCTCAAGTTCATTTGCCGCGATGTGCATCTGACGTGCGAAAACACGAAAACACCATTTACCAGCACCTACCGCTCAGGCGAAACAATCCGCATTCCCGTCGCCCACCACGATGGCAATTACTTCGCAGACGAGGATACGCTGAACCGACTGGAAAACGATGGCCGGGTGGTCTTCCGATATAGCGACGTATCTGGAAACGTCACGCCCGCTGCCAACCCCAACGGCTCACAGCACAATATCGCCAGCATCTGCTCCAGCGACAGTCGGATCCTTGGCATGATGCCCCACCCAGAACGCCTTTATGAGCCGGCACTCGGCGGTACGGATGGACGCCGCATCTTTGAAAGTGCAGCGCTCTTCATGGCTGAAGCAATGGGTGCGTGATGCTTAGCCCAACGCAAGACAAAAAGCGGCCCTCCGGTTTTGGAGCACCGCTTTCTCTAATCGTGACAAGCCTACTTGGATAGACGTTTAGTTCCCGCGATAGGCCACTTGGGTTATTGGGCGAACAAGCAGATCCTTTGCACCGCCGGCGCATTTGAACATCAACCCATACCCCTTGCTACCTGCCATACGAAACGATTTGCCAGGCGCGATATCGACAATGAAACGTGTCGGATCAACAGCCTGAGCATCTCCGGCTTGTGCTCCAACGACGAACGACGTACGGCAGTCTCCATCACGCGTCAGAAAATACACAACAGTGCGTTTCGATCCTATTGTAAGCGAATGACCTTGCCCCTCTTTAAGAACCAAGGGTGTGGCTGGCTCATGCGCCATAGCCATCGTTGCAGCAATCAACAGACCGCCCACTATGAGAGCGGACGCAGTCGCAATTCTTTTGATGCTCATGATCTAAAGTCTCCGGTTTTCACGGCCCGGATGGTGAAGGCGTCTCCGGCCGAATGCGGTCAGCCTGGAAAGCAACACCCCCGCACCTTACGGGGGTGAGCGACCGACCTAGCGAGACCCTATCTGCATCGCAGCCGTGTCAGGCTCGCTGATATTGCAGCGCAGCAATGCATCATGATCAGCGCGCTTCCGCCGCATGATTTATTCCCCCCCTTATTTGATACCGGGGCCGAGCCTCACCGAGTTCTTCAGTCCACCGCCGCCCATAAAAACAGCAAGGATCCGGACCGGCTCACCACCAAGGTTCTTTCCATCATGGTGCGTTTCGATGGCTTCCATCAAACTGTCACCCTTGCGATAAACTTTCTGGCCATGCCCTTTATACGTAACCGTCAACTCACCTTCGAGTATGTAGCCAAACAGCGGCACCTCATGAAAGTGCCAGCCGGTTTGCGCACCAGGCGGCATAGTTACGATGACCGCCGTCACCTTGGCGTCCCCATCCGTTGGATAAACAATAGGTTGCCCGAGGATTGTCTTTGAAGTCGCCAAAAGCTTCTCAATTGAGGCCTTTGCCGGTGCAAGGGCATGAGCCTGATACCCACCTTGAAACCCCAACCAACCTAAGACGCCAAGCCCACCAATGACGGCCCCGACACACACCAAAAGCCAAGATCGCATTATATCCACCCCACCCCGTTGGAACCCGCCGCATAGCGACCAAAAAAACAAATTCAGCACCACGTTCACAGCGTCGCATGCCAACAGGCGACACCGGCTCTTGAACCCGCTATAAGCGGCGCAACTCCAACAGCTTAAGCACACCCAATGACCACCGAATCACTGCCCAAGCCTAGCATTTCCCCAGAGCTCGTCACCGAACACGGCCTCAAGCCGGATGAATACGACCGCCTGCTCAAGATCATGGGACGCGAACCGACCCTTACAGAGCTTGGGATATTCTCAGTCATGTGGTCCGAACACTGCTCTTATAAGACATCGCGCATCTGGCTGCAGTCGCTCCCGCCCGAGGGCCCGCACCAGATCCAGGCCCCCGGTGAGAACGCAGGCGTCGTCGATATCGGCCATGGG
>JBCBRD010000170.1:0-7113 GCA_039819885.1 Pseudomonadota bacterium
AAAAACACACTTTTGACCCAATACAAGACGACGGCAGCCATTGTCTAGTTCACTTGCTGAGGAGAGCAGCCGGAAAACCCGTTGAAATAGCAGCATCTTTGAGAGCTGAAGACAGTAGTGCAGGAACCTCGTCTGACGCACCGATTGGCCCTGTATAAACCGCAGGTTGCCCCCATTCCGCGATGGCATCTGGCACATCTTCGCCCGCGTGCAGCCCGTCACCGGAGAAAAAGCCCATGACAATCGTCGGCAGCCCGCAATAGGGGAGGACATCGCCAACAAGCGGCCGCTCCTCAAGAAATGCTACGTCGACACAATGAAATCCTCGAAGCCGCGCAATCTCAGCCGCAGCCCGCCGCGTGGCAATCGCCGAGGCTGTTGCACCACTTCGCGACCCATGTCCAACCAGCAGCAGTCGCGATGAAACCGGATCAAGTCCGTCCGCAGTAGCTCTGCTGCGAGCAATTGCATCCATGATGGGCACGATACGCGCATCGGCGCCGAACGGTGGAAGAACTCGGCAGCGCTGCGTCGCACCAAGCTCTGCAATCTTCCTGGGTAAGACCACTTCGACGAAGTATCCAGCACTCATGAAGAACGGATAAATCAAAATCTGTTCGTCGGTTTTTTCGAGCGCGACCATAACCGCATCTTCAAACGAAGGTGAGCCGTTGAGCACCCCCCCAATGATGTGTAGGTTGGCGTCCGCCGCGGCCTCAGCCTGTCGAACAAGCAGCGCGTTGGATCTAGCCCCACCCCGTTCCCCATGCCCGACAAGGATGGCGACAGTCGGCGATGTCTGGTTGTCGTTTGCCATGCCTCAGGGCCTCGCGCTCGGTTGCAGCAAAACGATTGCCCGGTATCCGCCTTGAAATCAAATTAGGTGCGACGAACGGGCAGCTACGATCGCCTACCAAACCGTCGGGCGAAGCATCGACACCTTAAGCTTGCGCTTTGATCGCTTCGAACCTACCGCGATTACTGCGCCAATCGATTGAGTTTCGACATCTCTTTTTCAAACAAGCGATCGCGCACATCAATCAATTGGTTGCTAAACGCGGTCTGGTCGTCAGCCAGCGAACCGTTCAAACCGCGATAGAGTGTTCGCAGCAAGATAGCGCGATCACCTGGGTGTCCCGGGTCGCTGATTCCAGCCGGCATCAACGCCGCAGTTTCATCTGGCGACCGTGGTTGAGCAAGCATCTGCCAAAGATCTCGACCGAGCGATGCCGCAGTCATGTCGCTTGGCAATACGATCTCCCCGACGTCCACAGCATGATCTACAACGGCTGTGAGGTTTTGCACCATCCTATCAATCTCACCATTCAATGACGCGTGGGCTTCTTTAGTGATCTTTTCGCGGATGCTTGAAGCTTGAACGAGAAACAGCGCATCATATTCAACAGGATGAAGTGCCGCATAGATTTGTTGCGCCCAGTGCAGCCCGATCAACTTTTCCAGAGTGTTGAGTTCGCTCGTACATACAGCGTCGACCAATCCCTGCCACGTTCCAAGTCCGCGCTGGCAAAGCGACATCAGCACCATCTCACGAGATGGGAAATGCAGATAAATAGTACCCTTCGAATATTCCGCGATTTCCGCAATGCGATTCATGCTGAGCTCATGGAAGCCCTCGTGCTTAACAACACTTCTCGCAATATCGAGAAACAGATCGGAACGCGCAATGCGTTCACGTTCCTTTCTTGTAGGTTTGTCAACCATTGCTATGACTTTCTGTCAAAAAATGTCCATAGGTCGAGATCCTTCCGTTGTGAAACGATAGGTCTCAACGCAATTCGACTGGCGGCTTAATAGTCGGCGGCGCTTGTGAAAGTGGACGGTGATGCCAAGTGTGTTCCATTTCCGTAAACAAAAATGTCGGGTCTTTGTTGCATTGGGCATGAATTGCATTCTGCGAAGTTTCCCGAAAAAAGTATGTCGACGAAAGTAAAGCAGTAACTCAAAAATTGATCGCCTCACCAACGATGGAAAGGTGAAGCGCTCAGTTCTGCTGGAAATGGGCAAATTTGATGAAGGCGATCATGACGTGCGCACTAAGTCGAGCTTCAACAACGTCATGTCGTGATGAAGTGATAGTGCCGAAGCAGCCGATTTATTGAGGTGGAGAGTGACGACCGCAGTGGGCATCGAGAGCAATAAAGAATAGGTACGATTTGTCGGCAAGTGTTCCAATACAATTAGAATAAATTTTGAGATCACATCTATTGCAATGGGCGCTAAGCCACATGTCCGGATCTTGCCACTAAAGCTCTCAATTCAATGTCTCGCATGCCGTTTGGCATTGACGCTCTGTCCACTCTAATTATGTTTTGCGGCTTGCTTTGTTGGTCAATGCCATACTGTTGTAAATAAACAATGAGTACTAATCAGCGAATTGTTGATAGTTAGACTTTTCTGACAATTGGAAAGCCATTCTATGAATGAAGAGTGTGGCGGGTTGGCGCAGTTGCGGATTTAGCTATCGGTCAGTCTGCGCTGGCTGTGGCACACTAAACCCGCCGATACGACGCAAAATGAGGACAACTGTGGAGCTTGGTCTGAGGTGTAGGGCCGGCCAGACGTCGGCGGACGACCTGAGCCACCACAACAGTCACTCGCTTCCGGTTTAGTCTGTGCTAGACAACGACAATGTTCACATGCACCGAAGATATCACGCGCGCGCTCGTAGACATGCCTGCAGCCAACGGAAACTGGCGTGCCGCAGCCGTCGCGCGCCAAGCCAACCTGACCAAGCCGCCAGGGTCTTTGGGCCGTTTGGAGGATGTCGCAATATTCCTGGCCGGTTGGGGTAACACACCCGCGCCTGCGTGTGGTCGCATAAAATGCGCCGTTTTTGCGGGAAATCATGGTGTTACGCGACAGGGTATCAGCCCGTACCCAGCTTCTGTCACAGAGCAGATGGTCGCAAATTTCGCCAACAACGGCGCAGCGATCAACGCTTTGACGCGTGCCAACGGCCTGGATTTGCAGGTTCTACCTCTGGCGTTGGACGAGCCTACGGGTGACATATCGGTGGGTCCGGCTATGTCGACGGAGGAGACTGTCCGAGCCATGTCGGCGGGAGCGACAACCGTTACGGATGACCTTGACTGCCTTGCCGTTGGCGAAATGGGGATAGGCAACACAACCATTGCAGCAACCTTAGCCACAGCGGTGTTCGGTGGAAAAGGCGCGGACTGGGCCGGACCAGGAACGGGCTTAGCGGAAGCGGGCGTCCGACATAAGTCGGCCGTTGTTGATTGCGCTATTGAACGATTTATGGCTGGAGATCAGGTGCCGAACGACCCGTCGAGCAAACTTGCGACACCTATAGAGATCATGCGCCAGCTTGGCGGTCGGGAAATCGCAGCTATCGCCGGAGCTGTTCTCGCAGCAAGAATGAAACGCATTCCAGTGATCTTAGACGGCTTTATCTCAACTGCGGCCATTGCACCATTTTTTGCGACCAGCCCGGCGATTGTCGATCATGTCATCGCCGCTCATGTCTCCGCTGAACCCGCCCACCGCAAGTTGCTCGACGCAATGAACCTTGTCCCGCTTCTCGATCTTCAACTCCGGCTCGGCGAGGGCACTGGGGCCGCACTTGCAGCTGGTGTCATCAGGGCGGCGGTTGCTGCACACAATGAGATGGCGACATTTGAGCAAGCTGGCGTTTCAAATGTAGAGGGTGGCGGAGAAGCGGAAGGCCAACCCGCTGGCAAGGGTGCGATCTGACGTGGAACCAGAAAACCATAAAGCGGCAAAAACAGCTGATGATGCCCAGGCGGTTGGAAGCATCACGAGGCAACGCCTGGAGGAATGTGCCTTGGCATTCATGCTGTTGACGCGCATTCCACTTCCAGACATCCAATTAAAGACGGCGGCGAGCCTTGCAACAGCGATCTGGGTCTTTCCGATCATCGGGGCGCTCGTTGGTGCGATTGGTGCTGCCACATTCTTGCTCGCCAGCGTTTGCGATTTGGGCGCGTGGCTATCAGCGCTCCTCGCTTTGGCTGCGATGATATTGGCAACAGGCGGCTTCCACGAGGATGGTCTGGCCGATTTTTGGGATGGCCTCGGCGGAGGGCGAACACCTTCAGCCAAACTCGCCATCATGCGCGATAGTCACTTGGGTACCTATGGTGCATTGGCGCTCTTTTTTGGGCTGTCACTGGCCGCCGCCGCACTCGCCGAACTAGCATTGGCCACAACGGCGACATCAGTCGCAACAACGCTTGTAATGGCGGGATGTCTCTCCCGCGTTGCTATTCTCATACCGCTTCACCTCCTCAAGCCAGCGCGTACAGATGGACTTGCGGCATCAATGAAGCGACCAGCTTTTGTCACCACCACAACCGCAACTTTGATCACGACGGCGCTTGGCATAGCCGTGCTTGAGCCGAAGGTGCTCCTTGCGAGCATCGCTTTGGGAACAGTTGCTACCCTGGCAATTGTAGCCCTCGCATCACGTTACATCGGCGGCCACACAGGAGACGTCCTCGGCGCTGTGGTCGTGACATCCTTTGTTGCTGTGCTGATCGCATCTACTGCAACCGTTTGAAAGAAGGATGCATTCGATGTCCGCGCGACCCCAACTGCTAATGATCAGACACACCCGGGTCTGCCAAAGCCTCAAAGGCGTGTGCTATGGCGCGTCTGACGTGGCACTCTCAGACGCGGCGGAAGCTGAAATCGCAGACGTCTGTTCAGCACTTGAACGCGACGTACCGCCCGGCGCGCAATTGACTGTTGTCCATTCCGGATTGAGCAGGGCTGGCAAACTAGCCCATGCAATCGCTCGAACCTTTTCTACCGCCGAGCCAACCATTGAGCCACGCATCAGAGAGATGAATTTCGGCGAATGGGAACTCCAGTCTTGGCAATCCATTTTCTTAAAGGTAGGGCACAAGATGTCGGATATGATCCACAAGCCTGAAACGTATGCGCCTCCAGGTGGGGAAACCGCCCATGCCGTGCGCGACCGTGCGTTGGAATGGTATCGCGAGCAGACCGATGTGGCGCAGGATGGGACAGTGACCGTGGCCGTGTCACATGGGGGTCCCATAGCTGCATTAAGGGGTACCAAGCTCGGGCGCGGCGCGGCAGACTGGCCGAAGCTCATTCCGAGCTATGGGCAAATCATCGATATGAGCCTATCGCAATTCGATTGAGTAGATCCGCCCATACACGTTTCTGTGATTGCCTCGGTGGGTGCAAAGACGAGGGCTGGCACCTCATATAACGACAGGAAGCCTCGACGCGGACCTGAGCGGATCATCCCGTTCATCCGTACCAAACACAAAACCGCCGCCGTGCAAGCGCGGTCTGGTGCAATTTCTAACGACCAACGCAGAACTCAACCTTTCACAGCATCATAAAGAGGTACTCATGAGCCAGTTCGAACTTCGCGTGAACGGCACAACGCACACAGTAGATGTTGATGCTGACAAACCGCTCCTTTGGGTTTTGCGTGAAGACCTCAAATTGACCGGCACGAAATTCGGATGCGGGGTCGCTCAATGCGGGGCGTGCACCGTCCACATAGATGGTGAACCGCAACGCACATGCGTGCTCCCTGTCGAGGCCGCAGTCGATACGGAAATCACAACCATTGAAGGTTTGGCGGGCAAAGAGGCCGAAGCCATCCAAGCGGCTTGGACCGAAATCGACGTTCCGCAATGCGGTTACTGTCAATCCGGTCAGATCATGTCAGCCGTTGCATTGCTGCAGGAAACGCCAAAGCCAACGGATGACGACATTGACGCCGCAATGACGGGCAATATCTGCCGCTGCGCCACGTACGTGCGCATACGTCAGGGCATTAAGAACGCCGCTCAAAAAGTCTGAGCCGTTCGACCGAAAAGACTGAACCGACTGGAAGCAGTTTGAGCAGTCGCGTTGGTTCGCTCTCACAAGAGGGCACAAGGATTTAGCACCAAGCGACACAGTCATTCATTGACCGACGAGGCCAACAGAAATGTCCGCACACGAAAAAAAGAACAACACAGACCCAATGCCAAACCATGCGATCGCGACAAGCATGGCTGCCGCTGTGAGCTCTAAACAATCCGTCGAAGCAGCGCCCGTAAAGATGTCGTCGCCAACTCGCAGAACCGTTCTTCAAGGAGCAGCCAGCATTGGCGGCGGTTTGTTGATCGGCTTGCAATTGCCCGGCCGCGCAAGAGCAGACTCGGGTGCTGCAGCCGCAATCAAGGGTGATGGATCGGCCGGGACATTCGCACCGAATGCATTCGTTCGCATCGCCCCGGACAACACGGTGACAGTACTGATCAAGCACATTGAGTTCGGTCAGGGCACTTATACGGGATTGTCCACGCTGGTCGCTGAGGAGCTTGAGGCCGATTGGGCTCAGATGCGCGCTGAGCACGCACCGGCCAATGACACCCTTTACAAGAACCTTGCCTTCGGTCTGCAGGGTACTGGTGGATCGACTGCCATTGCGAACTCCTACGAACAAATGCGCAAGGCGGGTGCTGCCGCAAAAGCAATGCTCGTGGAAGCCGCCGCCAAGGCTTGGGGCGTGCCGGCGTCCGAAATCTCCGTCGCCAAAGGTCAACTCAAGCATGCCGGCAGTGGCAAAGTTGGGACGTTTGGTGAGTTCGCAGATGCAGCCGGCAGTCTAACGCCTCCTACCGACGTGAAGCTCAAGTCACCCGATCAGTTTACGCTCATCGGCAGCGAGCTTCCCAAGCTCGACAGCGAGTCAAAATCCAACGGAACAGGTATGTTCACGATGGATGTCGTGCGACCTGGGATGTTGACCGTAGTCTTTGCAAGGCCACCGCGATTTGGAGCTAAAGCAAAATCGGTAGACGATACAGAGACGCGCAAAGTCAACGGCGTTGTCGATGTGCAAACACTCCCACGCGGTGTTGCGGTCTACGGAAAGGACTTTTGGGCCGCCAAGAAGGGTCGCGACGCACTGAATATCGAATGGGATAACGACGGCACCGACGCGCGGTCTTCTTCAGACATCATCGCAGAATACAAAGAGACGGCCAAAGCGCCCGGGCTGATCGCGCGCAACGACGGGGACGTCGCAGCAACGCTTGAAAAAGCTGATCGCAAAATCGAGGCAGAGTACGTCTTCCC
>JBCBRD010000171.1:0-7101 GCA_039819885.1 Pseudomonadota bacterium
CTATCAATGAGGGGCGTTCTCCAATCGTAGAAGAGCGACTTGGCGAGCTCCTCATTGATAGACGAGATCTTGTCGTTACAGACATCCACGCCGACCATCCGAAAGCCTAGGTGGGATAAGCACGCCATGGAGACGGCACCAACGTAACCCAGGCCTACGACACTAATGGCAGGCTTATCCAGACCGCGGGAAATCTCCACAAGCCTGTTGAGTGGCGTTACGTCCATTGTGTCTGTTTTTTTGTTTGAATTTGGCAGTTGGACTGCTGCGACTGCATTCATCTTCACTACGCGCTCCCGACGCTTGCGGTACCCGAGGGAACCTTTTTCTTGAACTTGTCGGAATGCAATCGAACGTTACCCAAACGTCAGCTGGTGTTGACTGACCGATCCCTCAGGCCCGTCATCTTCACGCCTAATCGCATTCCCCCGCTTGAGGGCGGGTTCTCATCGATTAGAACCTGCTCAAATGCGATCGGTTATGAGGTTCACATAAAGTGGTGGGAATACCGTGCAGATGATATTTCGAATTGGACCTATTTACCCGAAAATAAGAACTCGAATTAAGCCCCAATCTGGCACATCAAGTAACTCTGTATAAATAACAACGGCGAGAAACAGCGAACAGAACGAAAACCATGTGAGATATGCGGCCATAATCTCACGGTATTGCACAATCCAACCGTCTGCAGAGAAGCCTTGTTTTTGATTACCTCGGTTTGCCCATTTCTGTTTTGCCAATCGCCACATCATGTAGACCTTAACGCCAGCATTCAAAAGCTGGTTGGCGTACAGGGTCCATACGAAGCCGAGGTCGACACGCCGGGCATATGAGAAAAGCACCAAGGACAGAAGCATACGGGTCACCGCCAGATAGATGACATATGCGAGCAAGAAGCCTATTCCGATCTTCAAGCTTCCAGCAATTGCGACCAGTGGGCTGAAGAGCATCGTGAACATGGCGAGGCGTTGATCGACGCAACACCACCAGATGAAAAACGGCATACGGCTTGGCCCAAGATCGATCGCGCGTTTGCCGTTCCGAAGCATGTTGCCAGACCAGCGACGGAGGTTTTCAACCATGCGCTTATAGCCGGAGCCCTCAACCACTTCGATTGTGGTGCCGGATGCGTCGGGGACATACGTCATTTTTACGCCGTGGCGCAGTAGGCAGTACCAAGTTGACTTGTCGTCTCCAGACAAGAAGCGGAACCGACCCCAAAGCCAGTTCTCAAGAAAGTCAGCTTCTTGCAGGCGGATGAATTCATGACTGACGATGTGCGTAGCGCGGAAAACAGAAAAGCGACCCGTCAGGGTGAGAACACGGTTCGAGAGCGCGTGGGACTGCATGGCCATGCGCCGCTGGGCAAAGCGCATGTCGAGCCAGGTTTGCATCCACTTGGGGCCCTTCACCATGACGTGCTCGTCAGTTGTCAGGGCGTGTAAGTCTGGGTCAAGCGCGAACAGTGGAAAGCAGCGTTTCACAGCGCCTGGATGGACCACGAAGTCGCCGTCCATGAAGATAACGATGTCGTCCTTGCCCAGGCCTGCACGGGACATCGCACGCAGGATTAGGGCAATCGCGACCCTTTTGCCGGGCTGGTTCTGGCGGATGACGCGCAAGGTGATGTCACAATCGTCGCCAACGATCTTGAGGTGATTGGCGATCATGTCCTCATCTTCGCGTTCGCTGGAGCCAAGCCAAATCGTGGCTGGTACGCCTGCATCGCGGATCTCGGTGACAAGACCACGGATCACGGCTTCAGAAATTTCTCGATGCTCGCGGAACGTTGTCATCTGAATGTGGATGTGCCTGGGCCGCCATCCTGAGTCCCAGACGGCTGCGGCGCGAGCGCGCATTTTGGGATAGGTCACATTGGCGAAAATGAGCGCGCGCATCCAATGGTTGAACCACCAAAGATATCGCCAAATGCCCAATATGCCGATGACGTAGATGATCGATCGGTTTTCTGGATCCCAAATCGTGTTGGGCACCACCGAAAGGCCGACAAAGCAAACCGCGAAGTACAGGACAATCTTGAGATGGACGTCAGGTGACCATTTTTCCCAGAAACTCAGCTCAACTGAGGGGTCTTCAAGGCGGACGGCCGGCTTGATGATCTCGACCAGCCCTTTTCCAGCTGGTGGTGTATCGGCATGGATCGGCGCATCAGGACCCCCGCGACCAGCCAGGCGTGCTGGTCGGCTGTAGCGTCCAGTGCCGCGCGACGCCACTGTCGTCATAGCAGAAGCTCGAACTTCTGGACGACCGCTGAGAGGAGCGCATTGGTTGCCCGCTGCTCAAAGACGACAACGACGGGGAGCCCGGACCGAAACTTGGCATGGTCTTGGACCTGTTTTGGATCTGTGAATTCTATCGTGACCTCGGCTGAACGGTCTTTGGGTCCTCTCCAGCCATAGCCGGGGTTGCTTCGTTGATCCTGCTCACGAATGAAGCCGCTGGTTCGGTCGATGGAGGTCACGCGGCCACTCACGCTTTCCCCAAGTGCTGGTACATACAGCAAGGCCTCATCGCCGAGACCAATCCGATTGACCTCATCTTGATTGAGAAACGCTTTGACGCGGCGTTGTTTGCGCTGCTCAAGAATCGCAATGACATCGCCACGCTGGACCAACGGGTCGTAGAAATGAGGAAGCTTGAGAACCGTCCCATCGAACGGCGCATGGATGGCCTGATCGCGGCGTTGCTGTTTGCTAAACTGCAATTGCTGTTGGGCGATCGCCACCTCGTTCTGCGCCAGACTGACCTGGGCTTCGAACTCCGTTGCACGACCAATGAGATCGTCGCCGGTGTAGAGCCTTCGGCCGATATTGTCTTTCGCGAGATCAGCGCGAGATGCGACTTCTATGCGCTGCCGTTCAAGGCGTTTTTGCAAACGCAGCACGTTGGTCTTTGCCTGATCGAGCTTGTCGACCGTCGCATAGCCACGATCATAGAGCGTTGTCAGTCGGGCGACTTGCCGGTTCGCGATCTTCAGCTCACCTGCCGTTGCTTCCATATCGATCTTCGACTGCTCGACATTCTTCAGCTCGACGGTGGCGAACCCGCGAAGTCGATCCAACTCGTCGGCATGGCGACGCTTCAGGTAGGCGAGCTTTGCTTTGCGCTCCTTAATTTCAAGGTCGGCCAGCTCGATTTGGCGTTCAAGCTTTTTGTCGATGACTTGCATCATCACTTCGCCAGCTTTGACCACGTCGCCTGGGTTCAGTCCCGACGTCGTGATGCGACCGTCGACCTGAGCTTCAATGGTTGCAATGGGCGCCGTAATGACGGCTGTTTTGATCTCCATGCGGAAGAAGTTCGTGTAGCCAATGATCGCTGCATAGGCGAACACGAGACATCCCAGCGCGAGATAAATGCCAGATACAGCCATCGTCTTTACCGGCAGTCGGCGCGCGGGCAGGTTCTTGACCATCTGCTCCGGCGTAGGCTTCACGTCGGGTTGCAGCGACGCAGGGGTGACGGGCACGTCAATGCGCTGGATGGTTTCCTCGACGTCCACCATCGCGCCGCGGATGAGCTCTTCGATAAAGTGCGACATCAGCTCGCGCTCGCGCTCACCGATCTCGGTGAAACGGACCGCGAACATGCGCGTTTTTGGATTGACGCGGACGACCTCTCCTTGAGCCTGGAACGAGACGTCAAAGCCCTGGAATGGAAGCGTCACATCGAGGGGGATCGTTGCGCCAATGCCTGGAAGATCGCCGGGAAAGTCTTCGACGCGGAGGCCGCCGAGCGACCAGTCAGCCGCGCGCACACGGTGGCCACCCATCACAACGTACAGAGGCGCTGTAACGCGATGGTGCCGCCGCTGGTCGGGCCGCTCTCGTCTGACTTTTACCGCCATAGGCGAATGAATCCACTTACTCTAACACGCGCACGAAGGCGCTGGCCCGCGTGCAATACCCACGTTGACCACTGATAAAATTCGCATGTTCTCGTTAACAGACCGTGTGTTGTGCCGATCCGATACGCCAAAAAAGCTTTGTTTATCCGTAGACTTGCTTCGAACGGCTCACTTTTTCGGCGGATCACTGATGGTTTTCTGTCTAACTCAGGCTGTTGTTCCGTTCTGAGCTATCGGCCTCGATTTAACCGGAAAGAGCGTGCAATCAGGTTGCGTCACTGGCATGAGGTGTCGTCTGACCTTGCCGTACCGTTAAGAGAGTGTTTGACGTGTTTGTCGTGCGCCGAAATATCAAAATCTGGGGAACCATTCAGTCACCCGAGCCTGTGAAGGTCGAAGGGCTGGTGGATGGATGTGTAATGGCCGATATCATTGAGATCCCATTTGAAGGCACTGTTCGGGGTGATGTGATCGGCGCTGAAGTGAAGGTCCAGGGCACGGTGATCGGCGATGTCTATGCCGACAAACTCACTTTGGGCCGCGGATGCCATCTTGAGGGTGAGATCTACCACGCTGAACTGGCACTTGAGACCGGAGCGACGTTTGAAGGCAAGTCACGTCGCTACGCTGAGCCCCGCAAAATGGCACCTATTTACGAATTGGAAACGTCTTAGAGCGCGGGCTTGCAATCCTGATCGCGCCGGTTGCTGCGATTGACCGACGCCATTATGCCTAGTCTCCCGCTAAATCGAAAATCTTGCCCGGGTTTAAAGTATTATGTGGGTCGAGCGCGCGCTTGATCGTTCGCATCATATCAAGTCCAGCACCCAATTCATGCTCTAAGAGATTTACCTTGCCCTGGCCGATGCCGTGTTCGCCCGTACACGTGCCTTCCATGGCGATGGCCCGCTCGGCGAGTGCGCGCGAAAACCGGCTCAACGTTTCTGCGGCTTTTGTGTCTTGGGGGTCAATCATCACGATACAATGGAAGTTTCCATCACCGACGTGGCCGACGATCGGCGCAATCAGGCCGAGGGCTTCAATGTCAGCTTGAGTTGCGACGACGGCTTCCGCCAATCTGGAGATTGGGACGCACACGTCCGTGACGATTGCCTGACGGCCTGGCCACGCTGATTTGACGGCCCAGAACGCGTCATGTCGCGCTTTCCACAGGCGGTTTCTCTCCTGTTCGTCTTCCGCCCAGTCAAATGTGCGCGCGCCATGGTCTTTGGCGATTTGAGAGAAGTAAGTAATCTGCTCGCGCGCGGCGTCTGGTGTTCCGTGCACCTCTACAAACAAAGTCGGAACTTCTTCAAGTGAGAGCTTCGAATGGGCGTTGACGGCTTTGAGTTGTAGGGGGTCGAGAAGTTCGATACGAGCCAAGCCCAAACCGAGTTGCATCGCCTCACTGGTGGCCAGGCAAGCGCCTTCGATCGTATCGAATGGTGCCACGGCGGATAAAATGGTTTCGGGTCGCCCGAAGAGGCGCACCGTCAACTCGGTCATAATCCCCAGCGTTCCTTCGGACCCAACCAGGAGGCGCGTAAGGTCGTAGCCTGCTGCTGACTTGCGCGCGCGACCACCTGTCTTGATGACCGTTCCATCGGCCAACACAGCAGTCGCGTTCAGGACGGCTTCGCGCATTGTTCCGTAGCGCACTGCGCAGGTGCCGGATGCGCGTGTTGCTGCCATCCCGCCGATTGAGGCCTCTCCTGCACCTGGGTCGACGGGGAAGAAAAGTCCGGTATCTCGGAGCGTTGCATTCAGCTTATCGCGTGAAATGCCTGCCTGGACGGTGCAGTCGAGATCCTGTGCATTGATCGCGATAACCTGGTCCATCCTGCTGAGATCAATACAAATTCCGCCCGATGGTGCATTGAGGTGGCCTTCGAGAGAGGTTCCAGCTCCGTAGGGAATAATGGGGACTTTAAAGTCGCTGGCCGTTTGAACTGCTTGTGCGACATCGGTGGTGGTTTCAGCGAAGAACACGGCGTCGGCTGGTTGGTTTTCCACTAAGGTCAACGTATTGGCGTGCTGCCGGCGGAGCTCTTCCCCGGTTGCGATTTGTTCAGTGAACCGCTGTTTCAGACAGGCGATGGCCGCTTCTACGCCGCCGGGCTGCGGGCAGGATTGTGGCTTCTCACCAGTCTTGCCGGAGCTTCTTGGATCAGCAGCCAATTCCTGTTTTCCTGTTTGCAGCGCTCTGCTTGCGGCGTTCGCATGATTGAAACCATCCAACCCGCGATCTTTTCGAATATCGCCTCACGAGCCTTCATATTCCGAACATCGTGCCCTAAAAGCGACGTGTGGGACATGATGATGTGAGATGAACAGCGGATCAATGCATGAATCCTGCATATTGGTCGGCCCGCCTGCGCCGCGATTTTGTTGAGGGACGTTTTGGAATGCAATCTTTCAAGGGTGCTTTCTTTGTGGCGGTTTCGTCGGTGTTTGCGTTTTCAACTCTCATTGTTTTCGCCGGCGACGTAGCCAAAGCGCAAAACTCGGAGGCGGATGCCAAACGAAATGGAGAGTGGCGCCAAATCGCGACGACCGAAGTGAACGTAAAACGTGCAACTTCGACGATTGATCTGTCGAAGGTGCCCGGAAAGTTCCGAGCGTTTGCAATCAGCTCTGGTGGGTCACTCTTTACCGTACGACGTGCGCGCTTCACATATTCCGATGGGCGGGTGCATACCGAACGGCGTAACATTCGATTGCGCCCAGGCTTGCGCTCAAAGCCCATTGACCGGAGCAAGACCGGGCGCTTTGTCGACAAGGCGTTGCTCACTTTTCGTGTTGGCCGCGGCGGGCGCGGTTATCGAGAAGTCGAAATCTGGGGTCTACAAACGCCGCAGGATTTTGCTGCGCGACGCGATGGATCAACAGTCGTTGCGGACACATCGACTGAGAAAACGCTGGGCACAAATGCGGTGGGCGCGACGCCAGCGCTAGCAGGTACAGCCATTGCGACGCCGGGGAATGCCGTTCGTGACGATGTGGCCGGCCAAGCGGAGATTAAGACCGCCGAACTTACACCACCCCCGCCAGTCCCGGACCTTCCTCCCCCTCTGCCGTCACGTGTGGTGCCGAGCAACACCTCACCGGCAGGGGATGTTCTTCTCGGCGCGCAAAGCATTGGCTTCGATATTGGCCAGGACCTGATCCGGGTCAGCTCCAAAGTCGGCAAGTTTTCACGTGTTCGACTTCGCGTTCTCGATCAAGATGTCAAC
>JBCBRD010000172.1:0-7028 GCA_039819885.1 Pseudomonadota bacterium
CTAAGCTGCTCTGCTTGCACCGGCGTCACAAACGCCGCTACGACCAGGGCAGCTTAGTGAGAGCTCGGCACGCAAATTTATGGAATACGCCTGGTCACTGGTGCCGGGGCAATTCACGCCGCCAAATGGAAAAACGATCACCATCGACAAGACCAAGAAGGAAGAGGTGGTTGTTCCGCTTGATGTGGCGCGTGAAGTTATCCGTGTGGGACGCATGTCAGCGCACGCGCAACGCTGTGACTTGATTAACGAGCAGGTGCTGAATTACCGGACGTTGATGTATCGCGAAGGTCTCAAGAAGAAATGGACTGAGCAGCAGATGGTCTATATCAGCCAGCTGCATCTCACCACGGTGATGCTGCTGACAGGCAAGGTCCGTATCGTTGAGAAGCAAGGCGATAAGGAAGTTGAGATCGACGAAAGCGCTGCTAAGGCTGCGACATGCAGTGATGAGCAGAAAAAGAAGGTGAATGAGATCATCTCCGCTTACGTGAACAACGGACCGAAGTTTGCGAAGGCTGCGAGCGAAAAACCCGAAGCGACCAAGCAGTAAGGCTGTTTTTGGTTGACTGTACTGGGTTTTATACTTATCCGACGATCTCCAACGCGGGCCCTGGTGAGCCCGCGTTGATTTGCGCACCCGTGGTTTGTGCACTTCGTCGCTGAATTGGTGGCGTATGCACCTTGGCCTGTCAGCTGAACGAGGTTTGTTCGGCAAAGGAGGGGGCGCTCCGCGATCACGATTGTGGTCCCTCATTCAAACGGAGTGCTTATTATGACGAAGCGCATTCGCGCCAAACACAAGCTTGATCGCCGCATGGGCGAGAACGTCTGGGGTCGCCCAAAAAGCCCGTTCAACAAGCGCGAGAGCCGGCCTGGCCAACACGGCGAGCGGCGGATGAGCAAGCTGTCTGACTTCGGTCAACAGTTGCGCGCCAAGCAGAAGCTTAAGGGCTACTACGGTAATATCACTGAGCGCCAGTTTCTGCGGACGTACAAAGAGGCAGTGCGGCTGAAAGGCTCGACGAGTGAGTTGATGATTGGCTTGCTGGAACGTCGGCTTGATGCGGTCGTATACCGTGCCAAATTTGTGCCGACTGTTTTTGCGGCGCGCCAGTTCGTTAGCCACGGCCATGTGTTCGTGAACGGTCGGAAAGTCACCGTCCCTAGCTATCGTGTCGGCGTCGACGACGTCATTGAGATACGTGAAAGTAGCCGCCAGTTGCCTTTGGTGATCGAGGCTATGCAGAGCTCCGAGCGCGATGTTCCTGACTATCTGGACGTTGACGAAGGTAAAATGACGGCGAAGTACGTGCGTATCCCTGCACTTGCCGATGTGCCTTACCCGGTGACGATGGAACCAAACCTCGTGGTTGAATTCTACTCACGTTAAGCCGCTGCTGACGTCGTATTCTTGCGACTTCACCCGGCATTGCTAGTGAACAAAAAGAGCGGCGTCCCGATGGGTGCCGCTCTTTTTTCTCGATTAAGCGTCAGTCAGCGTGGCGTCACGCAGCGGCTTTTTGATCTTGTTTGGGGCTCGTGGCTGCTCGTGCGATTTCAGCTATGTGACGATAGTCAGTTCCGCAGCATCCACCCATGACCGTCAGGTTGGGGAAGAAGTTGCGAAGCTCTGCAACTTGGCTGCCCAACTCGGTTGGGTTTCCGTCATCAAGGGTTTCGCACGCATCCAGCTCCGCATGCGAACATCGTGACGCATTCGCTCGAATACCTCCGATGCGTTCGCGCCAGGCTCCAACAGGCTGCAGGGTCTGGGTGATGTGTTCTGGATGAGCGCAATTGATCATGAAATACGCTGGCGCTGACTGCGTGGCGTTATCGACGCTCTCGATGGCCTCACCGAGGGTCGAACCGCTGGGCAAGCGGCCATCCAGTTCGATTGTGAACGAAATGGCCACGGGAATATCTGCCTTTTGGGCTGCGCGTGTGAGACCGACGGCTTCATTGATCGTCGTGAGTGTCAAAGCGCTGATGAGATCAACGCCTGCATCTTTCAAAATCTTGATCTGCCATGCGTGATAGGTTTCTGCTTCTTCTGCCGACATCGTGGTGTCAGGGCTATAGCCGTCGCCACGAGGGCCGATGCAACCAGAGATCAGCATCGGAGCTGTATTGGTTTCGAACCCCTGTCGCACCTCATCGAGCAATGCGATCGAGGCCGTATTGGCGTCGGCTAGTTGATCAAGTTCCATAAAGCCAACGGCCGCCTGCCAATCGGGGCTGGCGCGCCACGTCGGACTTTCCAGAATAAGCCCGCAGCCGGTCGCCCGCGCTATCCCTACAAATGGTTCGAAGTAAGTCTTGAGGAAGTCGCGGCCTTCTGGAGTTTTCATGAGGACAATTGAGGCGAAGCTCGGAAGCTCAATGCCTTTTTGGAAAACGAGGACTGTTTCGAGGCCACCGTCGGTCAAGAATGTCTGTTGCGTAGTGTGGGGGAGGAAGCGTGGTGTGAGAGCGTTCATTATTGTTTTCCTTCGCTGTCAAATGACCCAGCGGCCGGTTAGACGCGTGCACTCGCACCGAAGCCAGGCGCCGACCGAGATGGTCGCGGCGGCCGCAGGATCAGAAGGTCTTGTTCTTAGATATGGGTATAGTTGAACGCTGTTCCACATGGAACAGGACGGCTCGCGGGCGGCCGTTGCGATTGGCTTTACGCAGGCGAAGCTGTGTTCCTCTCGGGAGCGACAGAGGTTGTTGGCAGATCACCGACACCGTTTCCCGTCGGCTCCTTATGCGGCTGTGTTTTTCGCGGGCTTGTTTTTCTTGGTCTGGGGCGCGTTGTGTTCGCCCAACCGTAGGCGAGCATTGTCATGATCGCGCTGGCTGCGAAGAAATACACACCGGGCTGCACAACGGCTTCGGTGTAGCCTGAAGAATTCACATAGAAAATGATGAGGGCGAGTACCATGACGTCCGTCATGGAGTATCGGCCGAGCCATTCCATGGTGTTGATAGATTTCCTGCGGAACTCGGTTGTGACGTCTGGTGAGGTGACCAACGTCAGCAGGTAGAACAGTTTTAAGAATGGAAACAGGATCGAGAAGACGAACAGGACACCGCAAAGGAACAATTCGTCGTTTTGATAAAGCGCGTAAATGATCGTTGCGATTGAGTGCTCGGCTGTCCAGACGTACACGGTTGTGAACCGTATCACCGGCAGGATGACACCCAAGGCGAAGAACACGGTCGCGACTATGATCAAAAAGCTTAGGACGAAGTTTCTAAAGGTCGAGGCCGGAGCTGCGACGGCTGCATCGGGGCTCGTGTTGTCGTCTTCACCGCGCATCGCCTGCGTTCCTGATTGTGCGACATCAGGCAGCCATGCATATGCCAGGATCATCAAGACGATGCCGGCGGTGAAAAAGTAGACGCCATTTACGCTGGTGGCGTCGTAGAGCCCTTGGCTCTTGATGAAAAAGATCATCAAGGCGAGCACGAGGACGTCGTGCATCGACCATTTTCCCAACCACTCGATTGCGCGTAATCGCCAGCGCTGGCGACGGATTTCTTCTGCCGGAAGTGTTGAAATTGAAAGCAGATACAACAGCTTGAACACCGGGAAGACGATCGAAAAGATCAAAACGGTGAGGCCGAGGAACCATTGTTGATCGCGCAGTAGCACTTCAACTGTTGAGAGCAATGAGTGCTGCGTTTCCCAAAACATGTACTTGGTGAGTTTGATGACGGGCAGCGTGATGCCAAGCGCAAGGCACACAGAGGCACCTAGGATCGCGAGGCTTAACAAGAAACGGCGTCCGCCAAGGCGCATGGGGCTGAGGTCCGGGTATATACGGTTACGGCCGGGACATGTGCCCCGGCCGTTGTCAGTTTAACTCATAATGGGTTGTTTGACCGTTGCAGGGCGGTCGGCGCTGTCGACAAACATAAGACCTTCATTCGAAGGCAGCTTCGTCTTGCCGGAAAGGCCGCTGCAACGGACGAACGGTTTGGCTCAGGCGGTCATCTTGGAGTTGTCGAAAGGGACGCCTTTTTCCGTGAGCAGTTGGGTCAATTCACCGGCCTGGAACATTTCGCGGATGATATCGCAGCCGCCGACGAATTCGCCCTTGACGTAGAGTTGGGGGATGGTTGGCCAGTTGGAATAGGCCTTGATGCCATCGCGGACCGACATGTCATCCAGCACGTTGATGTCTTTGAAGTCGACACCAACGTATCCGAGGATCTGCGTGACCTGCCCGGAAAAGCCGCACTGTGGGAACTGGCTCGTCCCCTTCATGAACAGCACCACGTCATTGGAAGCCACTTGCTTACGGATCCAATCCTGGACCTCTTGTTCACTCATTTTGCGTCCTTTCGAAATCGCCGGTTTTCGGATTGTTTGGGTATAAGGTGGCCCTTTGCCGAAGAATGGTCAACGGACGGGCGTCATTGTTCTTTTGGCGCAGCGGTCGTGAGCGCGAGTGCATGCAGGACTCCGCCCATGTTTCCTTGCAACGCGGCGTAAATCATCTGGTGCTGCTGTACCCGGGATTTGCCTTTGAACTCAGCCGAGACAACGTGTGCTGAGTAGTGGTCGCCGTCTCCGGCCAAATCCTTGATTTCGACGTCGGCGTCCGGCAGTGCTTGCTTGATCAGGCGTTCGATTTCGCCTGCTTCCATGGGCATGAGGATGTCCTTTGTTTGGTCCGTCGATGAAATCGGTATAGGATTGCACACCAGGTCGGGCAAGTCCGGCTCATTTTCCGGCTTGCCTAGCCTCCAAGCCTCCGCACGAACTTGGCGGCAAGAAAGTCAACTCTACCCTTCGGTTTTTCTTTCTCCCGCTGGCGGTCCCGTTTGAGGCAACGGGATCATCCTCGCCTCTACCATCAGAACTAACGCGTTTTCGATCGATCTTGATGGCTTCAACGGCTAAATCCGAAACGGCCTCAGCCCGTGAAATTGAGAGCCTTCGGTTAGAGCTCGTAGTGCCGATGTCATCCGTGTGACCGATGATCTGTAGACGGTAACCCGGTGGCAGTGCCTCGGAGTGAAATTGCTGGATCAGAGCTGCCTCTGCTTCATCTGTAAGTTCGGATTTTCCAGAGTCAAAGAAGACTTGCGTCGTCTCATCTTCCACAACGGTCCAGGCGAACGCCATTGCAGCAATTGCATCGATATCCGCACCTATTCGGGGCTTGCTACAGTTAAAACCTAGATCAGTTAAACGAACAAAGCGAAATATTTCATTCTCGCTGACGTAGCTTTTAAAATCGATTGTTCCGTTTCCGCCGGCAATTTGCCCAACGTCCCGCCAATCCTTACCATTCTTGGACAACTCAACTCGTGTGGGTTCTTTGCGTGTTCCGATTTCAAAAACGAACAAGTCTGGACCGTCAACGTTGGTCAATGCATTGTCATCAAACCGCCAAGTTGCTGAACGGTGGCAGCCAAGTGAATAAAACTTGTCAGACTTTTTCGAGTTCGCGGCTTTGCTACCAGAATAATCCGGAGGCCCGATCGCTTTGTCTGGAATATTGTTGTAACCCTTGATCGGATTTTCCGGCGAGAAACAGTCGGTTCCACCAGGACAGATCGCAGTGTCCGCAAAAGATCGTGGGTGCAGCAATATTTTTTTGGCCCCCCCGGCGTACGGGTAGGCCTTGCACCCTAGATCCAGCTGTTTGGCAATTGCTATCTGGGCGCTCAATGTCGCCCATGCCATAACAACAAACATCAATCGATATGTAATTTGCATTAGCAAAACGCCTATAAAATCAGTATCAATCTTTAGGCTGAATAAACTAGCGCAAACAAGAAACTTCAAGCGCTGCTCATCAAATCAGGTAGCCAACCTTCGTGGCTCTGGCGAAGTGTGCTCAGAGGCAGATCAGGTTCTCCGGGCAGTTTGATTGTATCGCCGCCAACGCGACCGATGATGCGGGCAGGAAGTGCTAACAAACGCGCACGGTCTGCGATCTTTTCGGCTGAATCTGGTGAAACTTCGAGGACATATCGGCCCTGATCCTCGCCGAACCAGATGGCGTGGGAGGGTAGCTTACCTTCATAGGGGTACAGTTCGACGCCGGTGTTTCCAGCGAGTGCCATTTCCGCAATCGTCACGAGCAGGCCACCGTCTGAACAATCGTGGACTGTCTTCGTCTTGCCCTCTTTGATGAGCGAGCGAACGAGATGACCGGCTTTCAGTTCGTCAGCAAGATCGACCGCTGGTGGAGCGCCTTCGTATTTGCGAGAGACGTGCTGTTGATAAAGGCTTTGTCCGAGCCAACCTTGCTCGCGGCCAATGACAATCAGTAGCCCGCCGATTGATTTCAAAGCTATGTCGGCAGTCTGACGGTGGTCGTGAATGACACCGACCCCACCGATGGCCGGTGTCGGGGGAATGCCAGCACCGTTTGTTTCGTTGTAAAGTGAGACGTTGCCCGAGACGACGGGGTAGTCGAGTACGCGGCATGCTTCACCCATGCCGCGGATCGCGCCGACAATCTGCCCCATGACCTCAGGACGCTCCGGGCTTGCGAAATTCAAGTTGTCTGTGATGGCGAGCGGTTTGGCCCCGACGGCTGTCAGGTTCCGCCAGGTCTCGATGACCGCTTGTTTGGCCCCCATAGCTGGATCGGCGGCGACATAACGTGGTGTGCAGTCGCAGGTGGCGGCTATGGCTTTGTCGGAGCCGTGGATGCGCACGACGGCTGCGTCGCCTCCTGGGCGTTGGAGTGTGTCGCCCATGACCATGTGGTCGTACTGGTCCCAGATCCAGCGGCGCGAGGCCAACGCGTGCGACCCCATCATATCATTCAGCGTGCTCAGGATACCATTCGGGGGTGGTGGGACCCATTCTGCCAAAAGGGCCTTGGAGGGTTCTGTTGCTTTCCAAGGTCGATCATAGAGCGGGGCAGAATCGGCGAGAGAGGCAACGGGTATGTCGGCTTCCGTTACGCCGTTGTGGCGCACGACCATTCGGCCTGTATCTGTCGTTCGGCCAATAACAGCGAAGTCGAGACCCCACTTTTTGAAGATTGCTTCGGCTTGGGATTCGCGGCCTG
>JBCBRD010000173.1:0-7016 GCA_039819885.1 Pseudomonadota bacterium
CGACTGGGTCATGGACGTACCAGACAACCTGATGATCGACGCCGACCCAGACCATCTGCTTCGCGTACTGAGCAACTTGTGTCGAAACGCTGCCCAGGTTCTGGAGACAGCTGGCCCTGCCCCAAGTCACGGAAAGCACGAGAACGGGAAAATCCACGTCAAAGCCTGGCGTGATGCCCGTCGCGTCATGATCGAGGTGCGTGACAATGGGCCTGGGCTGCCACCCAAGGCCCGCGAAAACCTCTTCCGCGCATTCCAAGGCTCACAACGCAAAGGCGGAACAGGGCTGGGCCTCGTCATCGCCGCCGAATTGATTGCGGCACATGGTGGCCATTTGAAGCTAATGGACACTGGCACAGGCGACGGCGCGGCCTTTGAAATCTCCCTACCCGATCGTCTCGCAATGTAGCGCTTGCGTCCAGCAGCGCTTCGGACTAGAAGGATCGCTCTGCGGGTCACACAAGTGGCGTCTCAAGGTCCGCCGATCAGGTTCAGATGGCTGTGACGTCATCGCCTCGGACGGCCAAAAAAGCACCGGTAGCTCAGCTGGATAGAGTACTTGACTACGAATCAAGGGGTCGGGAGTTCGAATCTTCCCCGGTGCGCCAATACCTTACACACTGCGGAATATGCAAAGGTCGCAACCAGCCCACGAACTTGCACGTAGGCAACGGCCCCATTGCGCACGGTCATAGGCTCCCTTGAAGACGCCGGACAGCCGAGCACCTCAAGCTGAGAAAACCATCAGGAACGAACTGTTTGAGACCTAGCGCTCGCGATACTTGCGCAGGAGTCTGCGGGCGGCAGGCAGGACGGAATCAGCAATGGCAGCCTGGCCTTCGGCGGTTGGGTGAAACGGGCCACCAAATGTGCTGGCTTCCAAGAGGTCTGTCGGCCCGAACCCTCGCCGACGAAACACAATCCTTTTGAGATCCGTTTTCGCCTTAACGTGCGCAAGCATGAATGCGTCGTTCGCAGTACGTATCCAACGTTGTCGTGTTGCATATCCGCGAAATCGAGAGGGGACATAGGGCACCCACGCGCCGCGCCGATACCTAGGCAACAACAGCTCGTTGTCAGGATCGACGCCGCCGTTGGTTTCTCCGGCACATACACCGCGCCCTGCGAACTTTTGGCGATGACTTGAAACGAACTGCCAACCCAGCTTCTTCGAGGCATCACCCAACAACCGCGTCAATGAACGCGAAACGTCTTCCGCTTCGCGCGTGCGGTCTTGGTCAAGGCGGTAGCCGGGAAACGCGTCAAGCCCTGCCTCTGTTGAGCGACACACACTTCGACCATTCGAACGGACAGCGACCATTGGATAGGCCGTCAGGATGACACGGTCAGCCTCCTTCCAGGGAATGTGCAGGTGCGTGTGAATGGCGCGTTTCAGGAGCTTCAGCCGTGTGCGCAACTCCGAAAATCGAGCACGGGATTCCTCGGGCGTGTAGACGGCTTCGGCGACCTTACTCAGGCCCCGCAAGGGTGTGCGATCCTTCAAAATCGCGTAGGCGACAAGCTTGGCAAAACCAATGTCATTGCCGCCGACGGACATCATAATCATGTCAATCTTGCGCGCACGGCGCGGTGAGCACCGCTCTAGAACTAAGCCGTCCAAAGCCGGCACTTGTCCGCCAGGGTTGTAGCTCGACGCATAGGACCGTTTTTCGACATCGCCGCCGCCACACTGAGCAACAGCGACCGAACCAATCTGCGAACGGCTGGATGAGAACGGAAATGGTTCGACACCTCTATACCCGCCGATGAGCCCCTGAGCGATCGTCGCGCCAGAACATGCAAGACCAAGAAACGTGATTGCGCGATGCGGATCTTCTAATGACAACTGGAGCGCAACTCTCAACTGGTGAGAGTACAGCGAGCGATGACAGGGCTGGCTCAACCAGAACGCACTTGGGCCTCGAATGGCTCGCCCCTTATAGCGCATTGGCGTCGATGTCCTGGCCGGATAGCCGTCTAGCCGTTGGCGCCGTGGGCCCGGCAACTCGCCAAAACTCATCGTTCGATTGTCATCCCAGATGACGGGTCGGTCTGGATTCCCTTCTCCAGACCCATAGGAGTCACCGAGCCCAACAATCATAACATCGGTTGGCCGCACGATCGTCTCTGCCACCTTACGGTTATCAATGGTAACGACGAGTCGTCCTCCTAAGGGGTAGGGAACGTCGAAGCGCACCTGTTCACTACAAGGCTGCACCTTACGCTGAGAGCGTGAGCCGGTTCGGGCGTTGGACCGCAATTCCCAGGCGCACGACAGGCGTGCTTCCACATCGCTGACTTGTGCAAGGACAGCGTGAGATTTGGGGAAGATGTAGCGTTGAAGTCCCCCGCACTCGGAATGCGTTTGACGGATAAGATGGAGACAGGTTCGTTTAAAAGTCGGCTCCGCCCAGCCATTCGGCATGAGACGGCTGAGCCATCTCTCGGATGCGAGAACCGGGCTTGCTTTTGACTTTCGACCCTTGACCGCTTCATAGGCTGCTTGATGTGGGGCGAGGACTTCTGCGTCGAGAAAGAAGCGAAATGGGTTCTCTAGACGCCAGGCAATGCTTTTTGCGGACGCCGCAGTCGGTGCCAGGCTTACTAAAGCAATTGCCAAACACCGAAGCGTGCAAGTCCCGGCGTATCGATGGCGTACGTTCTGAAGCATGTGAGCAGGCCCTGAAGATCCCATGATCACTGCGCAGCCAATATCAACCGCGCAGCACCAGATTGTATGAGCCCACCATGAGACGGGTAAGCTTTTCAAAAGATGTACTTCGCCTTGATCGCAACCACTGAAGTGTCCGGGATGATCACGCGAGCTTTATCGAATGTTGGACGGTTCATTGGCCCGACATTGGGATTGTTTGCCAGCCCGATTGCCGAAGTCGGCATCCCCATGAAGTTGGTTTTTGGTTTTCCTTGGCGGTTCTCGTCGTGGAACATCGTTACCGCATATTCACCCGGAGTGAGGTCTGGAATTTTTACCGCGGCGACAGTGGCAGGGACTGTCACTTTCTTATGCGGTGCTGCCTTTGCACAATTTGGAAAACCGCTATCGGTCCGCTTCCAAACGCAAACGACAACATCGCCACGGTTGTTTTTCAATCCCTGTACAGAAACGTCGAGGGCCTCTGCAGAGAGTGCCATAAAGGAAAGACCAAGGGCTCCGGTTGCCAGTCCACCGATTGCCTTCAAGGTAGATACTCTGTTCGGCCGCATGTGTTTGGCTCCATTCAATTTGCAGGACGAGTTGAGCGTTAACGGTGTCGTGTTGCTGGTTCTTTGCTGCTCCAGACACACTGAGAAACATTAGTGACCAATCAGTCATTAATTAGGCGCAACGAGCTCTCAAAGCCTTTCAATTGAGTGTCCTGCCTCTAATAGGGTCCAAGGGAATGGTTGCGCGCCATACTTGCGCACTAGCGGCGTTTGTCACTCACAACGCGGCCGTCTTCGAGCGTTATGATGCGATCGGCCAAATCTAAGATACGGTTATCATGAGTGACCATAAGTGTGGTCGTGCTGCGTTCCCGCCCCAAGCGTCTAAGGATGTCGACCACCTGATGGCCACTGTCTTTATCGAGCGCGGCTGTCGGCTCATCCGCGAAAACAATCTCCGGATTTCCAACCAACGCTCGCGCCACCGCGACGCGCTGTTTTTGTCCACCAGATAGGTTTGCCGGCAAGTAGTCCAACCGATCCTCAAGACCGAGCAATGACAACATATGCCTGCAGGCTGCTTTCCAATTCCTCAGGGCATCCCGTCCGTGAACCTCGACCCCCATGCGCACATTCTGCATAGCGGTCAGGCTCTCATGAAGATTGTGGGCCTGAAAAATGAAACCAAGCGAGCGCCGTGACGCGACCAACAACTCTTCACTCGCGTCATGTAACTCTTTGCCGAGGAGTTGAACGGACCCTGCTTCCACGCGGCGAAGACAACCGAGCAGTGTCAAAAGCGTTGTTTTCCCCGAACCAGATGCCCCCATCAGAATGACGAGTTGGCCGCGTTCGATATCAAGATCGATATCAAACAGAACTTGCTTACGCGCTTCGCCTTGTCCAAATGAATGATTCAATCCGCGAACGTAGATCGGATGATCTGCAACGCTTACCGCCGGTTGCCTGCAGATAGTGACGTCCTGCTGCTTTGCCTGAATGACGTTGGTCACAATGGCCTCCTTAGAAAAGGTCGGCGGGGTTGGCACTGGCGAGGCGGCGGGTCGCGATGTAGCCAGAGAGGGCACACATCGCGACAGTCCCAGCGAAAACCAAGAATGGTCTAGAGAAGGGCATTGAGATCGGAAGGCCAGTCGCCGCTCCAATAAGCGCGTATAGAAGCAGTGAAATAATCAGCCCAGGAATAAACCCAAGAAATGCCAGCAGCAGCGATTGCTCAAAAACGATGCCAAGGAAGAATTTCTGCGGATATCCGATGGCCTTGAATGTGGCATACTCGGAAAGATGATCCGCGACGTCTGTCGAAAGCACCTGATAGACAATGATAATGCCAACGACGACGCCAATCGCGACGCCAAAACCAAAAATCACACCAATTGGCTTTTCAGTTGTCTGGTAGGCTTCATCTTTCTGAGCTGCAGACCGCAGAGTTTCGACGACGGTATCATCGGGTGAAAGCACCTGACGCAATCTGGCGGCGACCACGGCTTTATTCGTACCGGGCTTGACGGTGACAAGGATGTAGTTCGGTGCGCCTTGCGTGCGCGTTGGAAAGAGCCGAAAGAACGTCTGGTCAGAGACGACCATATAGCCGTCAGCATCGAAACCCGCCCCAAGATCAAACAACTTTTCGATTGTGAGCGTACGCCCGTTGGCCTCAAATTCGTGCGGCCGACCACTGTCGATCCTCCCAACGAGTTTCACTGGCATCCCACGGGTCTTGCGATCAGCAAGTGCGGTGTCACCAAGGCGTAGCCTTTGTAAGTCGGAGCTTGAGATGCTCGACGAAAACGCGCCCCCACCCGGATCTGCCGCAACAATACGTATCGTGCTTGATCCATCAAACCGCTCTCCTATACGACCGACCGCGTAGTCCCAAGTTAACGGACCGATATAGATCGGTCTGGCATCTTCAACACCAGGGATGGCCAGGGCTTGGTACATGCGCTGGCGCGGCACAGTACCCGCCTCAGCGAACGTTTCCGTATCGGGAGAGTAGATCAGAATGTCCGCGTTGAGCAGCCGATAGGGATACTTCGTACTTTCAGTAATGGCTCCCAGAAACCCTAACTGAGCGAAAATCAGAATGTTCGCAAACGCGACACCGGCCAATGCCGCAAGCAAGCGTGTGCGATTGTGGGTCAGTTGGAGCCAGCCGATGGGCAGCCGCCCCAAAACGTGAGTGAGAAGCTGCGTGATCATTTCGCGCTCGCTGTGCGGTCGCTGACTTTGAAGTTGGCCTCGACTTGCAGATTGGTGTAGCGCGAGGCTCGCTTTGAGGATCCTTCGTCCAACGCGACGAGCACTTCGACGATCTTGGCATCAGTATTCGCGGATGGATCAGACGCAAGAACAGTCTGGCGCTTCACCTGCGCGCCAATTCGCGTGACCTCTCCTTTGAGTTTTTCTGCAAGAGCATCAGCGGTCAGCTCAACGGCATCACCTATTTCGATGCGACCGACTAGAGACTGATAGACTTCAACTTTCGCGGTCATGTTATCGATTTGTCCAAGATCGGCGACACCATCACTATCGAGTTTCTCGCCCGGCTGAATTTTCACATCCAGAACAGTTCCTGTTACGGGCGCTCGGATATAAGCCTGTTCAAGGTCTGCTTCCGCTCGAACCTGGTCCGCTCTGGCAGCGTCCAGTTGGCGAAGCGCAAAGACCACATCGGTTTGTATGTCGAGATTGTCCGTATTGAACCGAGAGAGCGTTGCGCGCGCTTGCTCTACTTCTTTCTGAGCTTGCTCAAGAGTCGCCAGCTTCTGGTCATACGATGCCTTCGCAACGATGTTCTTAGCGTAAAGTGTATTGGTTCGATCGAAGTCAAGCTCGGCACGGCGCGCTGCAGATTCCGCACGAGAAAGGGTCGCCTGTGCTTCGCCAAGGCTCGCTCGCGCAGCCGTTCGCGCTTGTTCGACACCGGCATGTCGCAGAGCAACCGTCGCACGAGCTGAAGCAAGTGCAGCCTGCAACCGACTTTCACTATCAAGAACCGCTATTAGGCTATTGGCTGCGATGCGGTCGCCCTCAGAAACAAGGAGTTTTGAAATGCGCGCATCGCGCACGCCAGACGGAGGTGCGACTGTCATCACCTCACCTACAGGCAAGAGCTTTCCCAACCCGACAACAGTCGGTGCGACCACCGAACCAAAACCACGCGCGTCAGAACCACCCGTTGCGGCAGTTTCTAACGACACGGCAATCGGGTTGTCGGTTCCAGCACCCGGTTCAAGGCCAATTGTTTCCATCGCCCACTGAAGACCAGGCGGTTGACGATAAAGCCCGATCAACCCACCCAACATGACTGAAACGATAACAATCACCGTCAGTGCCATAAGGCGGACATACAGCGGAATGCGGACCCACATGGGGACCTCAACAGCTCTCGCACTCCGATCAACCACAACAAGCGGCAACGTCGACGTTGGGTCGCTAGAACCAACAGTTTTTGGCTGGCTTTGCCCCAAATCTTTGCCACTTTTCCGGTTTGTAGCGGACTGTTCTAAGCTTCTGCCCATGCGGGTCCTCCGCAGCTAAATCGAGCACCAATTAGTTACTGACTCTTGAGTCAGTAATAAGGTCTAAATGAGAGACTGACAAGGGTCATTGCAGGAAATGCCGGTAAAGCAGCGCCGTAGGCGCAAGGACGCACGTCCCTCCGAGATCATCGAGGCAGGGTTTCAAGAGTTCTCCAAAAACGGATTTGTAGGCACGCGGCTCGATGATGTTGCGGCACGAGCTGGCATCGCAAAAGGAACGCTCTACCTCTACTTCAACAACAAAGAGGCCCTATTCGAAGCCGCTGTGAGGTCTCGCATCACGCC